>CAZIUO010000062.1:3635-10036 GCA_964542575.1 uncultured Muribaculaceae bacterium
GCAAGCGGCCCGGAGGCAGAAATCCCGCTCCCTGCATCAGGCAGAGGGCGGGATTTGCTTTTGCGCGGAAAAATCTAGAAGCTGAACTTGTAGGCTACGCCGATGCTGGTGTAAAGGCCGCGCTCGTAGGTGATGCTCTTGAGAATGGTGCCGCTCCCGGCGGTGTCTGTCTCCTTCTCGCGGCAATACTGGGTCATAAGAAACACGTCCAGGGAGTGGTGGCGCGCAAGGCTGATTTCGGTGCCGATGCAGCCGCGGTAGCGGTTGAAGTAGGCGTCGTTATAGCCGGTGAAGGTGTAGTCGTCGAAGGTCTCGGAGGCATCGTCCCACACGGCGCTGCAGCTGGGGTCGTTGAACACGTTGCGCAGCTCCACGTATGCATAGGGCTCCCAGATGCCCAGCCCCTTGTAGGCGACCTTGGCGCGGCTCTTGAGGGCCAGCGAGTTGGGGGTTGACTGCTTTTTGAGCGCGTTCACGCTCTTGTGGGTCAGCTGCAGCCGCTCCTTGAGCGAGAAGCGCCAGTCGCCGCTGCCGAGGCTGAATGTGGCGTCGCCCCACACCCTGTGGCGCATTTTCCACACACCGCTGGAGTTTTTCTTCTCTATCAGGGCGTATCCTCCCCCGACCTTGAAGTATTTGTTGATTTTATAGCTCATTCCCAGGTCGGCCTGCAGGCGGTGGGGGTCGGCGAAGCTCTCCTCGGAGCGGACTTCGCCCCCGAGGGTGAGGTGCAGCCCCTTGGCGAGCTTTTTGTCCGCCTCGGCGCTGATGCGGGCACCGAAGCCGTAGTCCATCTCGCTCTCCTGTATCTGTGCGCGCGAGGCAAGCGGCGCGAGAAGCAGCAGCGCTGCAAAAAGTGTCCTTCTAAAGTTCATAATCTACTGTTCCACAAAATTCTTCGCCTTCGTGAGGGTGTCGATGGAACCGGTCTGCCCCTTCTCCAGCGTGTAATAAATCTTCAAAAATGCCGAATCCTTGAGGAAATCGACGTGACCCACCTCCACATTGCTCACCTTGATGCCGATGCGCTTCTCCAGGTCGGCGATGAGCTCTGCGCGCTTCTCGGGCACAATCAGGTCGATGCGGTCGTAGAGCACCAGCTTGGTGGAGGTGTGGCGCAGCAGGCGGTCGTTTTCCAGCACCGCTATCAGCAGCACAACCAGGGCGTTGGTGAGCACCATTATGCCGATGGTGCCGGCGCTCAGCTCATAATGCGGGGCGGGCCCGGCGGCACCCACCAGACGGTACACCGGGGCGAGGCCGTTGACCGCCGCCAGCGCGATGATCACGAACAGGTAGGTCATCTCCCTGATGGGGACCGTCTCGGTGCGGTAGCGAATCACGCCAAAGATAGCAAAAAGTCCCAATGTGAGGCCGATTCCCACCTCGACATTGCCCAGAATGTAGAGCAGCATCAGCATTGCGGCGGAGAACACCATAAAGGTGAAGTAGTAGTCTCGCCGCCGGCTCTTGCGGTAGTAGAAGAACTGCACCAGAATCCAGCAAACCAGCAGGTTCAGGAAAAAGCGGATGCAGAGCTCCGTCACCGACTGCCCCGTGCTCATCACGGCGTCGGTTATGGACTGGATGTCCATCAGGTTCTCGTCGGCGAGGTCAAATTCGCCCAACTCTTGGGTCTCGATCATATCACGTCAAATTTTTTGTTCATTATCTTCTCTATAGTGCGCACTTTGGGTTTGAAGCGGTTGCCCTTGGCATCCGTGTCGGTGAGCACCACCGCTATGCAGTATTTGCTCACCCGCATCTGCTTCACGCGGTGAGCCAGCAGTATGTCGCGCATAGTGCTCTGCTGCAGCGAGTCCTGCTTGAGCTCGATTATGGCCAGGCCGTCCAGAGAAACGCTGTTGCCGGTGCGGTAGTTCTCGAAATGCAGGTCCGTGTCGATGGTGATGCGCTCGCTCCTCTGGCTGTTGACCAGCGTGATGCGGGTGAAGTTGGTGGAGAGCACCGGGGTTATCATATCGGCGGTGACGGCCGAGTGGGCCGCCAGATAGGCGCAGGCGGTGTCGTCGAATGTGAAATCCTTCAGCTCCGACTCGGGGATGGGCGTCCGCTTCTTTTTTGTGCGGCCGTGGTTGTTCTTCAGCTTGATTTCAAGGAAGCTGAGGCCGGAGTTGAGGTAGACGCGGGTGCGCACCTTCTCCCGCACCAGATGGCGGTTGTGGTGGTCGCGGAACATCTTCATCCCCGGCGTGTCGTAATACACCGAGCTGTAGGGGATGAGCTTGGACCCCCCGGTCTGCAGGACGCTGTAGCCCGCCTTGCGGGCATCGTCCAGCACCTTGAGCAGGGTGGAGGTGTCCGTGACGAACTTGGAGTCGACCCGGTTGAGCAGCTTCACGCTCTCCATCTCTTCCAGGGTGATGGCGGGCATAGCCGCGGCGGCCTCCTGCAGCGGGGTGGGGGTGCTACTGTTCATCCTGCACGATGTATTCGTACACCTTGGTCTTGAGCAGCTTGCCTTTGGGACTGTAGGTATACTGCGACTTCTTCTTGCCGAATTCGTTGTATTCGAAGGTCTTGTAGTTGACAAGGCGGTTGTTCTCGTCGTAGAGAAGCTCGCGTGCAACCTTGCCGTTCTCCCCCCACTCGTAGCGCTTGCGCCACTTCTGGCGGCCCGCGGCGTCATATTCGGTCTCCTCTATCTTCTTCCCTTCGGCGGAGAAAACCGTGAGCTGGTCCAGGATCCTGGTGCCGCCCCCGGAGACGTTCCACTCCTTCACCACAAGGTTCTTCTTGTTCATCTTGACCTTGCCCGCGGCGGCATCTTGCGCAGATGCGGCGAAGGCGAAGCAGAGGACGAGCGCGATTATGGAGGTTAATTTTTTCATGGTCAATGTCCGGTTAATAAGTGTACTTTTTACAAATATAAAAAACGCTTGCGACAAATTCAATAGGCTTGGCACTGTCAAAATGGTTAAAAACCAAAGAGTTTCGGGCGGAATTTTGTTCTTAATGCAAAGCGAGCTATATTTGAACCCCTATTTTTGAGCACTTATAATTTGTAAGCATACATACTGATGAAAGTTTTGAAATTCGGCGGCAGCAGCGTCGCAACTGCAGAGAACATACTCAAAGTCAAATCCATCGTAGAGAATCTGGACGATGTGGCAGTGGTCGTGGTGTCGGCCCTGGGCGGCGTCACGGATGAGCTGGTGAAGACCTCCCGGCTGGCGTCGGAGTGCGACGAGTCGTACAAGGAGCACCTGGACGCCCTGCGCGTGCGCCACAACCAGACCTGCGAGGCCCTGGTGAGCGACGGCCCCCGCGCCGAGGAGCTCAAGAAGAATGTGAACGCCCTGCTGGACGAGCTGGAGGGCATCTGCCGCGGCGTGTTCCTGCTCAAGGTGATCCCCGACACCACCCGCGACCAGATCCTGAGCTTCGGCGAGCGGCTCTCGTCGCTGATAGTGACCGCCGCTGTGGGCTATGCGATGCGCTACAATTCGCTGGACTTCATCCGCACCGAGCGCGGCCTGGTGAACTTTGCCGAGACCAACCGCCTGATACGCGAGTGCTTCGCAGATTACAAGAAGGGGAGCCCCGTGGCCATTGTGCCCGGCTTCATAGCCCGCGATATGAACGGGGAAATCTCCACCCTGGGGCGCGGCGGCAGCGACTACACCGCCAGCATCCTGGCGGCGGCGCTGGATGCCTCCGTGCTGGAAATATGGACCGACGTGGACGGCTTTATGACCGCCGACCCCCGCATAATCCACACCTCCTATGTGATAGACGAGCTCTCGTACGAGGAGGCCACCGAGCTTTGCAACTTCGGGGCTAAGGTAATCTATCCCCCGACAGTATATCCCGTCTGCATCAAGGAGATTCCCATTCTGGTGAAGAACACCTTCAACCCCTCGGCCCCCGGCACCCTTATCCACGCCTCGGACCGCCTGCACAAGAGCGAGCAGATGATCAAGGGTATCTCCAGCATAGACAACATCAGCCTCATAACCCTGTGCGCCACCTCAATGGTGGGCATCGTGGGGGTTGACCGCCACATATTCACCGCCCTGGCAGACAAGAACATCAGCGTGTTCCTGGTGAGCCAGTCGGCCTCCGAGACGGGCATCTCCGTGGGCGTGAGCAGCAAGGACGCCGAGCAGGCCTGCAAGGTGCTCAGCGAGACCTTCGCCAGCGAGATCGCCAGCGGCGCGGTGAATCCCATCAAGCGTAAGGACGAGCTTGCAGCCGTCGCCGTGGTGGGGGAGAACATGAAGCACCAGTGCGGCGTCGCCGGCAAGCTGTTCTCTACCCTGGGCCGCAACGGCATCAGCATAGTGGCCCTGGCGCAGGGGGCGTCGGAGAGCAACATATCGTTTGTGGTCAAGAGCAAGTATCTGCGCAAGTCGCTCAATGTGATCCACGACGGATTCTTCCTCTCGCAGTATCAGGAGCTCAACCTGTTCGTGTGCGGCGTGGGCGTCGTGGGCGGTCAGCTGCTGGAGCAGCTCGCAATGCAGCGGGAGAAGCTTATGCAGGAGAACAATCTCAAAATCAACATAGTGGGCATCGCCCGCAGCAACCGCGCGATTTTTGACCGCAACGGCCTGGATCTCACCTCCTGGCGCGAAAATCTGCAGAACGGCATCGAGACCGACCCCGCCCGCCTGCGCGACGAGGTGGTGGGGATGAACATCTTCAACGCAGTGTTTGTGGACTGCACCGCCAGCGCCGACATTGCCGCCCTCTACGGCGACCTGTTCCGCCACGGCGTCTCTGTGGTGGCCGCCAACAAGATTGCCGCCTCCTCCGATTACGACAATTACCGCCGTCTCAAGGAGAGCGCCCGCGACCGCGGCGTCAAATTCCTCTTCGAGGCCAATGTGGGGGCCGGCCTGCCCATCATCAACACCATCAACAACCTCTGCAAGAGCGGCGACCGCATTCTCAAGATAGAAGCCGTGCTTTCCGGCACGCTCAATTTCATATTCAACACGATTTCTGCCGGCACCCCCTTCAGCGAGGCGGTGCGTCAGGCCAAGGAGCAGGGCATTTCCGAGCCCGACCCGCGCATCGACCTCTCCGGCACCGATGTCATCCGCAAGCTGGTGATTCTCTCCCGCGAGGCGGGCTACAAGGTGAGCCAGGAGGATGTGGAGGCCGTCAGCTTCATCCCCAAGGAGTTCTTCGAGTGCTCGCTGGAGGAGTTCTGGAGCAAGCTGCCCACCCTCGACGCGCAGTTTGAGGCGCGCCGTAAAGAGCTGGAGGCGGCCCACAAGCATCTGCGCTATGTGGCCACAATGGAGGGCGGCAGGTGCAGCGTGGCCCTCAAGGAGGTGGACGGCTGCCACGCCTTCTACACCCTTGCCGGCTCCAACAACATCGTGCTGCTCACCACCGAGCGCTACAACCAGCATCCGATGCTGATTCAGGGCTACGGCGCCGGGGCCGACGTCACCGCCGCCGGCGTGTTTGCCGACATAATCAGCGTGGCCAACGTATAGCGCGCGGCCGTGGCACTGGTATTCGATATCAAGCGCTACGCCATCCACGACGGTCCGGGCATCCGGACCACCGTGTTTTTAAAGGGGTGCCCTCTGCGGTGCCTCTGGTGCCACAATCCCGAGAGCTGGAGCGTGCAGCGGCAGCGGCTCTACAAAAGCACCAAGTGCATCGGCTGCGGCGAGTGCGTGAATGCGTGCCCCAACGGGGCGCTGCGGCTCACGCCGGAGGGGATTGTGCCCACATCCGCCCCCTGCCTGGCCTGCGGCCGGTGCGCCGGGGTCTGCCCCGCCGCCGCAATGGAAATCTGCGGGCAGGAGTATTCCGTGGAGGCTCTGGCCGCCGAGGTGGAGAAGGAGCGCTCTATGATGGAGGGCAGCGGGGGAGGGGTCACCGTCTCCGGCGGCGAACCGCTGCTGCATCCCGACTTTCTGCAGGCCTTTCTGGAGGAGACGGGGCGCCGGGGCTTCCACCGCGCCGTGGACACCACCCTCTATGCCGCGCCGGAGACGGTGCGGATGGCGGCCGCCCGCTGCGAACTGCTGCTGGTGGACCTCAAGGCGATGGATCCCGCCGTGCACCGGCACTACACCGGGGTGGACAATGCCCGCATTCTGGAGAATATCGCCCTGGTGGCTTCGCTGGGGACCCCTTATCGCATCCGCATCCCGCTGATAGAGGAGGTGAACGCCTCCCGGGAGAACATCGCCGCCACTGCGCAGTTCCTCCGCTCGCTGCCCGCCGCCCCGCTGCTGGTGGAGCTGCTCCCCTACCACGACATCGGCAAGGGCAAGCACCAGCGCCTCTGGAGCCGCTACAATCCCGGCGGCGAACCCCTGTCGACCCCCTCTGCCGCAGAGCAGCAGCGCGTCATCGCCCAGTTCTCCCAGGCCGGCCTGGAGTGCCGGGTAGGGTAGTTTAGAGTGTAGAGT
>CAZIUO010000063.1:0-9832 GCA_964542575.1 uncultured Muribaculaceae bacterium
GCCTTCGCCGAAATCGGGGCGGCGGGAGTAGAAATCTTCCAGCGCGGCGGCAATCGCCTCCGGCGTCGGCTCCACAACATAACCGCACTTGCCGTCCGGCACAATCTCCGGCAGTCCCCCGACCCGCGTCACCACCATCGGCTTGCAAAAGTGATACGCAATCTGGGTGATGCCGCTCTGAGTCGCGCTCTTGTAGGGCTGCACCACAATGTCGGCTATATTGAAAAAATGCCGCACCTTGTCGTCCGCTATAAACTCCGGGAACCACACGATGCGCCCCTGCAGCCCCAGCTCCTTCTCCAGCGCATAATACTTCTCGCTGTTGCCGTAGAACTCCCCCGCCACAATCAACTTGGCGCCGCTACTGCGCATCTTCCCGCACGCCAGTGCCCTGAGCAGCAGGTCCAGCCCCTTGTAATCCCTGATCAGGCCGAAAAAGAGCATATAATCCTCCCCGGCGTCCAGCCCCAGCGCCGCGGCGGCTTCCGCCTTGCTCTCCAGCGGACCGTAATGGTCGTAGAGAGGGTGGGGAGAGCACACAATCGGCTTCCCGCCCGAGAAAATCTCCAGATCGGAGGCCACCGACGCCGACATCGCCATAAAGCCCTCCACGCTAGCGGCGAAATATTTGGCAAAAACCCTGTCGCCCGGACGCGGATCGTGCGGGATTATATTGTCCACAAGGGCGACGACCTTGATGCCCCGCCGCCGCAGCCGCCGCGCAATATACCCCATACACGGCCCGAAATAGGGCATCCAGAAACGCATTACCACAAGGTCGGGCCTCTCGGAGGCTATGCGCCGCGCCACACCGCCCCAGTTGAAGGGGTTCACGCTGGAGAGGCTGCGCACTATGTCCAGCCCCTCGGGGGCGGGTCCCTCGGAATACTGGGTCTTGCCCGGGAAGAGAAAGCCGGGATACTGCAGCGTGAAAGTGTGGATTCTGACCTCGTGCCCTGCGGCGCCGAGCTCTGCGGCAAGCCGCTCGTTGAATGTGGCTATGCCGCCGCGATAGGGGTATGCCGGACCTACGATTACGATTTTCATAAACCAAATTTAAGAACAATATCCGCCACAATGAAAAAAAAGTAACTTTGCTCTGTTATGAAAAGAATCCTGCTCTCAATCGCAATTTGCCTTGCGGCGGCCCTGCAACTGGATGCCGCGCACCGCTATATGCCCAAGACCGACCTCAGGCCGGCCAAGACGGTGTTCCTGTATGTATCCGACGCCAAAGCGGCCCTGGAAGAAATAGACGACCCCGTGTTTGGGGCGGAGGCGGAGGCGCTGGCCCTGACCCCCGCCGACGCCGGCAACCGGGGCATCACCGAGGAGATGACCGGCGACTTCGGCCAGCTGCAATGCGTAAGCAAATATGCCCGCTTTGACCTCTACTTCCCCGATCAGCCCAACGGCCAGATGATAATAATGTGCCCCGGAGGCAGCTACTGGAATGTCAGCAGCTACAACGAGGGGCTCTACGGCGCCGAGTGGTTCCTGCAGCAGGGCATCACCGTGGCGGTGGCCAAATACCGCCAGCCGGGCGGCCACTGGACCGTCCCTCTCGACGACGTGCAGGAGATAATGCGCTACTGCCGCGCCCACGCCGCCGGGTGGGGGGTCAGGCAGCTGGGCATAGCCGGATTTTCTGCCGGCGGCCACCTTGCAGCCACCGCCAGCACCCTCTACACCGATGCGGCCACCCGTCCCGACTTTGCGATACTCTACTATCCCGTGATATCATTCTGCGACGAGACCCTGGTGCACCGCGACACCCGCACCAACCTTCTGGGCAGCGAGGCATACTGGTATGACCGCCGCGGCTGCACCGCAGATGAATACCTGCGCCGCACACGGCAGTATGCCTCCCTCAAAGAGCGCTACAGCCCCGAGAAAAACGTGACCGCCGACACTCCCGAGACCTTCATAGTGCTGGGCATCGGCGACGACGTGGTGCGGCCCGAGAACAGCCTGCGCTATGCGTCGGCCCTGCTGCAGTGCGGCGTAAAGTGCGAACTGCAGATTTTTGACAACGCCGGCCACGGCTTCGGATTCTTCCCGCAGGAGGTCGACTTCCTGGACCGGACCGTCCGCACGGCACTCCTTTCTGACCTCAAACGCTGGCTGGAGCAGATAAACAAATAGTATGAAAAGACTTCTACTGATAATTGCCGCGATTGCAATATCCCTCGGCGCCGACGCCAAAAATGGCGGTTATAAATATTATCCCGCATCCGACCTGCGCCCCGACCGCACAATATTCCTCTATGTCCCCACTCAGAAAGAGGCCCGCGCCGCCCTCAAGGCCATCCCCGACCCGGTGCACGCCAAAAAGGCGGAGACTCTGGCGCTGACCCCCGCGGAGCAGAACGGCTTCTGCGGCCAGGAGCAGATGATCGACCCCAACGGCGCCACAATCTGCATCAGCGAGTGGGCCCGGTTTGACCTCTACTTCCCCGCCGAGAGCAACGGCAAAATGGTGATAGTGCTCCCCGGCGGCGGCTACAACTGCGTCTGCGGCCATATCGAGGGGCTCTATGCCGCCGATTGGCTCACGGAACACGGCTATGCCGCCGCGGTGGTCAAATACCGCCTGCCGGGCGGCCACCCCGCCATCCCCCTTGCCGATGTGCAGGCGGTGATGCGCTACTGCCGCAGTCAGATGCCTCAGTGGGGCATCAGGTCGCTCGGGGTGATGGGCTTCTCTGCCGGCGGCCACCTTGCCGCCACCGCCCTGACCCTCTACGACGACGCGGCCACCCGGCCCGACTTCGGGGTGCTCTTCTATCCGGTGATATATCTCGACGGCCCCTACGCCCACAGCTACTGCACCGGCAAGCTGCTGGGCGATGTTGACGCCCGCCGCGCAGAAGACGCCGCCGCGCTGGAGAGCGACCTGCTGCGCTACACCCCCGCCAACCTGGTGACGCGGGACACTCCCCCCACATTCATAATCCTCTCCGGCGACGATGCCGAGGTCAACCCGCATAACAGCCTGCTTTTCTACGAGAAGCTGCTCGGCTGCGGGGTTAGCGCCGAGCTGCATATGATGCGCCGCGGGGTCCACGGCTTCGGATTCGACTATTACAAGTTCAACGCGAACGACCCCCTGGGAGAGGCGCGCGACAATATGTTCGACTGCCTCTCGCGCTGGCTTCTGGAGCGATGATACTGCTCTCTCCCGACAAGTTCAAGGGGACCTATTCCGCCGCGGAGATTTCTGCGATGCTGCGGGATGAGATTGCCCGCGTCAACCCCTGCGAAGAGATAGTCTGCGCCCCCCTGGCCGACGGCGGCGAGGGGTCGCTGGAGGCATTTCTGCGCTGCAATGCAGGCGCCGAACAGGTGTGGGTCAGCACCCGGGACCCTCTTATGCGCGAAATCGAGGCCCCGATGGCGGTGTGCGGCGGCACGGTGTTCATAGAGATGGCCCGCTGCTGCGGCCTGATGATGATAGATTTCAAGGAGCGCAACCCGCTCAAGACCACCACATACGGCCTCGGATTGATGCTGATGGCGGCGCTGGACTTTGCCCCCCGCAGGATAATCGTGTCTCTGGGCGGCAGCGCCACAAACGACGGAGGCCGCGGTATGGTGGAGGCCGTCGGGCTGGAGAATATCCCCCGATTCGGCGGCATTGAAATTCTGGCGGCGTGCGATGTGACCTCGCCGCTGCTGGGCCCAGAAGGCGCCACGGCGGTGTTCGCCCCGCAGAAGGGGGCCGACGCGCCGATGCTCAAAGCTCTGGAGGAGCGGATGCGCCTCTGGAGCGCGACTGCCGCCGGGTGGCTCGCCTCCATAGGCTGCGGAGAGCGCGCCGCCGACTTTGCCACTCTCCCCGGCGGAGGTGCCGCTGGCGGGGTGGGGGCGGCCCTGCACGCCTTCTTCGGGGCAAAAATAGTGAGCGGCTTCGGCCTCTTTGCCGATATGGCCTCTCTGCCGCAGAAAATCTCCAGCTCGCGGCTGGTGATTACCGGCGAGGGGTGCCTGGACGCCTCCAGCCTCCGGGGCAAGCTGGTGGGGAGCCTGGCGCAGATGTGCGCGGAAAAGTGCCGGCCGCTGTATGTGGTGTGCGGGCGCAACAGCCTCCGCGGCAATTCTCTGATACGCGATGTCGCCACCCTCTCCGGCGACCTGCGGCAGAAGATTGCCGACTGGTGCCGGCCCGACTGGCGGCACGACTACCTGCCCGAGGAGGGGCTGCTGTTCGGCTTCGGGGGCTTTGGCGGCTTCGGCGGATTTGATGGCGACAACGGCGGTAAAAGCGGAAACGGCGGTGGCTGTGGCGACGGCGGCGAAGGTGGTGACGGCTTCGGCGGTGGCTATGGCGCCATCGGCGGCCCTGCGAGCGCGCAGGCCGCTGAAGATTGCGCGCAGCGCCCCCGCTACGGCCTCATCGCCGGCTGCGACGAGGCTGGCCGCGGCCCTCTGGCCGGCCCGGTGTATGCCGCCGCGGTGATTCTCCCGGAGGGGTTCTATCACCCCCTGCTCAAGGATTCCAAAAAGATGACCGCCGCCCAGCGGGAGCTGATGTGCGGCATAATAGAGCGCAATGCCATTGCCTGGAGCGTGCAGAGCGTCTCGCCGGCGGAGATCGACCAAATCAATATACTGCAGGCCTCCATCAAGGCAATGAAGCTGGCCCTGGAGGATATCTGCCGCCGCTGCGGCCTGCGCCCCGACCTGATACTCGTGGACGGCAACCGCTTCTCGCCGTTCACCGCCCCCGACGGCGGCCGCATCCCCCACAAATGCATTGTGAAGGGCGACGACAAGGTGCCGGAAATCTCCGCCGCCAGCATCCTGGCCAAGACATACCGCGACCGCTATATGCTGCAGATAGACAAGGAGTATCCGCAGTATGGCTGGAGCGGCAATATGGGTTACCCCACAAAGGAGCACCGGGACGCCATCCGCGCCCACGGCTTGAGCCCCTATCACCGGAAAAGCTTTAAATTCAAATAGTTTTTGCGAACTCGTCCCACTGGCGGCGGAAGTCGGCAATCAACTTCTCGTCTCCCTCCAGGGAATTTATTATTGCCCTCTGCAGCTGCTCGGTGGTCAGATTCCAGCAGAGGTAGGCGGCCAGCAGGTCGTCCGTGAGGTAAGAAGTGCCGAATATGGCGCAGTCGTCGCTGTTGATGGTGACATTGAGCCCCTCGCGCAGATAGCCGGCGGCGGGGTGCTTGCGCAGGTCGGGAGTGTATCCCAGCAGCTGGTTGCTCAGCGGGCACACCTCCATCAGAGTGCCGTGCTCCTTGAACCACTTGTGCGCCGCGGGGTGCATATACAGATTGGTGCCGTGGCCGATGCGCTTCAGGCCCATCTGCGCGACGGTCTCCAGATTGCGGTTGCTCTGCAGGGCGGTCTCGCCGGCGTGCATTATCACGGGCACCTGTGCGGCCTCCAGCGCGGGGCGGTAATATTCCAGGCTCTTGCCGCAATCCTCCTTGCCCACCATATCAAAGCCGAGGCAGATGCCGGGGTACTTCCCGCAGAGGTGGCGGGCATAGGCGGCCCGCTCCGGCACCGTCTCTGCCGGAACCCCCTTGTAGTAGCAGTAGATGAGGCGCACATTGAAGCCGGGATACTGCTCCCTGACCTGCGCGGCAATCTCCTGCACGGTGTCCACATAGCTGTCGGGCTCCAGACGGCGCCCGCTCTCATCGAAGAGGCTCTGCCCTATGAAGCGGAAGTCCACCCCCGAGAGCCCCTCGCGGGCCATATCGGCAAACACTTTGGCGTAGAGCTTCTTGAAGTGGGGCAGATAGTTGTTGATGGCGCGGTAGCGGTCGAATATCGCCTCGAATTTGGGCCAGATGTTCTCGTCGATGTCGTCTGTGGACGATGTGCAGAGGCCGTAAATCTCATCTTCCAGATTCGGACGGGTCTTGAGCGCCTCGCTCACCGCCGTCCAGCCCTCGGGAATCGTGCCCCCCTCGAACCAGGCGCGGTAGGCCAGCTGCCCGTATTCGTGGTCGGAGGGCTTGCCCGCCAGATATACATAGCAGTCGCCGCTCTCCAGAGCCAGGCGGATGGAATACCGCATATCAAAGGTGGCCTCTATGTGGGCGTGCAGCAGCCTCCCCTTGGGCATCCTGCAGAAGATGCCGTAGAGGTCGGTGCCCTTCAACGAAGGCAGCGCCCTCTGAAAGTCGTTGCAAATCAGTTCTCCGTTTTCCACAGCGAGCAGCTCCTGCCGCAGGTGGTCCATCTTCTGCGAGTAGTCCATAGTCCTAAAATTTTTCAAATATACGATAATTATTCATAAGTTTGTCAGATTTAAAAAGCTAAAAATGCGGACGAGACTCATTCCTGCCCTCATATTGATGACCCTGCTATCCGGCTGCCACAGAGTGGAGGACGGGGTCCACACGCTGGACATCTACATCACCGGCGACGTGCACGGGGCATATTTCAGCAACTTCTATCTGGACGGCAGTCCCAAACCCAATTCGCTCTCCAAGGTCGCCGCGGTGGTGGGCGAGGCGCGCAAGACCGACCCCGGCGTGATTCTCATTGACAACGGCGACAACCTGCAGGGAGACAACGGCGCCTTCTACTTCAACTTTGTGGACACCGCCTCGCCCCACATATTTCCCCGAATGGCAAATTGGATGGGCTACGACGCCACCGTGATGGGCAACCACGACATAGAGGCGGGCCACGCCGTGTTCGACCGCGTGCGCAAGCAGTATGATATGCCCGTTTTGGCGGCCAACGCCCTCTGCAGCGACAGCGGCAAATGCTATTTTGACGAATACACCATAGTGGAGAAAAACGGGCTGAGGGTGGCCATAATCGGCACCACCAACCCCAAGGTGACCAGCTGGGTCCCCGAAAATCTCTACGAGGGGATAAGCTTCCGCACCAACGCTGAGATGCTCGCCTCTCTGGTGGAGAAGGTCCGCAGCAGCGAGAAGCCCGACTTTGTGATAGTGGCGCTGCACAGCGGCAGCGGCGACGAGAATGCCGACGACTTTGAAAACGACGCCCTCTATATGGCCCGCACCCTGCCGGGAGTGGACCTTGTGATTGGCGGCCACGACCACCGCGCCCGGGTGGAACGCTATATGGACAAGGAGACCCCCACCGGATATGTCAATCCCGGGCCGCGCGCCCGCAAACTGGGCCACGCCCGCTTCTGCCTCACCTACAAAGGGGGCAGGAGAGTGGCCGACAGCATTGCCGTGGAGCTGATTCCGATGGAGGATGTCGCCCCCTGCGCCGCATTCGACAGCACTTTTGCGGCCGATTATGAGGCGGTCAAGGCTTTCACCCTGCAGAAGGTCTGCTCTGTGGCGGAGCCTTTCTCCCTCGCCGATGCCCTCAAGGGCCCCTCGGCATATATGAACCTGCTCTACACCGTGCAGCTGGCCGCCTCGGGGGCCGACATCACCTTTGCGGCGCCCCTCTCCAGCCAGGGGGAGATTCCCGCGGGCGATCTGATTTTCAACAGCCTCTCGCGCATATACCCCTTTGAGAACAAGCTCTACACCATCTCCCTCACCGGAGAACAGGTAAAGAACTATCTGGAATATTCCTACGACAAATGGCTCAGCCTCAGCGGCCCCGCCTACAGCTACGACTCCGCCGGGGGCATAATCTACAAGGTGCACAAGAGCCGCCCCGCCGGCAGCCGCGTGGAGATAATCTCGATGGAGGACGGCTCGGCGTTCGATGCCGCCCGCACATACACCGTCGCCGTCACCTCCTACCGCGCGATGGGGGGCGACGGAATGCTCTCCGAGGGGGCCGGGCTTGACACAAGCGACCCCGACAGCTACATTGTGGCCCGCTACCCCGACATCCGCGGCCTCATCTACCTCTATCTCAACGGCCTGGGTACTTACACCCCCACCCGCAACACAAACTGGCAATTCACAGAATAAATATCAATACACTTAAGGTTATGAACAGACTTTCAAGCAAACTGATGCTTCTGCTCGCTCTCGCGGCGCCCGCGGCTGCCTATGCGCAGCGTCCCGTGGGCCCTCTGCAGGCAGAATTCAAAATGCCCATCTACCGCAACGCCACCGAGGCGGAACTCACCGTGGTGGTGCCCGAAGACGGCCCCAAGGTGGCCAAGGTGGAGATTCAAAATCCCGACGGCAGCACTCTGCGCACCGCGAGCTACAAGCTCAAGGGGGGCAGGAACAGCTGCACCATCAAGCGCATCGGCTCTTTTGACGAGGGGCGCTACCCCGTGATGATAACCCTGGGCGACACCACCGTTAAGCGCCTGCTGCGCATCGAGCACGTCCCCGCAATTGAGGCTCCCAAGGAGCCCATCAAATACCGCAAGCTGATTTTCACCCCGGACAACTATCTGTTCGAGAAGGTCTCCAAGAATCTCAAGGTGGAGTTTTCCAAGCCCGAGATGATAGAGGCTGTGCCCAACCGCGACACCAACGTGATTTATGTGGTGGGCAACGATTTCTACCGCGCAGAGGACGGCCGCTATGTGATCACCGGCACCAGCAACCCCTACACCCGCTACAAGCTCTACGCCGATCATCCGGTGTATTTCAACGCCGTGGCCGACCGTCCCGAGGGCCCTTACACCTTTGTGGATGAGCGTCCCCGCCGTGCCCGCGATTCCCGCGAGAATGTGTTTGAGGTGGGTCCCGTGATCTGCAACGACCGCAAGGACGGCCCCTTCGAGCTCTACGATCCCGCCAAGCACGGGACTTACAAGCTGGAGGATGTCCGCATTCTGCAGAACATCGACCCCAAGGACTACGGCTGCGTCAAGGCGGGCTACCGCACTTATTGGTCTTTTGTGCGCACTTCCACCGGCGACGAGGTGTTCCTGAGCGACAAGCCGGTGTTCAATGACATCCCGGTTTACGGCGTGGATATGTGGGACAACGGTTTCAACACCAACGACAATTTCGGCAACAGCTGGTATTCGGCCGACAGCACGGTGCGCTTCATAGCCCGCGGCCAGACTCTGCGCCGCGACGCCCCCTACGACCTGGCCTACGATATGGTGGACACCCGCATAATGACTTCATATTCCACCAGTGACGGCATCAATTGGAAGTACAACCGCGCCCTGACCGCCGACGGCAAGCGCGACACTCCCTACACTCAGCAGTATGGCGCCCGCGTGTGCTATCTGCCCGAGGCGGGGCTTTATCTGGTGTTTGTGGAGGATTTCCACGGCGATATGCAGCAGACCGGAATGGATCTGGACTACAGCCGCGACGGCATCAATTTCTATGACGCCCCCGGCGAGAGCCCGTTCATTTACACCGACAACCGCGACGATTTTTACTGGGGCGGCATCTACGGCTTCAACACCGATATCGTCAAGTGCGGCAAGAAGTATTATCAGCTGATTTCGGAGGCGATGACCTGGCCCCACTTCTTTGCGGAGCCGCTGTTTGCGCGCAACCGTCTGAGCGAGGTCACCGGCGACGATTTCCAGAGGATTTTCGGCGGCCGCGGAATGGCGGAGAAGCTCCCTTATTTCGATGAGATCGGGGGCTGGGAGGGTCTGGCAAAGCAGACCCGCGACGGCCATTGCTCGGTGGCGCTGATTTCTTATCGTGCCGACGGTTGGTTTGGCGTGGAGGCCGGCAGCAAGGCGGGCAGTTTCACCACCAATCCGATTGTGGGCGGCGGCAGGTTGTATGTGAATGCGGAGATTGCCGACGACGGTTATATCAAGGTCGAGCAGGTGGGCGGCGGCAAGAGCCGCAAGGCGATTTTGCACGGCGATGATCTCAAGATTCCCGCGTTTGATCTTTCTGATGGCGCCGTGAAGCTCAAGGTTACTATGCGCAATGCCAAGCTCTACACGATGTACATCGAGTAGGCTGCAAGA
>CAZIUO010000064.1:0-9772 GCA_964542575.1 uncultured Muribaculaceae bacterium
GAGAGGCGGGCTGCGGCGTTGCTGCGCCACTTCTGAATCCTCACAACCAAGAGGTATAAATTAGCGCATCAGAAAATGCGAAGGTATGAAGGGGCGTAGCGGGTATTTTTTCTACCCGCCAAGCCCCTTCATACGAAGCATCTGATGCGCAGGCGGGATAGAATACAAAACAGGGGGTGGTCGGAAGACCATCCCCTGCTTGCGTCGGAGCTTTCGGGCGGCTAGCCGATGGTGGCGCCGTTGGCGAGCTTCTCCTCGGGAGAGACTATGCGCATCTTGCCGCTGCTCTCGCGGGCCATCAGAATCATCCCCTTGGACTCGATGCCGCGAATCTTGCGCGGCTTGAGATTGGCCAGGATGCAAATCTGCTTGCCCACCATCTCCTCGGGAGTGTAATACTCGGCGATGCCCGAGACAATCTCGCGGATGTCCAGCCCGGTGTCGATCTTCAGGTGGAGCAGCTTGTCGGTCTTGGGAACCCTCTCCGCCTCCAGCACGGTGGCGGTGCGGATGTCCATCTTCTCGAAATCTTCAAACACGCACTCCTCCTTTGCCGCCTCGGGCAGAGAAATCGCGGCTGCCTTTGCGGCGGCCTCGTTGGCCTCCTTGGCCTTCTGCAGCTTCTCCAGCTGGGCGTCTATCTGCGCATCTTCAACCTTGGTGAAGAGCAGCTGCGCCTCGCCCACCTGATGTCCGGGGGCCAGGATGCATCCGCTGCCGATCTTCTCCCAGTCGCGGCTCTCCATATTGAGCATTGAGGCCAGACGGTCCATCGAGAAGGGGAGGAACGGCTCGCAGGCTATGGCCAGGTTGGCGCAAATCTGCAGCGCGTTGTAGAGGATGGACGCGGTGCGGTCCATATCGCTCTTGGCCACCTTCCAGGGCTCGGTGTCGCTGATATACTTGTTGCCCAGGCGGGCCAGGTTCATGGCCTCGCGCAGCGCCTCGCGGAAGCGGTAGTGCTCTATGTTGTCCTCTATGGCCGCCTTGATTGCGGGTATCTGCCCCATCGTCTCGGCATCTATGGGCTCGCTCTTGAGGTCAGAAGGCACCTTGCCGCCGAAATACTTGTGGGTCAGCACCACGGCGCGGTTCACGAAGTTGCCCAGCACGGCCACCAGCTCGCTGTTGTTGCGCGTCTGGAAGTCCTTCCAGGTGAAGTCGTTGTCCTTGGTCTCGGGAGCGTTGGCGGTGAGCACGTAGCGCAGCACGTCCTGCTGTCCGGGGAAATCCTCCAGATATTCGTGCAGCCATACGGCCCAGTTGCGGGAGGTGGAGATCTTGTCCCCCTCGAGGTTCAGGAATTCGTTGGCGGGGACATTGTCGGGGAGGATGTATCCGCCGTATGCCTTGAGCATAGAGGGGAACACTATGCAGTGGAACACTATGTTGTCCTTGCCTATGAAGTGCACCAGCTTGGTGGAGGAATCCTTCCACCACTTCTCCCAGTCATTGGGGAGCAGCTCCTTGGTGTTGGAGATGTAGCCGATGGGGGCGTCGAACCACACGTAGAGCACCTTGCCCTCGGCCCCTTCCACCGGCACGGGAACGCCCCAGTCGAGGTCGCGGCTCACCGCGCGGGGCAGCAGGCCGCCGTCCAGCCACGACTTGCACTGGCCGTAGACATTGGTCTTCCACTCTTTGTGGCCCTCCAGGATCCACTCCCGCAGCCAGCCTTCGTACTGGTCCAGAGGGAGATACCAGTGGCGGGTGGCCTTCTTTTCCAGAGGGGCGCCGCTGATGGTGGAGTGGGGGTTGATGAGCTCGTCGGGGCTCAGGGTGCAGCCGCACTTCTCGCACTGGTCGCCATAGGCGCGGTCGTTGCCGCACTTGGGGCAGGTGCCCATTATGTAGCGGTCGGCCAGGAACTTGTGCTCAGAAGAGTCGTAATACTGCAGGCTCTCCTTCTCTATGAACTTGCCCTCGTCGTAGAGCTTTTTGAAGAATTCGGACGCGGTCTGCTCGTGAATCTTGCTGGTGGTGCGGGAGTAGATGTCGAAGTTGATGCCGAAGTCGGCGAAGGCCTGCTTGATGATGCCGTGGTATTTGTCCACGATCTCCTGCGGAGTGCACCCCTGCTGCAAGGCCTTGATGGTGATGGGGACTCCGTGCTCGTCACTGCCGCAGATGAACAGGACGTCGCGGTGGCGCATCCTCAGATACCTTACATAGATGTCGGCGGGAACATAGACTCCCGCGAGGTGTCCGATGTGCACGGGCCCGTTGGCGTAGGGCAGCGCGCAGGTGACAAGTGTCCGTTTGTAGTTGTTTTCCATATTCTCAGTATTTTTTCAGTTCTTTGTTGAGTGCTATTTTCACCTGGGTCAGGGTCAGGAAGCTCTGCATCAGGGCGGCGCGCTGCGCGGAGTCGGCGGCGGTCTCGGCCTCCTTTATCTGCTTCTGGACGGCGGTCTGCTGCAGGGTCACCAGCCGCATCTTGTATTGCAGCACGGCGCGCGGGACATCCCTGCAGAGCCGGTGCTCCTCGGGGGTGATGGAGTCGTTGTACTGCTTGATGGTGAGCGGGTGGCTCTCGGAGAGCATCTCCGTGGTGGCCTGCACCACGGCGGGGTCGTCGTGGAAGGTGAAGTGCTTTATGATGCGCCCCTGCACCTGCTCTTCGCTCTCACCATCGGCGGCGGTGCGGTCCAGGGAGTAGTAGTCGTTGTAGATGTTGCGCCAAAGGCTGTCGGTCAGCTGCAGGCCGTCGTCGTCGAGCGACGAGCGGATGTATTCCGCCACTGTCACCTCGGGCGTCTGCTCCCCTCCGTAGACCATATTGCTCTCCCAGTGGATTGTGTATTCGCCGTATTTGACCAGCAGCTCCACTATGGAGCGCTCGCACACGGCCAGATATCCGCCGTCGGCGGCCCCGGAGCCGCGGCTCTGCGCCGCCTCTTCTGCATAGGGCTCGGGGGAATCCTGAGGCCCGCCGCTCTGCGCGGAGGTCTCCTGGAGGGAGGCGCGCTGCTGCTCGTATCCCTCCCGGCGCTCTTTCTGCTGCTGGCGGGTGCGGCGCAGGCGCAGCACGCGGGCAAACAGCGAGTCCTTCTGCAGGCCGAACTGCTGCGCCACCTTCTCCACGAACAGGTTGCGCACTATGTCGTCGGGAATCATTGAGACCGTCTGCACAATCTCGCTTATCATCTGGGTGCGGCCGTAGATGTCGCCCGGCGCCAGGTCTTTGGAGAGTATGTCTATCTTGAACGATATGAAGTCCTGCTCGTGCTCCGCGATGTATTCCAGAATCTCGTCCTTGCTGTGGCTGCGGGCAAAGGAGTCGGGGTCCTCGCCGTCGGGCAGCAGCACCGTCTTGACCTCCATCCCCTCTTCCAGCACCATATCGATGCCGCGCAGGGCCGCCTTGATGCCTGCCCAGTCGCTGTCGTAGATGAAGGTGATGTGGCTGGTGAAGCGCTTGACCAGGGCGATGTGCCCCTGGGTGAGGGCGGTGCCGCTGGAGGCCACCACATTCTCGATGCCCCGCTGGTGCATCGAAATCACGTCGGCATACCCCTCCACCATAATGCATTTGTCCTGGGCGGCGATGGCCCGCTTGGCCTGGAAGAGGCCGTAGAGGGTGGAGCGGCTCTTGGAGTAGATTATCGATTCGGGGGAGTTGACATACTTGGCCACCTTCTTGTCGGAGGACATTATGCGCCCGCCGAAGGCGATTACCTTGCCGCCGAGGGAGTATATGGGGAACATGACCCGCTCGTAGAAGCGGTCGCTCAGGCGGCCGTCGTCGTGCCTGACGCTGAGCCCGGTCTCTATGAGGTATTCCTCTTTGTAGCCGCGCTCCAGGGCGTAGCGGGTGAAGGTGTCGTACCCTTTGGGGGCGTAGCCGAGGCCGAAGCGGCGGATGGTGTCGTCTGTGAATCCTCTCTGCCGGAAGTAGGAGAGCCCTATCAGGTCGCTCCGCTCGGGGCTCCAGAGGGTCTCGTGGTAGAACTGCTGCGCCGCCTCGTTCACTATCAGAAGGCTGTCGCTGCGCATGCGCTGCGCCGCCTCTTCCGGCGTCTCCTCCTTCTCCGCCACCTCGATGCCGTATTTCTTTGCCAGATATTTGAGGGCTTCTGTGTAGCTGATATGCTCGTGGTCCATCAGGAACGAGACCACGTTGCCGGCGTGGCCGCAGGAGAAGCATTTGAAAATCTGCTTGGTGGCCGACACGCTGAAGGAGGGGTGGCTGTCCTGGTGGAAAGGGCACAGACCGATGTAGCTCGCCCCCTGCCTGCGCAGTGAGACGAACTCGCCGATGACGTCCTCTATGCGGGCGGCATCCATTATCCTGTCTTTGGTGATACGGTCTATCATTTGCCCAATATCTCAAGTTCTTCCCTGGTGTAGAGCAGGTGGTCCAGCAGGTTGCTCATCCAGGGGGTATCTTTGAACAAAGTTACTGCAATCATTGCAAATATCAGCAACACGAAGCAAATCAGCAGGCAGTTGCCGATTATTATGCTGCGCGGGCTGTCGGCCGACTCCCTGCGGGAGGCTTGCGCCGTGCTGCCGGATGCGGGGCCGGCGGCCTCTGCTTCTACTGCTGCGGCGTTTCCAGCAGGAGCGTCTTCGCCCGGCGCGATTGTCTCGGCCGCTGCGGGGGCGGCTTCTGCTGCGGCGTCGGCAGTGGTGTCCGCCGCATAGTCGGCGTCCGCGGCGTCATAGCCGGCATTCGGCTCTCCCTCCCCCTGCAGTGACTCCGGATATACGAATATGTCTTCCGTGGGGACGAAATAGAGGGTCTTGCGGGCGTTGGCCTTGAGAGTGCCCAGCCCCGGCAGAGCCACCGGGCGGGAGATGTCGGTGTCCAGCGTGAGGTCCATCACAAAGCTCTGCAGCTGCTTTTCGGCGTCGCTGCCGGCGGGCAGGTAGCGCTTGAGAAAGCGCAGGAACAGGCCGTCGTCCTCTTTATATGCGGGGCTGAAGGTGATTTTGCGCTGCGGAGGGGTGAATGTGCCGTCCGCAGACTCCTTTGCGTGGACAGTCTGGGCCAGAAAGACTCCGAGCCCGGGCACCGCCACCTCTTCGTGTTGCAGAAGAAGGTCTTTCAAGCACTTGGAGAATATGGCTACATCCATGGGGGACCGGCGCGGGGGATAAAAAATAAGACCTTCGCCATTTCGAGCGAAGGTCCATCGGAATTGTGGTGCCCGGAACAGGGCTCGAACCTGCACAATCTTGCGATCACTAGTCCCTGAAACTAGCGCGTCTACCAATTCCGCCATCCGGGCAAGCGGATGCAAAGGTAAACTAATTTTTTCTTTTTGCAATAGGAATTTTAAAAGTTAAAAATGATGTCAAAAAAATTTGCAGACAATGAAATTTGTTATACATTTGCAACCCGAAATCAACAAAGCAAAAATTCCTCATTAGCTCAGTTGGTTAGAGCACCTGACTGTTAATCAGGGGGTCCTAGGTTCAAGTCCTAGATGAGGAGCCATCAAAACCGCCCGCAGAGCACCTGCCGGGCGGTTGTTTTTTAGCCCCCTGCCGCATTGTTATAACTCTGTTGAAAACTTAATGTCCGAAATATTTCGCAGGGCAGAATAGATTTCGCAACTTTACATTTGAAACGCAAACGGGCGCGGACTGCCACTGTTGTGGTCCGCTCTTTTTTTACCGCCGTTTGCCAAATCGCAACTTCTTTAAAACCAAAATACTATGGACGTCAGAAAGACCAACGGCACTTACGAGGAATTCGACAACGAAAAGCTCAAAAGAGGTATCCGTCAGGCATATATGGCCACGGGGCAGAGCTGCCCCGAGGAGGTGGTCGTTTCCATCACCGACAACCTTTATATATATGACAAGATCTCCAGCCAGGAGATCCGCCGTCAGGTGGTGGAGTCGCTGATGTCCATCAACAAGAAGGCGGCGCTCGAATATATAGAGCGCTTCGATTCGGGCCTTGACCTGCGCAAGAAGCGCGACTTCATCAAGGATTACATCAAGGCCTCCAATGCCGCCACCGGCTCCAAGTTCGACGCCAACGCCAACATCACCCACAAGAATATCGTCACCCTGGGGCAGGAGCTCTACAAGGAGAACAACATCAAGCAGAACCGCTACATTATGCGGGACAAGATAAAGTCGCTCTACGGCCGGGCCCTGGCAGACCGCTATGTGGCCGACCTTGAGAGCCACGTCCTCTACAAGCACGACGAGAGCGGCACCCCCGGCTACCCCTACTGCGTGGCCATCACAATGTATCCTTTCCTGGAGAGCGGCCTGCGCGAGCTGGGCGGCGTGTCGGTGGCCCCCACCGACCTCAAGTCGTTCTGCGGCGAGTTCATCAACCTGGTATATTCGGTCAGCAGCCAGTTTATGGGCGCCGTGGCCACTCCGGAGTTCCTGATGTATTTCGACTACTTCCTGCGCAAGGACTATGGCGACGACTATCTCTCCCGCCTGGACTCGGTGGTGGAGAACAACCTCAAGCAGCGCACGCTGGTCAAGGTCATCGACAACTACTTCCAGCAGGTGGTGCACTCGATGAACATGCCCGCCGGCAACCGCGGCTATCAGACCGTGTTCTGGAACATCAGCTACTTTGACAAGCCCTATTTCGAAGGGGTGTTCGGCGACTTCCGCTTCCCCGACGGCACCGCTCCCGTGTGGGAGACCCTCAGCTGGCTGCAGAAGCACTTTATGAACTGGTTCAACGAAGAGCGCAACCATTATGTGCTCACATTCCCCGTGGAGACTATGGCCCTGCTCACCGACGGCGCCAACGACTACGCCGACAAGGAGTATGCCGACTTCACCTCCCGTATGTGGGCCAAGGGGCACAGCTTCTTCTGCTACATATCCAACTCCCCCGACAGCCTGGCGAGCTGCTGCCGCCTGCGCAACGAGATTCAGAAGGAGGACGGCCACAACCACACCACCCACCAGTATTCGATGGGCACCGCGTCGGTGGCCACCGGCTCCAAGTCGGTGATGACCATCAACCTCAACCGGCTGGTGCAGAATGCCGCCCGCAAGTATTTCAAGAACGAGAAGCGCATCGATATGAAGAAGGGCGAGGCCCTGAGCGTGAACGAATATGACCGCCACAAGCTCTACCAGTATATCCGCGACGAGGTGATAGACGAGACCGAGGCGGTGCACAAGTACCAGACCGCCTTCAACGAGATAATCAAGGACTTTCTCAAGGCCGATATGCTGGATGTATACCGCGCCGGCTTCATCACGATGAACAAGCAGTATCTCACCGTGGGCGTGAACGGCCTCACCGACGCCGCCGAGTTCCTGGGCATCGAGGTCTCCCCCAACAACGACTACCGCGACTTCGTGAATATGATGCTGGAGACCATCAATGTGACCAACAGCAAGGACCGCACTAAGGAGACAATGTTCAACACCGAGTTCGTGCCGGGCGAGAACCTCTCGGGCAAGAACTACAAGTGGGACAAGCGCGACGGCTACTTTGTGAGCAGCAAGCACAATATGTACAGCTCCTATTTCTACAATCCGGAGGACGCGAGCCTCTCGATGATAGACAAGTTCAAGATGCACGGAGAGGACTTCGTGAAGTATCTCGACGGCGGCAGCGCCCTGCATATGAACATAGAGGAGCACCTGAGCTTCGAGCAATACCGCCAGCTACTCAACGTGGCGGCGCACTACGGCACCAACTATTTCACATTCAACTGCCGCAACACCGTGTGCAACGACTGCGGCTACATAAGCAAGGACACCCTGCACAAGTGCCCCAAGTGCGGCAGCGAGAATCTGGACTACCTGACCCGCGTGATTGGCTATCTCAAGCGCGTGTCCGCATTCAGCGAGATGCGCCAGACTGAGGCCAGGGCCCGCTACTACAATCCCAAGGAGGTCCCCACTTCAATAGAAGAGGAATAACAAAGTGATTAAATACATTCCACAGGCGACATCTGTGGTGTTGGAAGAGATACCCGGCAAGGTATCTCTTGCCGTAGATGTCAGCAATTGCCCGCAGCGCTGTCCCGGCTGCCACTCCCCGTTTCTGCAGAAGAACATAGGGGAGGAGCTCACAACATCCGCGATAGACGAGATGATCGCCGACAACTTTGGGGTAAACTGCTTTCTGTTTTTCGGAGAAGGGCAGGACGACGGCTCTTTCCTGGACCTTGCCTGGCACATCCGGGACAATTATCCCGATATGGCCATAGCCCTCTATTCCGGCCGCAGCGAAGTCCCTTCCACCTACTGGCGTGTGTTCAACTACATCAAGCTCGGCCCCTATGTAGAGAAGCTGGGGCCCCTCAACAGCCCCACCACCAACCAGCGGCTCTACAAGGTGGAGAGCGGCAAAAGGGTGGACATCACCCCGCACTTCTGGCACCGCGGCCTGGAGAATGCCGGGAAGCGGCCTTCTAGCATTTGACCTCCATAATCTCGTTCCAGTCTGTGGTGTAGCGCCGCGAGACCATCGTGCGCGAAGAGAACTGGTCCATCGCCCCCTGCGAGGCGAGGCGCACCGTGCATCCCCCGTCGGAGGCGTTTATTGCGTCGATGGCCTCCATCAGGCTGGCGCGCTTGGTGCGGTCCAGAGTGTCCAGCATTGAGGTCTGGGCCCCCCGCCTGGGCACGATGCGGGTGGCCATCACGCCGGCCCGCTTGTAGCCGTAGCCGGGGCGGAAGATGCTCTTGAGGCACTGCGCGGCCCGCTCGGAGAGCTCCAGGGTGTCGTCGGTGGCGACATCGAAGACCGCGTTGCTCACCTGATAGCTCTGAGGGCTGTCTTCGCGGAAGCGGTTGGTGAGTATGAACACGCTTATCTGCTGGGCGCAGAGCCCCTCGCGCCGCAGTTTCTCCGCCATCTTGGAGGTGAAGGTGGCAATCGCCGCCCCCAGCGAGTCCAGGGTGGTCATTTCCCGGGCAAAGGAGCGCGAAATGCACACGCTCTGCCGCTCCGGCTTGATGTCCTCAAACGATATGCAGCGGATTCCGTGCAGCTCTTTCCAGGTGCGCAGACCCGTCACGGAGAAGATGCGGTCCACCGTCTCCTGCGGCAGGCTGTAGAATCCCAGCGCCGCGCTGATGCCCATTGTCTGCAGCTTGGCGGCGCTCTGGCGGCCGATGCCCCAGACATCTTTCACCGGAAAGCGGGAGAGGACCTTCTCCACATCCTGCTGCCGGTACATCAGGCAGCCTCCCTTGAGGGCGGGGTATTGTTTGCAGAGTTTGCTGGCGATTTTTGCGAGGGTCTTGGTGGGGGAGACGCCGATGCTCACCGGGATGCCGACCTCGCGGCGGATGCGCGCCGAGAGGTTGCGGGCAAAGTCCTGCAGCCCCTCAAGCGGGAATTCGGCAAGGTCCAGGAAGGCTTCGTCTATGGAGTAGACTTCGATGTCGGGCACGGCGGTGCGCAGGATGTTCATCACCCGCGCGCTCATATCGCCGTAGAGCTGGTAGTTGGAGGAGAACACCGCCACATTCTCCCGCCTCACCAGGTCGCGGACCTGGAACAGCGGGGTGCCCATCTTGATGCCGAGCGCCTTGGCCTCGTTGCTGCGGGCCACGATGCAGCCGTCGTTGTTGGAGAGCACGACCACCGGCCGCCCCTCGAGATCGGGGCGGAACACCCGCTCGCAACTCACAAAGAAGTTGTTGCAGTCGCACAATGCATAAAACCCCATCCGCTAAACTCTTGTAGTATTCACTTCTGCCGCGCATCTGCGCTACGCCTAAAGGGGATTCGCTTTTTTGATGCGCTAAAACTTTATTCGATTGCGCATCAGAAATTGCGAAGGTATGAAGGGGCGTAGCGGGTATTTTTTCTACC
>CAZIUO010000065.1:0-9449 GCA_964542575.1 uncultured Muribaculaceae bacterium
GCACTTGCCCTCGCCGCCGTCGCGGCCGGCGCGCCCCGTCTCCTGGTAGTAGCCCTCCAGGCTCTTGGGGACGTCGTAGTGTATCACAAAGCGGACGTCGGGCTTGTCGATGCCCATTCCGAAGGCGATGGTGGCCACAATCACGTCCACCCGCTCCATCAGAAAGTCGTCCTGGTTGGCGGCGCGGGTGGCGGCGTCCAGGCCGGCGTGGTAGGGGCGCGCCTTGATGCCGTTCACGTTGAGCAGCTCCGCGAGCTCCTCCACCTTCTTGCGGCTCAGGCAGTAGATGATGCCGCTCTTGCCGGGATTTTCCTTTATGAATTTGATGATTTCCCGCTTGGCGTCGGTCTTCTCCCGTATCTCATAATAGAGGTTGGGACGGTTGAAGGACGATTTGAACACCTTGGCGTCGGTCATCCCCAGATTTTTCTGGATGTCGCTCTGCACCTTGGGGGTGGCGGTGGCGGTGAGGGCGATCATCGGCGCCCTCCCTATCTGGTCCACAATCTCGTTGATGCGGCGGTATTCCGGGCGGAAGTCGTGCCCCCACTCGGAGATGCAGTGGGCCTCGTCTATGGCGTAGAAGGAGATCTTGATGCTCTTGAGCATCGCCACGTTCTCCTCTTTTGTGAGCGATTCGGGGGCTACGTACAGCAGTTTGGTGAGGCCGCTGGCAAGGTCGGCGCGCACCTGCTGTATCTGGGTCTTGTTGAGCGACGAATTCAGGAAGTGGGCTATGGCGGTGCTGTTCTCGCTGTGCACGAACTCGCGCATCGCGTCCACCTGATTCTTCATAAGGGCTATCAGAGGGGAGATTACAATCGCGCAGCCGGGCAGACAGAGGGCGGGCAGCTGGTAGCAGAGAGATTTGCCGCCCCCGGTGGGCATCAGCACGAAGGCGTCGCCGCCGTTCATCAAGTGGGTTATGATCTCCTCCTGGTTGCCTTTGAAGGAGTCGAAGCCGAAAAATGTCTTAAGCCGGGAGTGTAATTCGTCTCTGTCTATAGCCATAATCAATCGTTCGCAAAACTAACCAGCTATCAAAAATATCCTCAAAAATCAACTTGACAAAAAAAACTTGACAGCGCGGATGTTCGTTTTGGTAAATAATGAGTATATTTGCGCTTCACAATAAGCGTTTTATAAAGTTACAAAAAATATTTTAAAAAAATGAAATCCATTAAAGTAATTGCCCTTAGCGCGCTGGTTGCACTTATGGGTGTATCCTGCTGCAATGTTCCCTCTGTAGAACCGCAGCCCGAAGGCCTCTCCAAGGCATCCGTGGACACCGCCAGCTACGCTCTCGGCGTATTCTATGCACAGGCAATCCTGAGCAACAATCTCGGCGATATGAACTACAAAGAGGTGGTCCGCGGCTTCAAGGACGCCCTCAAGGGTGACAATCCCGAGCTCAACCAGATGTTCGTGAGCCAGCACATGATGAAGTTCATGCGCGAGCGCAACGAGATCGTGGCACAGGTCAACAAGCAGAAAGGCGAGGAGTTCCTTGCAAAGAACGTTACCGTAGAGGGTGTAGAGTCCACTTTCGAGGGTCTGCAGTATATGGTTGTCCGCAAGGGTAACGGCGTGTACCCCACCAACGACAAGGACACCGTCCTGGTAAGCTACGAGGGTTCCACTCTCGACGGCAAGGTGTTCGACTCTTCTTATGAGCGTCAGGACACCGTCTCCTTCCCTCTCGACCGCGTCATCGAAGGCTGGACCAAGGGTCTCAAGTTCTGCGACGAGGGCAGCGAGGTCACTCTCTGGATCCCTTCCGATATGGCTTACGGTATGAACGGCCCTATGGGCCCCAACCAGACTCTCAAGTTCAAGGTAGAGCTGCACAAGGTTCTCCCTTACGTAGAGAAAGAGGCTGAAGCCGAGGCTAAATAATTTGTAAAACAACACTACAAATACAAACGCAGTGTGCCGGTGAAATGCTGACATACTGCGTTTTGCTAATCATAAGCGAATGTCTATTTTCAAGCGGATACTCTCGTATGCAAAGCCCTACGGCCGTTACTGGCCCGGCTATCTCGTGCTCTCGATTCTCTCGGTAATCTTCGGCATAGCCAACTATGCCCTGATAGGGCCGGTGCTCTCCGTGCTCTTCGAACCCGACACCCTGGGCGCGGTCACAGTCAAACCCGAATATTCGCTCAGCGTGAAGTATTTCGAGGACCTGTTCCAGTATTTCCTGGGCACCATAATCACCAGCAAGGGGGTTATGCGGGGGCTGTGGTTCGTGTCGCTGGCGCTCATCTGCGCCTCGCTGCTCTCCAACATCTGCCGATACCTCTCGCAGAGGATTCTGGTGAGTATGAAGACCCGGCTGATGATGAACATCCGCCGCGACCTCTTTGACAAGATCGCCACGCTGCACATAGGCTACTTCAGCGACAAGCGCAAGGGGGACATCCTCTCCAGCATCAGCAACGATGTCAACGAGGTGCAGAACACCGTGGCCAGCAGCTTCCACATAATATTCCGCGAGCCGCTGCTGGTGGTGGGCTTTGTGGCGATGCTGTTCTATATGTCGCCCAAGCTCACGATTGTGTCGATTGTGGCCATCCCTGTCTCCGCGCTGGTCATCAGCCGCATAACCCACAACCTGCGGCGCGAGGCCACCATCACCCAGAGCCTGATGGGACGCATCACCAGCCGCTTTGAGGAGGCGATTTCCGGCTCGCGCATAATCAAGGCCTTCGGGGCGGAGAAGTATGTGGAGGAGCAGTTCGGCAAGGACAACCTGCAGCACAAGCAGGTGAGCCAGGCGATTTCTAACCGCCAGGAGCTGGCCTCCCCCGTCTCCGAGTTCCTCGGAATCACGGTGGCGGTGCTGGTGCTCTTCTACGGCGGATGGCTCAACCTCAAGGGGCAGCTGGGAATGAGCTGGCCCAGCTTCGTGGTGTACATCGGCTTCTACTGGAGGGTGCTTGAGCCCACCAAGGCCATTGCGTCGGCCTATGCCAGCATCCAGAAGGGGCTGGTGTCGGGCGCCCGCATCTTCGCCATTCTCGACACCGAGAACGAAATCCGCGAGAAGCCCGATGCAAAGCCGCTCAATGGCTTCAGCGACAAGATAGAGTTCGACAATGTCTGCTTTGACTACGGCGACGGGCCGGTGCTCAAGAACATCAGCTTCACTATCCCCAAAGGGAAGTCGGTGGCCATAGTGGGTCCTTCCGGGGCGGGCAAGTCGACCCTGGCCGACCTTATCCCCCGCTTCTGGGATGTGACGGGCGGCTCCATCAGGATAGACGGCACCGATGTGCGCGACCTCAAGATTGCGGACCTCACCCGCCTGCTGGGAGTCGTGACCCAGGAGTCGATACTTTTCAACGACACCGTATATAATAATATAACCTTCGGGATGGAGGGCGTGAGCGAGAGCGACGTGATAGAGGCGGCGCGCATAGCCAATGCCGACGAATTCATCTCCGCAATGCCCGAGGGGTATCAGACAAACATCGGCGACCGCGGTTCGCGCCTCTCCGGAGGCCAGCGGCAGCGCATCGCCATAGCCCGCGCCGTGCTCAAGAATCCCCCGCTGCTGATTCTGGACGAGGCCACCTCCGCCCTCGACACCGAGAGCGAGCGGCTGGTGCAGGACGCCCTCACCCGCCTGATGCAGAACCGCACCTCGCTGGTGATCGCCCACAGGCTCTCCACAATCCAGCACGCCGATGAAATCATTGTGCTGCAGGACGGCGAGATAGTGGAGCGGGGCAACCATCAGGCGCTGCTTGCAAAAGGCGGCCTTTATTCCCATCTTTGCTCATTACAAAGCGTTTCATAAATCCCTATGACAGAAAAGCAGATTCAGTTTGACCGGAGCTACCTGGACATGGCCGAGGTGTGGGGCCGCAACTCCTATTGCAAGCGGCGCCAGGTGGGGGCTCTGATAGTCAAGGACCGGATGATAATTTCCGACGGCTACAACGGCACCCCGCGCGGATTCGAGAATGTGTGCGAGGAGGACGGAGTCACAAAGCCCTATGTGCTCCACGCCGAGGCCAACGCCATCACCAAGGTGGCCAAGAGCAACAATTCCAGCGACGGGGCGACCCTCTACGTGACCGATTCCCCCTGCCTGGAGTGCGCCAAGCTGATAATCCAGAGCGGCATCACACGGGTGGTGTATCGCCGCGAATACCGCATAACAGACGGATTGGAACTGCTGCAGAGAGCAGGAGTGGAGGTTTGCAGATATGAATGAGAATAAGTTTTTCAAGGTGCTGCGCCCGATGCTGTGGGTGCTGACCATTGCGCTTGCGCTGGGGATTGTGCTGCGGGCCCTTCCCGGCAGGCGCGGCAAGGTGGATGTCTCGGCAGTCGACTCCAACTGGGCCAAGCTGATGCTGGTGCTGGAGAATGTCGACGAGAATTATGTCGATGAAATCGACCACGCCAAATTCACCGAGGACCTGCTGCCCGAGGTGATGCACGAGTTGGACCCCCACTCGGTATATCTCCCGCCGGAGGAGCTCAAGAGCGCGGAGGAGTCGCTCTCGGGCGGCTTTGACGGCATCGGCATACAGTTCAACGTCCCCAACGACACCATAATAGTCAATTCGGTGATTTCCGGAGGCCCTTCCGAGAGGGCGGGGCTGCTGGTGGGCGACCGCGTGGTGAAGGTGGACGACCGCATCGTGGCGGGGGTCGAAATGCCCCAGGACACAATGATATCGCTGATGCGCGGCCCCAAGGGGACCAAGGTGGTGGTGAGCGTGCTGCGCCGCGGCAGCGACGAGCTCATCCCCTTTACCATAACCCGCGACAAGATCCCCGTGCACTGCGTGGATGTCGCCTATATGATAAATGACACCACCGGATTCATAAAGTTGAGCAAGTTCTCCCGCACCACCCACAACGAGATGGTGGTGGCGATGGACAAGCTGCGCGAGCTCGGGATGCGCCGCCTGGTGGTGGACCTGCGCGACAATACCGGCGGCTACCTTGACCAGGCGATGCTGCTCACCAACGAATTCCTGCAGAAGGGGCAGATGATAGTCTATATGCAGGGCAAGGCGCGCCCCCGCACCGACCTCAAGGCCGACGGCAAGGGGCACTACAAGAATCTGGACGTGGCGGTGCTGATTAATTCCGGCAGCGCATCGGCCAGCGAAATCTTTGCCGGGGCAATCCAGGACAACGACCGCGGCACAATCTACGGCGTCCGCTCCTTTGGCAAGGGGCTGGTGCAGGAGCCGATTTACTTCTCTGACGGCAGCGGCATCCGCCTGACGGTGGCCCGCTACTACACCCCCTCGGGCAGGTGCATACAGAAGCCCTACAGCGAAGATTACGAATATGAAATATATGAGCGCTACGCGAGCGGGGAGATGTTCTCCGCCGACAGCATCAAATACGAAGACGAGACCAAATACACCACCGCCGGCGGACGCACCGTGTATGGCGGGGGCGGCATAGTGCCCGACGTGTTTGTGCCGGTGGACACCGTGGCCGTGACGGATTTTCTGGTGGACTGCAACCGCAAGGGGCTCCAGATAAAGTATGCCAGCGAGGTGCGCGACCGCAATTCGGCCGCCATTGCCGCCGCTTCCACAATGGAGAAGTTCGACAGGTTCGTCGCCACTCAGGATCTTGAGGGGGGCTTCCTCTCCTTTGCCGCAAAGAACGGCGTGGAGCCCGCCGCCGGCGAGTGGGCACGCTCCCGCGAGTTTATGATGACCCAGATACGCGCCCTCGTGGCCCGCTATACCCCTATGGGCGACGATGCCTTCTATCCGATATATCTCAAGACCGACGTCCTGGTAGAGAAAGCTGTCCGCAATGAACCTCTCGACACCGGTAGAAATTGAGCCGCTGCCGCTCAGGCTGGGATTTGACAGCCGCCTGATGTTCGTGGGCTCGTGCTTTGCCGACTCCATCGGGGAGATTATGCGCGAGGCGGGCTTCGATGCGGCGGTGAACCCCTTCGGGGTGGTCTACAACCCCGTGTCGGTGGCCAATTCATTCGAGAGGATGCGCTCGCGGCAGCCGTTCGGCCCTGCGGATGTGGTGGAATGCGACGGCCTCTGCACCTCCTTTTATCATCACAGCCGCTTTTCGCGCCCCACGGCGGAGGAGTTCCTCTCGTCGGCCAACGCCTCTCTTGAGGAGGCTGCCGACGCATTCGACGCCGCCTCTGTCTGCGTGGTGACGCTGGGCACGACCAGGGTTTTCCGCCACATCGCCCGCGATATGGTGGTCTCCAACTGCCACAAGATAAATCCCAGGGAGTTCTCGCAGGAGATGCTCTCCCTGGAGCAGTGCGTGCAGCAGTTGGAGCGCGCCGTGGCCGCCGCCCCCGATAAGCGGTGGATATTCACCGTGAGCCCCATCCGCTATCTCTCTTTCGGGGCCCACTGCAATCAGATATGCAAGAGCACCCTGCTCCTGGCTGTGGACGAAGTGGTGCGGCGCCACCCCTCGGCGGTCTATTTCCCCGCCTACGAGATTATGATGGACGAGCTGCGCGACTACCGCTTCTACGACGAGGATATGGCCCATCCCAGCCACCTGGCGCGCGAGCTGATTTTCGAGCGTTTCTGCCGCTTTGCGGTGGACCCCGGCTGCTATGAGGAGATGCGTCTGCATCGCAAAAGGGCCAAGGCGGCGCAGCACCGCAAATTCCAATTTGGAAATCACTCCGCAAACGAGTAATTTTACGGGTTAATTCAAGTTTCTATAATTATGAAAAGATTAAAAGTAGCACAGTTGTTGAACAGCGCCCCGGGAGTCGAGGTGCTTGCAAAAGGTTGGGTCCGCACAAAACGCGGCAACAAAAACGTGGCGTTCATAGCCCTCAATGACGGTTCTACTATCAATAATATCCAGATAGTCTGCGATCTGGCCAAGTTCCCCGAAGACCTTATGAAGCGCATCACCACGGGCGCCTGCCTGGCGGTGACCGGCTCTCTGGTAGCTTCGCAGGGCAGCGGCCAGGCGGTGGAGATCCAGGCGGAGTCAATCGAGATTTACGGCGAGTGCGACGCCACATATCCGCTGCAGAAAAAGGGACACAGCCTCGAGTTCCTGCGCGAAGTGGCTCACCTGCGCCCCCGCACCAACACCTTCGGCGCGGTGCTGCGCATCCGCCACAATATGGCCTTCGCCATCCACAAGTTCTTCAATGACAAGGGCTTCTACTATCTGCACACCCCGCTCATCACCGCCGCCGACGCAGAGGGTGCCGGCGCAATGTTCCAGGTCACCACTCTCGATCTGGAGAACCTCCCCCGCACCGAGGAGGGCAAGGTGGACTACAGCAAGGACTTCTTCGGCCGCCTGACTTCGCTCACCGTGAGCGGACAGCTGGAGGGTGAGCTGGGCGCCACTTCGCTGGGCGAGATATACACCTTCGGCCCCACTTTCCGCGCCGAGAACAGCAACACCCCGCGCCACCTGGCCGAGTTCTGGATGATAGAGCCCGAGATGGCATTCTACGACATCAAGGACAATATGGACCTGGCGGAGGAGTTCATCAAATATCTGGTGCAGTATGCGCTGGACAACTGCAAGGACGACATAACCTTCCTCAACAATATGTTCGACAAGGAGCTCATCTCCCGCCTGGAGAGCGTGCTCAAATACGATTTCGTGCGCCTGCCCTACACCGAGGGCATCAAGATTCTGGAGAAGGCTGTCTCCGACGGGGTCAAGTTCGAGTTCCCCGTGGGCTGGGGCATAGACCTTCAGAGCGAGCACGAGCGCTATCTTGTGGAGCAGCACTTCAAGAAGCCGGTGATTCTGACCGACTATCCCAAGGACATCAAGGCCTTCTATATGAAGCAGAACGAGGACGGCAAGACGGTGCGCGCGATGGACGTGCTCTTCCCCAAGATCGGCGAGATCATCGGCGGCAGCGAGCGCGAGAGCTCTTTCGAGAAGCTTGAGGGGCGCATAAACGAGCTGGGTATGAGCCACCGCACCCTGGAGTGGTATCTGGACACCCGCCGCTACGGCAGTTGCCCCCACAGCGGCTTCGGACTGGGCTTCGAGCGCCTGCTGATGTTCGTGACCGGTATGAGCAACATCCGCGACGTGATCCCCTTCCCCCGCACTCCCAACAACGCAGAATTCTAAAAACGACGCATTATGTTGATAATCGGCATAGCAGGCGGCAGCGGCAGCGGCAAGACAACGGTCGTGAGGCGGCTGCAGGAGGTCTTCAGAGAGCGGATCGTGGTGATTCCGCAGGACTCCTATTACAAGGATTGCGGTCATTTGAGCGACGAGCAGAAGCGCGTCTACAATTTTGACCACCCCGACGCGATAGACTTTGACCTGCTGTGCGAACAGATAGAGCAGATACGCCGCGGCGAGGCGATAGACCAGCCGGTGTATTCCTACATCACCTGCGCCCGCAGCAAAACCGAGACCGTGCACGTGGAGCCCGCCGACATAATAATAGTGGAGGGCATCCTGATTTTCACCTGCCAGAAACTAATGCGGCAGATGGACATCAAAGTGTATGTGGATGCCGACGACGACGACCGCCTCTCGCGCATCGTGGAGCGCGACACGCAGGAGCGGGGCAAGGATGTGGCGGCTGTGCTCAAGCGCTACGCCGACCTGGTGAAGCCGATGCACCTGCAGTTCATAGCCCCCAGCCGGCGCTACGCCGATGTCATAATCCCGCAGGGCGGGCACAACCACGTGGCCATCAACATACTGCTGGCGGCCATAGAGAAGGCTCTCAACGATACGACCTGGCTGGCAAGATAGCATTTCAGAATGGAAGAATTCACCAAAGAGCAGCGCAAAGAGGGCAGGATAGGGCTCTACACGACCATTATCTTCCACCTTGTGGTGCTGATAGTGCTGCTGCTCTATTCGATAAAATCCATGGTGCAGGAGGAGACCAGCTTTGTGCTGGACTTCACGCACGAGGAGGAGAAGGAGCTCGTCCAGAAACAGGAGCAGCTGCAGGAATTCAAGGAGCGCGTGGGCAAGGAGCTGGATGCGATGATTGCCGCCGCCCCCACTCCCAAGGTGCGCAATGCCGTGGTGGATGCCAATGCCATCAAGGCCCGCGCAGAGAAGGAGGCCCTCGGGCGCTCTGTGGAGGAGGCCCTCGCCGCCAACCGGCGCGCCGCAATGGCGGCCGAGGAGGAAGATGAGGATATGGTCCCCACCGGAAATGATCAGGAGAAGGGGGACGAGGGGGAGGCTCACGAATATACCGGCCCCTCGGTGCTCTCGTTTGATCTGTCGGGGCGCAAGGCGGTCAGTCTGCCTGTCCCCGCCTACAAGGGTTTCGGCGGCGGCGATGTCGCTGTCGCGATTTATGTCAACCGCGCCGGCCGTGTCATCAAGGCCCAGGTGATTCCCGAGCATTCCTCAAAAGACCAGTCTCTCTGGAAATGGGCTGTCAAGGCTGCCGAGCGCAGCCGGTTCAACAGGAGCGATTCTGCCGATGATCCGCAGAAGGGGAGTAT
>CAZIUO010000066.1:0-9437 GCA_964542575.1 uncultured Muribaculaceae bacterium
ACTCTACACTCTTAAAAGCTCTTCCCCTGCCGGAGGGTCTCGCAGAAATTGTCGATGCGGCTCATCTCGGAGGGGATGTTGATGTGCTGCGGGCACTTGGCCAGGCACTGGCCGCAGCCGATGCAGTGGCTCGCCTGATGCAGCGCGGGCACGCTGCGGTCGTAGCCCAGCAGGAACGCCCGGCGCAGCTTGCGGTAATTCTCGTCGCCCGACGAGAGCGGCATCTGCTCCTCGTTGACGCACTTGTTGTAGTGGGCAAAAGTCCCCGGAATGTCAATCCCGTAGGGGCAGGGCATACAGTAGTTGCAGGCGGTGCACCCCACCGTGGGGAAGTTGGTGATTTCTATGGCCAGCCGCTCCAGGAATGCAAGCTCGTCTTCGCTGCAGGGCTCAAAGCCGGAGAAGGTGGCGATGTTGTCCTGCAGATGCTCCATATAGGTCATACCGCTCAGCACGCTCAGAATCCTGGGGTAGGTGCCGGCAAAGCGGAATGCCCAGCGGGCCGCGCTGTCGCCGGGACGGCGCTCCTGCATCTTGCGGGAGACATTCACCGGCACATTGGCCAGCGCCCCGCCGCGCAGCGGCTCCATTATCGTGATGGGGATGTCCCGCGCGGAAAGCTCGCCGTAGAGATAAGAGGCGTTGATGTTGAATCCGCCCCCGGCGTGGTTCCAGTCAAGATAATTCATCTGAATCTGCACGAAATCCCAGTGATATTTCTCGTGCAGCGAGAGTATGTGGTCAAAAGTCTCCTGATTGCCGTGGAACGACCATCCGAGATTGCGGATGCGGCCCTCGGCGCGCTCCTCCACCAGGAAATCAAGCAGCCCGTTGTCCACAAACCGCTCGTTGAACGACTCTATGCTGCGGCCGATGTTGTGCAGCAGGTAATAGTCGATATAGTCCACCTTGAGATTCTTGAACGAATTCAGGTACATATTCTTGCCGAACTCGAACGAGAAATCGCCGCGGTGGTTGGAGAGCTTGGTGGCGATGTAATAGCTCTCGCGCGGATGACGGCTCAGCGCCAGGCCGATGTACTCCTCGCTGCGGCCGCCCGTATAGACCGGGGCGGTGTCAAAATAATTGACCCCGTGCTCCAGCGCATAGTCCACCAGGGCGAACTGCTGCTCGAGGTCCACCTCGCCGTTCCAGGTGCCGTCCACGGTGGGCATTCGCATACATCCGAAGCCCAGCAGCGACACGCGGTCGCCGTTGCCGCCGGTGCGGTATTCCATCTTGCCCGAGGCGTTCTGCGCAGGCCCGGCTGCCAGGCTGATGCCGTGCGCGGCCAGCGCCGCTGTCACGGAGGCTGCTCCGGCCCCCTTTATGAATGTTCTTCTGTCTATCTTTTTCATAAGATGCTCGCAAGTTAAATGAGTTTGTGGACTTCGTGGCCCTCTACGCGGATGGCGCTCTCGGGGCGGGCGGGGCAGAGGGCCTGGCAGGCGCCGCACCCTATGCAGCGGGAGCGGTCTACCGAGGGCACCTGCACGGTGACGCCCTCGCTCACGGTGTAATCTACCATCGTGATGGCCCCGGCGGGGCAGTGGCGCGCGCAGTTATTGCACTTGTCTCCCACGGTGACGGGGATGCAGAGCTCGCTGTGCCACTCCGCGTGCCCTATCTGTGTGGACGATTTCTCTTCAAGAGTTATGGGGCGGATGGCGCCGGCGGGGCAGACGCTGCTGCAGGCGTTGCACTCGGGGCGGCAGTAGGTCTCGTTGTAGCGCATCTCGGGCTGCATAAAGCGCTCGGGCGCCATCGAGGGCACCAGCACGCCGCCGGGGCAGGCCTGCACGCAGAGCTGGCAGGCGATGCAGCGGCTGTGCATATTGCGCAGCGAGATGCTTCCCGGAGGGGTTATGCGGGTCGCGGGGGCGGGATTGTTCTTGGCCGCGAGGGTCAGGGCGTCCTGGCGGGGACGTTTGTCGCTCTGCGCATGCAGCGCGGCAGAGGAGGCGAGCATCGCAGTGCCGGCCAGAAAGGCGCGTCTGCCCTGCGAAGCGGGAGAGTCGGATGCCTTGGCGGCGCCTGTCTCCTTGGCGGCGGCATCTGCGGCGGCCTTCTTGCGCCCCCAGCAGAACTTGTAGCTGATGGCCCCCTGCCTGCAGTTGGATATGCAGTCAAAGCAGGCGACGCACCGGCTGCGGTCTATGGTCATTTTCTTGATGTTGATGCACGACGCCTTGCAGCCCTTCTCGCACAGCCGGCAGCCGGTGCACTTGCTGCGGTCAATCACCGGGCGCAACATTGCAAACTGCGAGAGCAGCCCCAGAACGGTCCCCACCGGGCAGATTGTGTTGCAATAGGTGCGGCCGTTTTTCCAGGCCAGGACTGCCAGAGCCACCAGAGTCACCGCTGCCACGACCACTGTGCCCAGCGCCTTGCCCCAGACTTCGGTGGGGTAGAAGGCGTAGCTGGCGCGCTTCTCGGCCCAGCCGGCCAGCAGATTGTTTGCCAGCGCATAGACGGGGGCCAGGAACTGCGACGCGATGCGCCCGTAGGCGCTGTAGGGGGCCAGCAGTGCGGTGAGGGCGCTGATGCCCAGCACTATGGAGGCTATCATCACAATCAGCATCACCAGCCGCAGCACATTCTTGGCGGGGGACCAGCTGTATTTGTAGCGGTTCTTCTTCTTGCCGCGCCGCCCCGCCCAGGCAAATATGTCCTGCATGACCCCGAGCGGACAGATTACAGAGCAGTAAACCCTGCCGAAGATGAGGGTCAGCAGCAAGAGCGCCGCGATGATTGCGGCATTGCCCGCCAGTATCGCGGGGAGCAGCTGCACTTTGGCCAGCCAGCCCAGATAGGCGTGGGTGGCGCCGGTAAAGTCACAGAAAAGCAGCGTGATGCCTGCAAAGCAGAGCACCGCCAGAATGATTCGTATTTTGCGTAACATAGTGCGAATTTATTAAAAAATGCGGAATGCCGCGCCGGCCATTATCCACAAGCCCGGCTGCGGAATCTCCCCGAAGTCGTAATACTCCCTGTCGAGCAGATTGTTGACCCTCAGGTAGAGGCTGTAGCGGGGCCGGTCCCACGCCACCTTGGCGTCGAGCAGCGAGTAGGGTTTTATAAGCTCCGAGTCGGTGCGGCGGTCGATGTAGCGATAAGAGAGGTTGGCCGTGAGGCTGCCGCTGAGGCGCAGGTCGGCCTGCACCACCGCCTTGTGGCGGACATACTCCATAGAATACATACTGCGCAGGTTCTCTTCCAGCGCCTTGCTCTGCGAGATGTGGCTGTAGCCCAGCGAGACGCTCTTCAGAAAAAACTCCCTGCGGCGCAGCAGGTCGGGAAAGTTCACCCGCAGGGTCGCCTCCTGCCCGAATGTGTTCAGCCGGGTGTGGTTCACGCTGGTCCAGGGGGCGTCCTCCCCCTGGGAAATGTCGCGTATCCAGTCTATTATGTCGTAGCCGCGGTTGTAGTAGACCGTGGCCACCGCCCGCACCCCGCGTCCGAGGAACTTGAGGCCCCCCTCCAGGCTGCGCAGCTTCTCCGCCTTGAGGCCGGGGTCGGCCTTGTGCCCGCCCACCGAATAGTAGAGCTCGGTGAAGGTCGGCATCCGGTAGGATGTGTTGTATGAGGCGTAGAGGCGCAGGGCATCGATGATCCGGAGGCTGAAGTCCGCCCCCGGGTAGAGCCGGAAGCCCTCCCTGCTGCCGGTGTTGTACACGCCGGTCACCCCTGCCGATACGGACAGGGGCCCCAGCACGGCATTGTGCTCCAGATAGATATTGAAGGCGGCCCGGTCTGTGCCGCACACATAAACCCCCTTGGGATTTTCCAGCGCCTCGCCCAGATTGGTGCTGCGGATTCCCTCGTAGCGGCTCTCCAGTCCGAATGCGGTGCGTCCCAGGCGCGAGTCGGTGTGCAGGCCCAGGTTCAGCCCCGCCGTGTTGGTGCGGTGATGGTTGAAGGGGTAGAGGTCGCTGCGGCCGCGGATCAGCTCAAAGCGGTCCTCCGCCCGGTTCCAGTAGATGGCGGGGGAGAAGTGCAGCGGTCCGCGCCCCACCGCCTTCACCGAGGCGAAGGTCTTGAGGGTGTGCTCAAACTGGTTGTCGTACTTTGTGGAGTAGAAGGTGCTGGAGCCGAAGTCCTTGCCGCTGACCCCCGCCTGATACTGCAGGGTGCTGCGGCCCGCTTCGGCGCTGCCGTGCCAGAAGGCCTTGAATGCGCCGTAGTCGCTGTTCAGGCCCCCCTCGGCGGTGCGGTTGAAGCCGTCGCTGCGCTGATAGCCGGCGGAGAACATATCAAAGCCGCCGCGTCTGCCCGAGAGCGAGAGCGAGCCGACGGCGCTTGCATAGCCGAACGAGCCCCCCTCCAGATTGACGGCGGCGGCGCTGCCGGGCGCCTTGCGGGTGACGATATTGATGGCCCCCACCAGCGACGATGTGCCGTAGACGCGCGACGCGGGCCCCTCAAGCACCTCTATGTGGTCTATGTCGCACAGATTCACCGGGAAGTCGGCCGAATTGTGCCCCGTCTGCGGGTCGGTGATGTTGATGCCGTCCAGCAGCACCGCAATCTGGTTGCAGGTGCCGCCGCGCATACTTATGTCGGTCTGCATCCCCATCGCCCCGCGCTGGCGCACATCCACCCCCAGGGCGTATTTCAGCAGGTCGTTGACATTCTCGGCGGGGGTGGAGGCGATGGCGGTGCTGTCCATCAGCGTCACAATGCGGGGGCTGGAGTGCATCGCTATCGGCACCCTGGCGGCGGAGACCGCCACCGAATCTATGGTGTCGAACTGCACGGCCTCCCCCTCCGGGGTCTGCGCAAAAGAGGCAGTGCCGGCAAACAATAGTGCCGACACTGTGCTGTAAATCGATAGTCTTTTCATCTTGGAGTCCGCTCCGGGGACGCAACTATTCCCATTCGATGGTTGCCGGCGGTTTGGAGGAGATGTCGTAGCATACGCGGTTGACCCCGCGCACTTTGTTGATTATGTCGTTGGAGACTTTTGCCATAAAGTCGTAGGGGAGGGGGAACCAGTCGGCGGTCATTCCGTCGGTGGATACCACCGCCCTGAGGGCTATGGTGTATTCGTAGGTGCGCTCGTCGCCCATCACTCCCACGCTCTTGACCGGCAGCAGGATTGCCCCAGCCTGCCAGATGGCCTCGTAGAGGTTGGTGGCGCGCCGGCGGGGTTCGCTGGCGGAGGGGAGGTCGCACTTGTAGGCGCGCAGCGAGCGGATGAATATGTCGTCGGCCTCGCGCAGTATGTTCAGCTTCTCTTCGGTGATGTCGCCCAGCAGCCGGATGGCCAGCGACGGCCCGGGGAAGGGATGGCGGCTGACCAGCTCCTCCTTGATGCCCAGGGCGCGGCCCACATTGCGCACTTCGTCTTTGAAGAGGCTGCGCAGCGGCTCCACTATCTTGAGGTGCATCTTCTCGGGCAGGCCGCCCACATTGTGGTGAGACTTGATTTTGGCGGAGGGGCCGTTCACAGAGCAGGACTCTATGACATCGGGGTAGATGGTCCCCTGGCCCAGGAAGCTGGCGCCGGAAATCTTCTGCGCCTCGGCGTCGAACACCTCCACAAAGGCGGCGCCTATGATTTTGCGCTTGCGCTCGGGGTCGGTGACTCCGGCAAGCTCGCTCAGGAAGCGCTCGCCGGCGTTTACCCCCACCACGTTGAGCCCCATATCCTTATAGGACTCCAGCACGTCGCGGAATTCGTTTTTGCGCAGCAGGCCGTTGTCCACGAATATGCAGTGCAGCCTGTCGCCGATGGCCCTGTGCATCAGCACCGCGGCCACGGTGGAATCCACGCCGCCGGAGAGGCCGAGTATCACGTGGCCGTCGCCGATGGTCTGCTTGAGCGAGGCCACCGTGGAGTCTATGAAGCTCTCCGGGGTCCAGTCGCCGCTGCAGCGGCAGATGCCCTTGACGAAGTTTTCAAGAATCTTGGGACCCTCTTCGCTGTGGAACACCTCGGGGTGGAACTGCACCGCGTAGGTCTCCTCGCCGGCAAAGCGGTAGGCGGCATTCGCGACATCTTCCGTGGAGCCGATGACCTCGGCCCCCTCGGGCAGACGGGTGATGGTGTCGCCGTGCGACATCCACACCTGCGAGAGGTTCTTGACCCCCTTGAGCAGGGGGGAGCCGTCGCCCACGATGCTCAGCCGGGCGCGGCCGTATTCGCGGCTGCCGGAGTTCATCACTTCGCCGCCGTAGTTCTGTGCGAGATATTGCGCCCCGTAGCAGATGCCCAGCAGCGGCAGACGCCCCTTGATGCCGCTCAAGTCGATTTTGGGGGCACCGGCGTCGCGCACCGAGGCGGGACTGCCGGAGAGAATCACTCCGCGCACGTCATCGCCGATCTCGGGCATTTTGTTGAAGGGGTGGATTTCGCAGTAAACGTTGAGTTCCCTGACCCGGCGGCCTATGAGCTGAGTAACTTGCGAGCCGAAGTCGAGAATGAGTATTTTTTCTGTCATAAATCCTGATTGATAAGGCGAACAAAAGTATAAAAAAATGCGATATCTTCTATAAATGTTGTATTTTTGCGCTCCATTTTAACCAATTTAGAGGCACGCATGTGCCGGCGGTAAGTCCCTTTCCTGGGAAAGGGATTTAGGGATAGGGTCATTATGGAATAATTGTGCGTTGGCCTAAGTTTCGCCGGACGGCACAATGAACACAAACGGAATATTTATGAAGCCGGCGAAACTTGAGTGAATATGCAGAATATCAGAAACGTTGCGATTATTGCCCACGTAGACCACGGCAAAACCACTCTGGTGGACAAAATGATTCAGCAGACCTCCCATTTGCGCGAGGTCGAGAAGATGGGGGAACTCATACTTGACTCCGGCGACCTGGAGCGCGAGCGCGGCATCACCATCCTGGCCAAGAATGTCTCCGTAACCTACAAAGGTGTAAAAATCAACATTATAGACACTCCGGGCCACGCCGACTTCGGCGGCGAGGTGGAGCGCGTGCTCAATATGGCCGACGGCGTGCTGCTGCTGGTGGACGCCTTTGAGGGGACTATGCCCCAGACCCGTTTTGTGCTGCAGAAGGCCATCGAGATGGGCAAGAAGCCGATCGTGGTGGTCAACAAGGTGGACAAGCCCAACTGCCGCCCCGACGAGGTCAACGAGCAGGTGTTCGACCTGATGTTCACCCTCAACGCCACCGAAGACCAGCTGGACTTCAAGACCGTGTTCGGCAGCGCCAAGCAGGGTTGGATGTCGCTCGACTGGCGCAAGCCCACGGAGGACATCACTCCGCTGCTGGATGTGATCATCAGCGAGATTCCCGCCCCCGAAGTGGTGGAGGGCACCCCGCAGATGCTGATTTCGTCGCTGGAATATTCTCCCTACGTGGGGCGCATCGCTGTGGGCCGCGTGACCCGCGGCAGGCTGCGCGCGGGCGACAACATCTCCCTGTGCAAACGCTACGGCATAATAGAGAAGCAGAAAATCAAGGACCTTATGGTGTTTGAAGGGCTGGAAAAGAAGAACCAGCCGGAGGTGATCTGCGGCGACATCTGCGCCGTGGTGGGCCTCAACGGGTTTGAAATCGGCGACACGGTGGCCGACTTCGAGAATCCCGAGCCGCTGCCTCCCATCACCGTGGACGAGCCCACGATGAGTATGATTTTCTGCATCAACGACTCCCCCTTCTTCGGGCGCGAGGGCAAGTTCGTGACCAGCCGCCACCTCAAGGAGCGTCTGGACCGCGAGCTGGAGAAGGACCTGGCGCTGCGCGTGAAGCCGGGCGTCGGCACCGACTCGTTTGTGGTTTACGGCCGCGGCGTGCTGCACCTCTCCATTCTCATCGAGACGCTGCGCCGCGAGGGCTTCGAGCTGCAGGTGGGCCAGCCCAAAGTGCTGGACAAGACCATCAACGGCCAGCGTTGCGAGCCTATCGAGAACCTCACAATAGACCTGCCCGACGAGTTCGTGGGGCGCGCCATAGAGATGGCCACCCGCCGCAAGGGGGCCCTGGTGCGTATGGATTCGCGCGACGGCCGCACCCATCTGGACTTTGACATCCCCTCCAGGGGTATGATGGGTCTGCGCAGCAACCTGCTCACCGCATCTGCCGGCGAGGCTGTCATCTCCCACCGCTTCAAGGATTACGAGCCCTACAAGGGCGACATAGAGCAGCGCACCAACGGCTCTCTGGTCTCCATAGACACCGGCACCGCCATCGCCTACGCGATGGACAAGCTGCAGGACCGCGGCCGCTTCTTTGTGGAGCCGGGCGAGGAGGTCTATGCGGGCCAGGTAGTGGGCGAGCACACCCGCGAGAGGGACCTGAGCATCAACATCTGCAAGACCAAGAAGCTCACCAACGTGCGCGCCGCCGGCAGCGACGAGAAGGTTATGCTCCCCCCTGCAGTCAAGTTCAGCCTCGAGGAGGCGCTGGAGTATATCCAGGAGGACGAGCTGGTGGAGGTTACCCCCAAGTCGATGCGTCTGCGCAAGATACTGCTGGACGAGACCGCACGCAAACGCGCTGCTTTAAAATAGGTTGCATTTCGCAAAAATTTGACTATATTTGCACCCCAATTTGCTATAGGCGTAGCTATGAGCGAGATAATCATTCCTCTCAAGGGCACTACCCGCCAGGGTCAGGAGTTCGATTTCTCTTTGGACGACGGCTTTCTGGACGGCTTCGGCCGCGACATTCTGGAGGGCCTGGAGTGCAAGGCTCACGTGGCTGTGCGGCACAGGGGCGACTGGGTTGAGGTCCCTCTGCAGATTACCGGCAGGGTCAAGGTGCTCTGCGACAGATGTCTGGAAGAGATGTTCCTCCCGGTGAGCGTGGATGAGACTCTCTCGGTGCGCTTTGATGCGGAGCCGGAAGATGTCGTGGAAGACGACGACAATGTGATTATCCTGCGCGAGGGTACTCCCGAGCTGGATCTGAGTCAGACTCTCTACGATCTCGTCTGCGTTTCGGTGCCGATGTGCAGGGTTCATCCCGAAGGGGAGTGCAATCCGGAGGCCATCGCCCGCCTGAGCAGAGAGGAAGACGCCGCGGCGGCGGGGGGCAACACTCCGTTTCTCGGCCTCAAAGATTTGTTGAACTGACAGGAATAGTAATTAAAGAATAAAAGTAAAATAAAATGGCACATCCTAAACGAAAAGTCTCCAAGCAGCGCAGAGACAAAAGAAGAACCCACGACGTAGCTCCTATGCCTACACTGGCAACTTGCTCGAACTGCGGCGCTACAGTAATGTATCACCACGTTTGCCCTGAGTGCGGCTACTATCGCGGCCGTCAGATCATCGTCAAGAAGGCTCAGTAAGTCTTGCTTGGCGCTGACGTTGCGCTAAAGAATGAATGGGGGTATCTTATCGGACCCCTTTTTCATTATATGGCCTCATAGTTCAACGGATAGAACGGAGGTTTCCTAAACCTTAGATATAGGTTCGATTCCTATTGGGGCTACCGAAAAGCAGACGACCGGTCGGTCG
>CAZIUO010000067.1:0-9359 GCA_964542575.1 uncultured Muribaculaceae bacterium
CTTTTACCCCCGCAGGCGGTAGCGGGTGCGTAACAATTCGAAATCGGAAGGGTGCTCGCGGAGCATTCTGTCGTCGGCAAGAATATCGTAGCCTTCTATATTGTAAGGCAGAAAGTCGTGTTTGATTTCAAATTGCAATAATTCGGAAATGCCGAAAAATTTTGCAAGGGAGCGCACCGCGGCCACCGTGGCGTTGACTTTTCCCGCCGCAGTGTAGCCGGCGATGTGGGGGGTGGCGATGTCGGCCGCCGCCAGAGTCGCGGGGTTGATGTCGGGCTCCCCCTCCCACACATCTATCGCCAGAGGCCCCAGACGGCCGCGCAGCGCAAGCAGCGCCGCCTCGTCGGCCACTCCGCCCCTCGCGGCGTTGAGAAATGCCGCCCCGGGTTTCATCTTCTCAAAGAAGCGCTCGCCGGCAAAGTGGAAATTCTCGCTCCAGAGGGGGATGTGCACTGTAACGATGTCGCTCTCAGAGAGCAGCGTCTCCAGCGGGGTGAAATGCCGCGCAAAACCCGCCGCCTGCTTGGGCGGGTCGTTTTCCAGCACCCTGAAGCCGCGCCGGCGACCCATATCGGCCACCCGGCCGCCAACTTCGCCCACGCCGACCACGCCGAGGGTCATCCCCTCCAGCGGCCTGCCGAAGGGCAGATGACCCAGGGCGGCGAAGACCCACTCCATCACCCCGTCGGCATTGCAGCCGGGGGCGTTCACCGCCGTGATGCCCGCCGAGGCGCACCAGGGCCGGTCTATATGGTCCATCCCGATGGTGGCGGTGGCGATGAACTTCACATTGCTGCCCTCCAGCAGGGCGGCGTTGCATTTGGTGCGGGTGCGGATTATCAGCGCCGAGGCGTCCTTCACCGCAGCGGCATCCATCTGCGCCGCAGGCAGGTATTCCACATCGAACCAGGGTTCCAGCACGCCGCGGATATAGGGCACCGCAGCGTCTATTATTACTTTTGCAGGCATTATCTCAGGTTTATCGCTGTCACTGTATCTTCTCCGAGAATGCGGTTCATCCGGTGCCGTATGGTCTCGAGGTTCATCTGCAGCTGCATTCTGAGCACCGACGAGCCTATGCGCACCGTCAGGACCCCGCTGTCGAACTGCCGGGAGAGGGTCATCGCCGCCACGCTGACTCCCACCGCCTCGTCCCAGGCGGAGCACACTCGGGCATACCGCAGCCCCTCGGAGATGGGCCGCGCCTCCTTTTCCGTGGCGAGGTAGCGCTCCAGCGCCTGTCCCAAAGTCTTGAAATTGCTGCGCTCCATCCGCTACTCCTCCCGCACGAAGGTCCCCCCTTTCACGGAGAACATCGCCGCATCCACATTCATTCCCGCCACGATGCTGCCCAGGCGCACCTTGTTGCAGTCGGTCACGAATATCTGCCCGAAATCTTCGCTGGAGACGGTCCGCAGCAGAAATTCCACCCTGGAGGCGTCCAGCTTGTCAAACACATCGTCCAGCAGCAATATGGGGCTGAAGCCGCAGTGGCGGCGCATCAGCACGAACTGCGACAGCTTCACAGCCAGCAGAAAGCTCTTCTGCTGCCCCTGGCTGCCGCATATCTTTATGGGGGCGGAATTCATCTTGAAGATTATGTCGTCGCGCTGCACGCCGGCCGATGTGTAGCGCACCTGGCAGTCCCGCGCAAAGTTCCGCTCGAAAATCTCGGCGGTGGTGCCGCGCATCAGGTCCGACTGATATTCGAGACTGATGCTCTCGCGGCCGTCGGAGAGCCGCGCATAATAGTCGGCCGAGAGGCTCTGCAGCTCGCCGCACAGCTCGGCCCTCTTATTATATATGTATGCGGCAAAGGGGGCCATCCGGTCGGTGACCGCCGCCAGCAGCTCGCCGTCGGGGCTGTCCGCCTTGAGTATGCGGTTGCGCTGCGCCAGCAGCCTGTTGTAGGACTGCACCGCGCGCAGATACTCCCTGTCGGTCTGCGACAGCATCATATTCATAAAGCGGCGGCGCACCTCGGCGCTGTCGTTGATGAGAGATGTGTCGGAAGGGGAGATCATCACAATGGGAAACTTCCCGATATGGTCGGATATCTTGCTGTAGTTCTTGCGGTTGAGCCGCACCTGCTTCTGCTCGCCGGAGAGCATCACCGCCACCGTATCCACCGTTTCGTCGGCCATCCCGTACTCGCCCGAGAGCACCATCGTCTCCTCCCCCACCGTGCGCACATAGGGCTCGGGGATGCGGAAGTAGCTCTTGGTCATCGAGAGGTAGAACACGGCATCCAGCAGGTTGGTCTTCCCCTCCCCGTTGTCGCCGCTGATGCAGTTCAGCGCCGGAGAGAATTCCAAAGAAGCCTCCCTGATGTTCTTGAAGTTCTGTATGTTGATTTTGCGCAGGTACATAGCTGCCTCAAAAGTACGAAATTATATTGTGGTTTTGCATTTTTATTGTAATTTTGCACACTTTGTAAAACGGATAATTTTAAATTTTTAAATAATGGCAACTAATAAAGTCAACAGCACACCCGAAGGCAATCAGGCAGTGGGTGAAGCCGTTACAGGCGTTGAATCTTGGCTCAAGAAACACGGTAATCTGCTCAGCACCATCATTCTGGTAGTGCTCATAGTCGTCTGCGCCGCCCTAGCGCTCAACCGCTGGGTGTTCAAGCCCGCAAAGCAGGAGGCTATGGCCGCATCGGCAGGGGCTTGCAACTACTTCAACCAGGGTATGTACGAGCAGGCGCTCAACGGCGACGGCAACGTGCTCGGTTTTGCCGATGTCATCTCCCAGTATGGCAAGAAGGCGGGCCAGGGCGTCTATTATCAGGCAGGCGTGTGCCAGCTGCAGCTCAAGAACTATGCTGAAGCCATCAACTATCTTAAGAAGTACAAAGGCGGCGACCCCATTATGAACGGGCGCGCACTCTGCTGCATCGGCGATGCGCAGGTGGGCCAGGGCGACAACGCCGCTGCGCTTGAATCATACAAGGCGGCTGCCAAGGCAGACGACACAATCCTCTCCGCAGGCTATCTGCTCAAGGCCGGCATCGCTGCCGAGGATCTGGGCAAGACTGACGAGGCTCTCTCTTTCTACAACGAGATCAAGGTTAAATACCCCAACACAATAGAGGCAATTGACATCGACAAGTACATTTCTCGCATAGAAAACGTTCAGAAATAATATGGGAAGAGCTTTTGAATTCAGAAAGGAGCGCAAGTTTAAACGCTGGGGCCATATGGCCAAAACCTTTACCAAAATCGGTAAGGAAATCACCATCGCAGTAAAACAGGGAGGTCCCGATGTGACCGGCAACCCCCGTCTGCGTGCACTGCTGCAGGAGGCCCGCAGCGAGAATATGCCCAAGGACAACATCGAGCGCGCCATCAAGCGTGCCACCGACAAGGACCAGGGCGATTACAAGGAGATAGTTTACGAGGGATACGGCCCTCACGGCATCGCGATACTCATAGAGACCGCCACCGACAACACCAACCGCACGGTTGCCAACATCCGCAGCTACTTCAACAAGTTCGGCGGCACCCTGGGCACCTCGGGCAGCGTGGAGTTTATGTTCGACCGCAAGAGCGTGTTCACGGTCAAGGACCGCGACGACATCGACCTCGAGTCGCTGGAGCTTGAGCTCATCGACTTCGGTGCGGACGAGGTGTTCCGCGACGGCACCGGCGAGGAGGAGGACGACCCCAAGGTCATAATGATCTACGGCGAGTTCACCGCAATGAACAATATCCAGCAGTATCTCGAGAGCAACGGCTACGAGATCATCTCGGCCAAGTTCGACCGCTTCCCCAACATCGAGCCCAAGACCCTCAGCGCAGAGGACAAGGCTGATGTGGAGAAACTCCTGGAGAAAATCGAGGACGACGAGGACGTCCAGAACGTATTCCACACAATGGCATAAGGCTTCAGTTAACCAAAAATACCAAGGCAGGCGCCGGTTCAATTTTTTTTGAGCCGGCGCTTGTTTTTTTGTGGTTTTTGTTTTTTGAATTTTCTAACTTTGGAGAGTTTTTTTTCAAAACGACTGCATATAAACAACTTTTTAAAAAATATAGCCATGGAACTGTCCCAAATCGAACACATCGGCATAGCGACTACTTCTCTGGAAGAGGCTATCCCCTACTACGAAAACGTACTCGGTCTGAAATGCTACAACATCGAGGTTGTGGAGGATCAGAAGGTCAAGACCGCATTCTTCAAAATCGGCGAAGTCAAGCTGGAGCTGCTGGAGCCCACCTGCCCCGAGAGCACCATCGCCAAGTTCATCGAGAAGAACGGCGGCCGCGGCGGCGTGCACCACATCGCCTTCAAGACCAAGGATGTGGCAGCCTGCCTTGCAGATGCATCCGATAAGGGCGTCCGCCTGATCGACGCCGCTCCCCGCAAGGGCGCCGAGGGCCTCAACATCGCCTTCCTGCACCCCAAGTCAACTCTGGGCGTGCTCACCGAGATCTGCGAGAATCCCAGCGAGAAATAATCCAAAAACAATAAAATTTCTGATATAATGAGCAATCAACTCGAAAAAGTCAAAGAGCTTATAGAAAAGCGCGAGACTGCCCGCCTCGGCGGTGGCCAGGCCAGGATAGATGCCCAGCACGAAAAGGGCAAATATACCGCCCGCGAGCGCATCGCAATGCTGCTCGACGAGGGCAGCTTTGAGGAGTTCGACATGTTTATGCTGCACCGCTGCACAAACTTCGGAATGGAAAAGAAGCACTTCCTGGGCGACGGCGTCGTCACCGGCTACGGCACAATCGACGGCCGTCTGGTGTACATCTTCGCGCAGGACTTCACCGTGAACGCCGGCTCGCTGTCCGAGACCCTCGCGCAGAAGATCTGCAAGGTAATGGACCAGGCAATGAAGGTGGGCGCTCCCGTGATCGGCCTCAACGACAGCGGCGGAGCCCGCATCCAGGAGGGTGTCAACGCCCTTGCCGGATATGCCGAGATTTTTGAGCGCAACATCCTCTCCAGCGGCGTGGTGCCCCAGATCAGCGCCATCCTCGGCCCCTGCGCCGGCGGTGCCGTCTACTCCCCCGCCCTCACCGACTTCACCATTATGCGCAAGAACGCCAGCTATATGTTCCTCACCGGCCCCGCAGTCGTGGAGCAGGTGCTGGGCGAGAAGGTGACCCAGGAGCAGCTGGGCGGTGCAAGCGTGCACGCCAGCAAGAGCGGCGTGGCCCACTTTGCCTGCGACACCGAGGAGGAGGTGATCTCCACCATCCGCGAGCTCATCAGCTACATCCCCCAGAACAACCGCGAGGAGGCCCCGATGGTTCCCACCAACGACCCCATCGACCGCAAGGAGGACATTCTCAACGAGATTATCCCCGACAGCCCCAACGAGCCTTATGATATGTATCAGGTGATCAACGCCATTGTGGACGACGGCAAGTTCTTCGAAATCCACAAGGAGTTTGCCCGCAACATAATCGTGGGCTTCGCCCATATGGGCGGTATGTCTGTCGGCATCGTGGCCAACCAGCCCAAGATGCTGGCCGGCGTGCTGGACATCAACTCCAGCCGCAAGGGTGCCCGCTTCGTGCGCTTCTGCGACTCGTTCAACATCCCCATCGTGACTCTGGTGGATGTCCCGGGCTTCCTTCCCGGCACCCAGCAGGAGTTCGGCGGCGTGATTCTGCACGGAGCCAAGCTGCTCTACGCATACGGCGAGGCCACAGTGCCCAAAGTTACCGTGACCCTGCGCAAGTCCTACGGCGGCAGCCACATCGTGATGAGCTGCAAGCAGCTGCGCGGCGATATGAACTACGCATGGCCCACCGCCAACATCGCTGTGATGGGTGCCGACGGCGCCGTTGCAGTGCTCTACAACAAGGAGATCAAGGCCGCTGCCACCCCCGAGGAGGCCGCTGCCATCAAGGAGGCCAAGAAGAAAGAATACGACGACCTCTTCTGCAACCCCTACAAGGCTGCCAGCTACGGCTATATCGATGATGTCATCGAGCCCCGCAACACCCGTTTCCGCGTGATCAGGGCCCTCTGCCAGCTGCGCGACAAGAATCTCTCCCTCCCGGAGAAGAAACACGGCAATATCCCTCTGTAACCCTTATCTGTAATGAATATGATTTTAACAGTCAACTGGGGCGCAATCTGGGCTATGACGGGCATCGGCCTTGCCATCGTGTTCGCCATCCTGCTGCTGCTTGTATATGTGCTGCAGATATTCTCCCGCGTCGCAAGCAAGAAGGCCGCGGCGGCACCCGCTCCCGCCCCCAAGGCGGCGGCTGCAAGCGCGCATCACGAGAGCGACGAGGAGATTGCGGCAGCCATCGCAGCTTCTCTGTACCTCTTCACGGAAGAGGCTCACGATGTGGAGAGCGACGTCATCACCATCGTGCACAACGACCATTCCTCCTGGCATCATTTCAATTAAACTATCCTTGTAAATCAAATGAAAAGATTCAATTTCAAAATAAACGGCAACGAATACCAGACTACAGTGGAGCAGTCTGGTGAATTGCTGCAGATTACTGTCAACGGCAAGTCCTACACCACTCAGCTGGAGAAGGATGATAACAGCGCCGTCAAACCCTCGGTTCCCAAACCGGCCGCACCCAAGCCGGCAGCCGCCGCTGCACCTGCACCGGCACCCCAGGCCGCCGCAGCAGCCGGAGCCGGCAAGGCGGTGGAATCCCCCCTGCCCGGCGTTGTGGTCAGCATCGCAGTGTCGGTGGGCCAGAGCGTCAAGGCCGGCGACACCCTCCTCACCCTGGAGGCGATGAAGATGGAGAACGCAATCCTTGCGGAGGCCGACGGCACGGTAACGCGCATCATAGTCTCGGCAGGCGACACAGTGCAGAGCGGCGACCCTCTGGTGGAGGTTGCCTAACAGCATTAAAGACAGGTTACGATGAAGCGTTCCAACAACAAAATCTTCAAGTTCGCCCTCTTTGCCCTGATGCTGTTTGCGGCGCTGCCCATTATGGCGCAGGACTTTGACTTTGGCGAGACAATGACCAAGTTCGTGGCCGACACCGGGTTCGCGCAGATGTTTGCTGCGGCCGGCGGCTGGAAGTCGCTTGTGATGATAGCGGTGAGCTGCGTGCTCATGTATCTTGCAATCGCCAAGCAATATGAGCCGCTGCTGCTCCTGCCCATCGCATTCGGTATGCTGCTCACCAACTTCCCCGGCGCCGGGATGTACCACGCGGATCTCTGGAACAACGAGTTCCTCAACCCCGACAGCCCCTACTTCCACAGCTACCGTCACATTCTTGCCGACGGCGGAATGCTGGATATCCTCTATATGGGTGTCAAGCTGGGCATCTACCCCTGCCTGATCTTCATCGGCGTGGGTGCGATGACCGACTTCGGCCCGCTGATTGCCAACCCCAAGAGCCTGATGCTGGGCGCAGCCGCTCAGCTGGGCATCTTTGCCACATTCATTATGGCGCACGTGATGGGCTTCAACTCCCAGGAGGCCGCTTCCATCGGCATCATCGGCGGAGCTGACGGCCCCACGGCCATCTTCCTCACCAGCAAGCTGGCGCCTCACCTGCTGGGCCCCATCGCCGTTGCCGCATACAGCTATATGGCACTGGTGCCCATCATCCAGCCCCCGATCATGCGCGCCCTCACCACAGAGAAAGAGCGCAAGATCGAGATGAAGCAGCTGCGTCAGGTCTCCAAGAAGGAGAAGATTCTCTTCCCCATCGTGGTCACCATCATCATCGCGCTGCTGCTCCCCTCCGCCGCTCCTCTGGTAGGCTGCCTTATGCTGGGCAACCTGTTCCGCGAGTGCGGCGTGGTGGACCGTCTGAGCAAGACCGTGCAGAACGAGCTCACCAACATCGTGGTGATCTTCCTGGGCACCACAGTGGGCGCAACCGCAACCGCAGACACATTCCTGCAGTGGCGCACCCTCTCCATCCTGGCGATGGGCATCGTGGCATTCGGTCTGGGCACCGCCGGCGGCGTGCTGCTGGCCAAGTTCATGAACCTCTTCTCCAAAGACAAGATCAACCCGCTGATCGGTTCTGCAGGCGTTTCTGCAGTGCCTATGGCAGCCCGCGTGTCTCAGGTCGAGGGGCTCAAGGCCAACCCCAGAAACTACCTGCTTATGCACGCTATGGGTCCCAACGTGGCCGGCGTGATCGGCAGCGCAGTGGCTGCCGGCATCCTGCTGAGTATGCTGGGCTAAGCCTCTTTGAAAGCGCAATTCAAGGCGCCGCTCCATTTCGGGGCGGCGCTTTTGTTTTGCAGGGCGGCGCTGTTCGCCCCGGTTCGCGGAGCCGCGCCCCGTCCTGTCCCGGCCCGCCGATTTGCCCATAACCGGGATTGTTGCTACCTTCGCTCGCTATGAGACTCAGAAACGCCATTTTCGCCGCAGTTGCGGCCGCAGGCATAATCTCCTGCACCCCGAGGTCAGAAGAGGCCGCAAACCCCGTAAATATAATCCTGGACACCGATATGGGCAACGACATAGACGATGCCATCGCGCTGGATATGCTCTACACCTGCATCGACAGCGGATATGTCAACCTTATGGCCATTATGGTCAACAAGGACGACGCCCCCTACCCAGCTTCGTTCATCGACATTATGGGCACATACTATGGCCATAAAATCCCCGTCGGAGCGGTTTACGGCGGCACTGCGGGTCCCGGAGACGCGGTCAACTTCGCCCGCATCCTCAGCGAAATGGTCTACCCCGGCGGCGACCCTCTCTTCGAGCGCAGCGACAACTGCCTGCGCGACCTGCCCAGCGCCACGGAGCTCTACCGCCGGACCCTGAGCCAGGCGGCCGACAGCTCGGTGGTGATCGCCTCCATCGGCTTCTACACCAATCTGGCGCGGCTGCTGGAGAGCCCTGCCGACGAATACTCGCCCCTCACGGGTAGCGAGCTGGTGGCGCGCAAGGTGCGGCTGCTCTCCGCAATGGGCGGCACCTTCACCGGCGGCTTTGCCGAGTTCAACATCAAGAACGACATTGCAGCGGCGCAGAAGGTCTTCTGCGATTGGCCCACCGACATCGTGCTCTCCCCCTTTGAGGTGGGCAATTCCATACTCTATCCCGCCGCCAGCCTGCCCGGCGGCATCGAGGGGCCGCACCCGCTGCGCGAAGGCTACAAGGTATATTGCGGCGACGCCGACCGTCCCTGCTGGGACCCCTCGGCAGTGCTCTATGCCGTGGAGGGCGGCCGCTGGTTCACCATCGGCGAGGCGGGAACCGTGGCCATTGACAGCACCGGCATCACCACCTTCGCCCCCGACTCCGCAGGCCGCGTCCGCATCCTGCAATCCACCCCCGCCCAGTCCCGCGCCGCCGCACAGCGCATCGTGTCACTGGTGAAGTGAGTTTAGAGTTTAGAGTTTAGAGTTTAGAGTGGGACTAAAGTCTATGCATTACC
>CAZIUO010000068.1:0-9268 GCA_964542575.1 uncultured Muribaculaceae bacterium
TTCGGCCCCTTCGCTAGCGCCTGATGGCGCCCGATATCTGGGCACAGGCCCCCTGCGACCCCCTCGCTTCGCGCTCGCTATCGCTCAGCCCAGCCCCGCCCGCGCTTCGCTAGCCGCTACTTCCAACTCTCCACTCCTCTAAACTCTCAACACTAAACTCTACACTCTTGTAGTCTTGGATTCTGCCGCGCATAGGCGCTCCGCACAAAGGGGCTTGGCGGGTAGAAAAAATACCCGCTACGCCCCTTTGTGCATCCGCTTTTTTGATGCGCGGAGACGATTATCGCTTCTGTCCACAACAGAGGCCATCCTGTGGATGCGCGGCAGAATCATAGTCTACGTGACAACAAGTCAACAAGTCCGCGATTTTTTCTAACTTGGCAGGCAGAAACTTAATGCAAACGAGATGAGCAACGAGCAATATATGCAGCGGGCCATAGAGTTGGCCGTGGAAAATGTCGGCAACGGCGGCGGCCCCTTCGGCGCCGTGATAGTCAAAGACGGAAAGATAATCGCGGAAGGGGTCAACCGCGTCACATCGCAAAACGACCCCACCGCCCACGCAGAAGTCCAGGCCATAAGAGCGGCCTGCAGCGCCCTGCACACATTCGATCTGAGCGGCTGCGAAATCTACTCATCCTGCGAACCCTGCCCAATGTGCCTGGGGGCAATCTACTGGGCCCGCCTCAGCCACCTCTACTTTGCCGCCACCAAAGCCGACGCGGCAAAAGCCGGCTTCGACGACGCTTTTATCTACAAGGAGCTGCCGCTGGAAATCCACAGCCGCACGCTGCCCACCGACACCCTGCCGCTTGCAGAGGCGCAGGAGCCGTTTGAGCAGTGGCTCAAAAACGCAGAAAAAACAGAATACTAATCCTCGGCCTCGGCACTCCCCGGGCACTTGCGGCTCTTCCACCAGAAGAACTGCAGCAGGGCAATCACCACGCACACCCCGCCCAGAGTGTAGCCCAAAGTCTTGGGCAGCGCCAGCGCGTTGGGGCTCACCAGAAGGAATGTGGTGCACACCGCCGTCATAAACAGCGCCGGAATCAGCGCGATTATGTAAGGCTTGTGCCCGCGCGCCAGATACACCGTGAGCATCCACAGCGTGAACACAGACAGCGCCTGGTTTGCCCAGCCGAAATACTGCCATACCACATTGAAGCCGTTGGGATTGCCCACCTGCCAGAGCAGCAGCCCCAGCGAAGCGGCAAAAATAGGGATGCACACCAGAATGCGCTTCATAAAGGGACGCTGGTCGATGTGCAGGAAGTCGGCCACAATCAGCCTTGCGCTACGCAGCGCCGTATCGCCGCTGGTGATGGGGGCGGCCACAACGCCCAGCATCGCCAGGATGCCGCCGATGGTGCCCAGCCAGCTGTCGCAAATCACCTTGACCACCGTGGGGGCAGAAGTCGCCATACCGTTGACGCCGGGCATCGCCGCAAAAGCCTCCATTCCGGGAGTCGGCTTGCCATAGAAGAAATACATCGACACGGTGGCCCAGATAAGCGCCACAATGCCTTCCGTGATCATCGCACCATAAAATATGGGGCGACCCTGCTTCTCATTGGTCATACAGCGGGCCATCAGAGGGCTCTGTGTGGCGTGGAAGCCGCTGATCGCGCCGCACGCGATGGTGATGAACAGGCCGGGGAAAATCGAATCGGTCCAGTTGGGATCGTTCTTCATCCCCATATTGCCCAGGCCGTTCCAGATTTCGGGCAGCGAGGGCCACTTGATTATAAGCATCACCAGCAGACCCAGCGCCATAAATATGAGCGAAATTGCAAACAGCGGGTAGATGCGGCCGATGATCTTGTCAATCGGCATCAGAGTGGCCAGCAGATAATACAAGAATATTATGGCGAACCACATCGTCATTGAGCCGCCAAAGTTGTGCAGGATTGTGGCGGGGCTGTAAACGAACACCGCGCCGACAAGCAGCAGAAGCACCACGGTGAATATCAGCATCACTATGCGGGTCGTATTGCCCAGATATTTGCCGATAAGCTCCGGGAGCCCCACTCCACCGTTGCGCAGCGAAAGCATACCGCTCAGGTAATCGTGCATCGCGCCGGCAAAAATGCAGCCGAACACTATCCAGAGATAGGCGGCGGGGCCGAACTTGGCCCCCATTATGGCGCCGAAGATGGGACCCGTGCCCGCAATGTTCAAAAACTGGATCATAAAGATTTTCCAGCTGGGCATCGCTATGTAGTCGATTCCGTCGGGATGGGCCACCGCCGGAGTCTTGCGGTCCGGGTCGGGGCCGAACACGCGTGCGACGAATTTGCCGTAGAACATATAGCCCAGAATCAGGGCCAGCAGTGCAACGATGAATGTTACCATATATATAGAACTAATTTCAAATGAGCGTATTGTGGCCGCCGGGCCGCAAAACGGCCGCAAAATTAAAAAGCAAATCGATACGATGTTACACTTTTTAACCAAAAGAGCTATATTTGCCGCCCGTTTATGAGAAAAGTCACAGATACTCAGCGCAGAAAGCTGCTTGGATATGGAGCCGGCATCCTTGCCGGAGCCTCCTACGGTACAAATCCCCTATTTGCAAAACCGCTGCTTCAGGCGGGGCTCGGCGTGCCCGAGATGCTCTTTTTCCGATACGGCATCTCCGCGCTCCTGCTGCTTGCGTGGCTCCTGCTGCGCAGGGAGTCGCTGCGCGTGACGTGGCAACAGCTGCGGCTGCTGATACTCCTGGGCCTGCTGTTCTCCTGCAGCAGCCTCTTTCTGTTCCTCTCCTATCTGTATATCCCCTCGGGCCTGGCCACCACGCTGGTCTATCTCTACCCGGTGTTCGTGGCCCTCACAATGGTGGCGCTGCGCATCTACCCCGGCTGGCAGACCTGGCTCTCCATCATTGCCACATTCCTGGGAATAATCCTGCTGGCCAAACCTTCGGAAGGGGCCGCGGTCGGCCTCCCCGGCATACTGCTGGCCATAGCCTCGGCGCTGAGCTACGCCTTCTATCTGGTGATTGTGAACCGCAGCAAACGCATCCGCAACATCTCGGAGCACGTCCTCACCTTCTTTGCCCTGCTCACCGGCACGGCGCTCTTTGCAATTCTGCTGGTATGCAACGGCAATTATGCCGCCGGCAACCTCGATTCCGTTCTCGACTGGGGCTGCGTCATTGGGCTGGCTGTGTTCCCCACAATGATTTCCATGCTGACCCTGGCTCTCTCCACCCGCTATATCGGCCCCACCAAGACCTCCGTGCTGGGAGTATTCGAGCCCATCACCGCAATTATGATAGGCACTCTGATATTCGGGGAGCCGCTCACCATGCATATGATTGCCGGCATCGCAATCTGCGTGGGGGCAATCGTATTTATGGTATTGAAACCGGGAAAGTAAGTTTCCGCCTCTGCTGCAAAGGGGCACAAAAGCCCCCTCCCTTCGCCACACGCCCGTCAATTTGATGAGTGTGACGAACGGATAATTGTCCGTTTTTTGTCACAGAAAACGGCATTTTAGTCACAAAACGCCCCTATTCGTGGCAAAATCCCGTCACAGGCGGAAATGTTTTCTGCAGATGGTGTGCACGCCATACTTTTGCACCGATTCAAATCGACAGAATTATGATTGCACCTATATGGACGCGGCTGGACAATGCCGCAATAATATATCCCTCCTGCAGAACCCGCCGCTATGCGGCACAATTCCGTATGAGCGTGACGCTGGGCAGCGAAGTTTCGCTGCGCCTTCTCAACCAGGCCCTCACCAATCTGATGCCCCGCTTCCCGGGCTTCTCCTACACCCTGCGCGGCGGCTTCTTCTGGTGGTATCTCCACCGTCTGGAAAACAAGCCGGTGGCAGGGCGCGACAACACGATGAACATATTCTCCATAAAGAAAAACGGAGGCTATATGTTCAAAGTGGGCTGCAGCGGCTGCACCATCACCCTGGACATATTCCACGCCCTGACCGACGGCCACGGCGCTATGACATTTCTGATGAGCCTCACCGCCGAATACCTCCGTCTCAAGGAGGGCGCGGTGATTGAATACGGCGGCTGGGTGCTCAACCCCGCCGACAAGGCCTCCCGCAGCGAGCTGGAAGACAGTTTCGACTCGTTCGCCGGCCTCAAGGGCAATCTGGACAAGGAGAGCAGCGCCTGGCACATTCCCGGCAGGGAGGAGTCTTATCAGGTGCTGCACAACATTCGCATCTCGCTCTCCTCGTCGGCAGTCGCAGCCAAAGCCAAAGAGCACGGCTGCACCGTCACCGAGCTGCTCACATCGCTAATGATTGCGGCGATGCAGCAGACCCGCAGCCTCTACGGAGAGGGGCAGAACCCCAATCTGAGGGTGGAGGTGCCTGTGGACCTGCGCACGATGTTCGACAGCGACACCCTGCGCAACTTCTCTTCTTACGTCCACCTCGGGGTTGACGTGAGCCGCGGCGACTACTCGCTGGAGCAAATCATAGAGCAGGTCAAGCTGCAGAAGGAGAATTACATAAAAGAGGCCCCCATCACCGCCCGCGTGGCCGCGAATGTGGCGCTGGAAGAGAACATTCTGGTGCGCTGCATCCCCCGCTTCATAAAGAAGCCCATCATAAATATGGTGAACAGCATCAAGGGGGACCGCTACTGCACCCACACCCTCTCCAACATCGGCAACATCAAAGTGCCCGAGGCGATGGCGGCCTACATCCGCGACATCAACTTCACCCTGGGCCGGGCCCGCGGCCGCTCCGGCGCCTGCGCCTGCGCCAGCTTCGGCGACCGCCTGAACCTGAATTTCACCCGCAAGATAGAGGAGAGCATATTCGAGCGCTATTTCCTGGGCTGGCTGGACGCCATCGGGCTGGACGCCTCCGTGCAGTTCGACACCGTGGCGGAGCCCCGCCCTCGCCGCAACGCCCCCGTCAACATCCCGATGCAGCGCGCCCACATAGGCTGGAACGCATCCACGATCATCATCTAAATCTAAATAATAAATAATACCGTTATGATTAACTACATTGACCAACTTACTCAGACCATAAAAGAACATTGGAATGAGAAAGCCCTTTGCGACTGGCGCGGAGAGGAATTCACCTTCGGCGAAGTCGCAGCAAACATCGCCCGCCTGCACATAATCTTTGAGAAGACAGGCATCAAAGAGGGTGAGAAAATCACAATCTTCACCAGCAACTCCGCCCGCTGGGCCAACACATTCCTGGCAATCAACACCTCCGGCGCAGTGGCCGTGCCCCTGCTCTCCGACTTCACCCCCGAAGCGGTCTGCCACCTTGTGGACCACTCCGAGAGCGTCGTGCTCTTCACCGACAAGCGCTCCTGGGAGTCGCTCGACAAATCCAAGATGCCCAACCTCCGCTATGTGGTGAATGTCCCCGACTGGACTCTGCTCTGGAGCGCAGACGACTCGACCACCGGCATTTTCGCCGGCCTTGAAGCCGATTTCAAGCAGAAATACCCCAACTTCGGCCCCGACGATGTAAACTATCACATCGACGACCCCACCAAACTGGCGGTGATCAACTACACCTCCGGCACCACCAGCGCCCCCAAGGGCGTGATGCTGCGCTACGAGTGCTTCAGCGCCTCTATCGACTTTGCAATCCGCCACATCCCCGCCAGCAGCAAGGACTCCATTGTGTCGATGCTCCCTATGGGCCACATCTACGGTATGGTGTTCGAGTTTATGTACCCGCTCTGCTTCGGCGTCACCGTATATTATCTGGGCAAGACCCCCGCAGCCAGCACTCTGCTCAAGGCCGTGGCAGATGTCAAGCCCTACCTTATAATCACCGTGCCCCTGGTTATGGAGAAGGTATACAAATCTTCCATCAAGCCGGTGCTTGACAAGTGGTATATGAAGGTGCTCACCGCCATCCCCGGCATCAGCAACCTCATCTACAAGGCCATCGTCAAGAAGCTCATCGCTGCCTTCGGCGGCAACGTGCAGCAGTTCATAATGGGCGGCGCGGCCCTCAATCCCGATGTGGAGAGGGTCTTCCGCAAGATGGGCCTCCCCTACACCGTCGGCTACGGCATGACCGAGGCGGCTCCGCTGCTGGCCTACACCCAGCCCTGGAACTTTGTGCCGGGCAGCTGCGGCCTCAAGGTTGACAGCGCCGAGGTCCGCATCGACTCCGAAGATCCCGAAAACATCACCGGAGAGATTCAGGCAAAGGGCACCAACATCTGCAGCGGCTACTTCAACAACCCCGAGGCCTCCAAGGACCTCTTCACCGAAGACGGCTTCCTGCGCACCGGCGACCTGGGCGTGATGGACGCCAAGGGCAACATCTTCATCAAAGGGCGCTGCAAGACTATGATTCTCTCCGCCAACGGGCAGAACATCTACCCCGAAGAGATCGAGGCTGCCATCAACTCAATGGATTTCGTGCTGGAGTCGCTGGTTGTGGACCGCAACTCCAAGCTGGTGGCTCTGGTGCGCTTTGACAACGAGGCCATCAAGGCCAAAGGGCTCACCGCGCTGGACATCAATGACCTGCCGGAGAAGATCCGCACCAGGGTCAACCGCAACCTGCCTGCATACAGCCAGATTGCCAAGGTAGAGGAGAAGCGCGACACATTCGACAAGACTCCCAAAGGAAGCATAAAGCGTTTCCTTTACAGTTAGTATTTATTATTTAGTTAGGTCCGGTCCGGTCGTCCCAGAATCTGGGGCGGCCGGATTTGGCTTAAGAGATTGTCCTTTCGCAAAAAACTGCGATATTTGGTCTCGTATTTAATAAAACGCCATTGAAATGAAAGAAATCAGCAATCCCTGGAAGGGATATGAAGGATACAACTGCTTCGGCTGCTGCCCCGACAATCCGTCGGGCCTCAGAATGACTTTCTCTGAAGAGGGGGACTACATCGTGAGCCGCTGGCAGCCCGACGGCACGTTCCAGGGGTGGATAAACACCCTGCACGGCGGCATCCAGGCCACTCTGATAGACGAAACTGCCGGTTGGGTCGTGTTCAAGAAGCTCTGCACAAGCGGCTACACCACCAAGATGGAGGTGCGCTACCACAAGACCGTCAGCACCGCTGAAGGCCCCGTCACCCTCAAGGCCCGGCTGGTCAGCCGCAAACTCTCGATGGCATTCATCGAGGTCAAGCTGTACGACAGCCGCGACGAACTCTGCACCGAGGGGACCTGCATATATCGCGTATATCCGCACGATGTGGCCGTGAAGGAATTCCACTTCATAGACCCCGAATAATTAGTTATATTTGCCTAAAAACCACAATTTATGATACCTACACCCCACATTGCGGCTACAAAAGAGCAGATAGCCAAGACAGTGATAATGCCCGGCGACCCGCTGCGCAGCCAGATGATTGCCGGCACATTCCTCGAGAACCCCGTTCTGGTGAACAACGTCCGTGGCGTCCAGGGCTACACAGGCACCTACAAAGGCAAGGAATTCACAGTGATGGCCAGCGGAATGGGACACCCCTCCATCGGCATCTATTCCTACGAGCTTTTCAACTTCTATGACGTGGACACCATCATCCGCGTGGGCAGCATCGGCGGCGTGAGCGACCGCACCCCCCTGCGCAGCATCGTGATTGGCAGCCGCGCCTATTCCGAGACCAACTACCTGATGTTCTACCGCGACAACGGCAACAAGCCGGGCTTCATCGAGGCCGACGCTGCGCTCAGCGCCCGCGCCGCTGCCACCGCAGATCGTCTCGGACTTGTATACAACATCGGCGACATATTCTCCAGCGACACTTATTACAGCGATTGCGACGATCTTGCCACCTGCGCGGAGCACAATCTGCTGGGCATAGAGATGGAGAGCGTGGCCCTTTATCTCAACGCCAAGCGCGCCGGCAAGAAGGCACTTACCATCTGCACTGTGTCAAACAACATCCCCACCGGGGTGGAACTTCCCAGCGAAGACCGTCAGAACGGCTTCAAGGATATGATCCGCCTCGCTCTGGAGATGTCGCTCTAGATTTCCGAGAAATTACAGCGTACCGAAAATGCGGTCTCCCGCATCGCCCAGGCCCGGCACGATATAGCCGTGCTCATTAAGATGAGAGTCCATCCCCGCGCAGAAGATATCCACGTCGGGATGGGCTTTTTTCAATGCCTCAAGCCCTTCGGGCGCGCAGATTATGCACAGGAACTTGATTGAGCGGGGTCCGCGCTTCTTTATGAGGTCGATGGCCGCAATTGCGCTGCCGCCGGTGGCCAGCATCGGGTCCAGCACAAAAACGTCGCGGCTGCCGATGTCCTGCGGCAGCTTGCAGTAATATTCCACCGGCTCCAGGGTCTCCTCGTTGCGGTAGAGGCCGATGTGGCCCACTTTTGCGGCGGGCACCATCGCCAGGGCGCCGTCCAGCATCCCCAGCCCGGCACGGAGCACCGGCACGAACGCCAGCGTCTTGCCCGATATGCATTTGCAGTCTGCCTTGCCCACGGGAGTTTCCACAATCTTGCTCTCCAGCGGCAGGTCGCGTGTCGCCTCGTACATCATAAGCATTGCGATTTCGCGCACAAGTTCCCTGAAGTCCTTTGTGCCGGTATTCTTGTCTCTGAGCACAGAGAGCTTATGCTGAATCAGCGGATGGTCGAATATCAATACTTTTCTGTCCATTATAGTTACAGGATGGTTTCAAGTTCTTTGCGGAGGGTTTTGGCATCCTTGAATATGATTGCGTTTATGCCGAGGCGCTGCGCACCGGCCACATTCGCGGGATTGTCGTCTATGAAGAGCGTTTCTGCGGGGACAAGTTTGTATCTGTCAAGCAGTATGCGGTAAATCTTCTCGTCGGGCTTGATGCATTTTTCTTCGCCAGAGACCACCATTCCGTCCAGCAGGCCAAATACAGGGTATGTATTGCGCACAAACGCATCAAAGGTGTATGCAGACCAGTTGGTGAGACCATAGAGCTTATAGCCCTGTTTTTTGAGGTCCTGAACGACCTCGAGCATTCCGTCCACCGCGCCGTGCATCATCGGCTCCCAATTGGTGATATAGGCTCTGATGGGGATTTCCCATTCGGGGAACAGGGCGACACGCTCTTCGGTGACTTTGTCAAGTTCGCCGCCGGCGTCAAATTCCGAATTCCATTCCAGAGTGCAGATGTTGTCCAGGAACCAGTCGGACATCTCTTTTACAGAGAGGCCCTTGCGGCCGGTGTTGCGCTCAAATATCTCCCTGGCCTCGCTCTGCTGGAAGTAGTAGTCATAAAAATAATGACGGTCCCAGTCCACCAGCACTCCGCCATAATCGAAAACAATATTCTTGATCATAATCCCACAAATTAAGC
>CAZIUO010000069.1:0-7620 GCA_964542575.1 uncultured Muribaculaceae bacterium
TCATCGATTCCAGGCTCCGGGCAATCATCTCGCGCACGGCCGGCTTGTAGTCGGTATTGCTGTCGCCGGCATAGCGATTGGCAATGGCGCAGCACACCGTGACGGCATCGTGCCCCAGCTGCGCCGCCAGCCCGGCAAGCGCGCCGCTCTCCATCTCGAAATTGGTGATGCGCCGCCCGTCGTAGCGCCACGCCTCCAGCTTCTGCAGCATATCGGGCATCGCCAGCGGCAGGCGGATCACCCTCCCCTGCGGCCCGTAAAAACCGGGGGCGGAGATTGTCATCCCCGGCAGAGTCCAGTCGCTGAGGGCGTCTATCATCTTCTGCGACCCCTTCACGAAATAGGGGCGCGGCAGCCCCGCGGCATCCCAGTCCATAAAGCGGAGGAAGTCCTGCTCATAATCCTTGAGATTGATTTTGTCGATGCCGGCGTACCAGCGCAGCAGGCAGTCAAATCCGATGCTCACGTGGGAGAGGATGCAGCTGCCCAGGGGAATGTCGCTCTGGATGGCGCCGCAGGTGCCCATACGCAGCAGCGACAGGCGGCGGTGAGCGGGGCGGATTTCACGCGTGGCAAAGTCGATGTTGGCCAGGGCGTCCAGCTCCGTGACCACTATGTCGATATTGTCGGGGCCGATGCCGTGCGAGAGGCAGGTCATCCGGCAGCCCTTGTAAAGGCCGGTGACATAGCGGAATTCGCGGCTCTGCCCCTCGGATTCGATGCTGTCGAAAAACGACGCCACCATCCCCACCCTGTCGGGGTCGCCCACCAGCAGGACCTTGTCGGCGAGATTTTCCGGTTTGATATGGATGTGAAACGCGGACCCGTCCGCGTTTATGATAAGTTCGGATTTTGCTATCATAGTGTCTGCACCCTATTAGAAGTGGTTCAGACAAATTTAGCAAAAGTTCGCAATTTGTGCTACAGCAGCTTGGAGATGGCGTTGACCAGCGCCTCCACCGTGGCGGTGATTATATCCTTGTTGGCGGCGAATCCGTAATATATCTGCCCGCGGTTCTCTATCTGGATATGCACCTTGCCGATGTCGTCCGTCCCCTTGTTGATGGACTGGATGAGCATCTCCTCCAGATTTATCTTGCGGTGCACAAGGCTCTTGACTGCAGAGAAGGCCGCGTCGATGGGGCCGATGCCGCCGCTGGTGCAGGTGCACTTCTCGCCGTCTATGTCAAGCGTGACGGTGGCCATCGGGATTGAATTCTTGCCGCAGACAACCTGCAGATATGTAAGGGCGATTTTCTGCTTGACGTTGCCCTCCGCAACCCCGGCAATCTCGTAGAGGTCGGCGTCGCTGATATCCTTCTTGCTGTCGGCCACCCGCAGGAACTTCTCGTAGGCGATGCCCAGATCCTGTGCGGAAAGGTTGATGCCCAGACGATGCAGATGGTAGTTGAGGGCGGCACGGCCGCTGCGGGCGGTGAGCGCGATCACCGAGTCGGTGAGCCCGATGTCGGTGGGGTCTATGATCTCATAGCTCTCGCGGTTCTTGAGCACTCCGTCCTGATGGATGCCGGAAGAGTGGGCGAATGCGTTGCGCCCCACAATGGCCTTGTTGGGCTGCACCGGCATACGCATCATCGATGACACCTGATGCGAAACCTTGGTGATGTGGTTTATCTTTATATCGGTGTATACGGGGAACTCCTTGCGGCTCTTGATGGCCATCACCACCTCTTCCAGCGCGGTGTTGCCGGCGCGCTCGCCGATGCCGTTGATGGTGACCTCAGCCTGACGCGCCCCGGCCATCACGCCCGCAAGGGTGTTGGCGGTGGCCATACCCAGGTCGTTGTGGCAGTGGGTGGAGATTATAGCCTTGTCTATGTTGGGCACATTGTTCTTGAGGTAGGCGATCTTGCGCCCGAACTCCTCGGGGAAGCAGTAGCCGGTGGTGTCGGGGATGTTGACCACTGTGGCGCCGGCGGCAATCACCGCCTCCACCACGCGGGCCAGGTATTCGTTGTCGGTGCGGCCGGCATCCTCGGCATAGAACTCCACATCATCGACCTTGCCGCGGGCATATTTGACAGCCGCCACCGCGCGCTCCAGAATCTCGTCGCGGTTGGAGTTGAACTTGTAGCGGATATGATAGTCAGAAGTGCCGATGCCGGTGTGAATTCGTTTGAGGCGGGCAAAGTGCAGCGCCTCGGCAGCGGCGTCTATATCCTTTTCCACCGCCCTGGAGAGGGCGCAGATGCGGGACTCGGTTATGATTTTTGAAATCTCGGCAACCGATTTGAAATCGCCGGGGCTGGAGATGGGGAATCCGCATTCGATAATATCAACTCCCAGAGTCTCAAGCAGTTTGGCAAGTTCAATTTTTTCTATCGTATTCAGCTGACAGCCGGGAACCTGCTCGCCGTCGCGCAAAGTCGTGTCAAAAATGTAGAGTTTGTCGTTCATATTAATAGTATGGACTTTCTTTTAGCGCCGCAAATTTGCGCAATTTTGATGAATAATAATAAAAAAAAATTACATTTGCAACGGAAAACAAAGTATGATGAACACCCGAATTATCGTCGTTAATCTAATTCTGGCAGTCGTGGGGCTGCTAGTGGTCGCCGTGCAATAGGGTGAAGTCCGGTTGTTTGTGTTAAACTTAAACTTGTAGTTGGATTTCGCCCTTTGCAGTGAAATTCAACTTTTTTTTAATTGATATGAATAAACTTCGCAGCAGCATCACCTTCGAGGGAAGGGAAATGGCCGGGGCACGCGCCCTATGGAAAGCCAACGGAATGCAGAACAAGCAGGTCGGCAAACCTATAATCGCAATCGTGAACTCGTTCACACAGTTTGTTCCGGGCCACGTGCACCTGCACGAGGTGGGCCAGATGATCAAAAAGGAAATCGAGCGTCAGGGCTGCTTTGCCGCGGAGTTCAACACAATTGCAATAGACGACGGCATCGCGATGGGCCACGGCGGAATGCTCTACTCGCTCCCTTCGCGCGAAATAATCGCCGACAGCATCGAATATATGTGCAACGCCCACTGCGCCGACGCGATGATCTGCATCTCCAACTGCGACAAGATCACCCCCGGTATGCTGATGGCTGCCATGAGGCTCAACATCCCCGCGGTGTTTGTCTCCGGCGGCCCTATGGAGGCGGGCAACGTAGGGGGCAAGGACTGCGACCTCATTGATGTTATGGTCGCCGGCGGCGACAAGGGCGTCGGCCGCTTCACCCTCAAGAAATATGAGGACAAGGGGTGCCCCACCTGCGGATGCTGCAGCGGAATGTTCACCGCCAACTCAATGAACTGCCTCACCGAGGCGCTGGGCCTGGCCCCCGTGGGCAACGGCACAATCCTCGCCACCCACGTCAACCGCAAGAACCTCTTCATAAAGGGGGCGCGCCTGATTGTGGAGATGGCCAAGGAGTATTATTTCAACGACAACAGCAATGTGCTTCCCCGCAGCATCGCCACCAAGGCGGCGTTTGAGAATGCGATGAAGCTTGACATAGCGATGGGCGGCAGCACCAACACCGTGCTGCACCTGCTGGCAGTGGCCCACGAGGCGGAGGTCGACTTCACGATGGCCGACGTGGACCGTCTCTCCCGCCAGATTCCCGTGCTCTGCAAGGTGGCCCCCAACGGCCACTACCACGTGCAGGACGTCAACCGCGCCGGCGGCGTGATGGGCATCCTGATGGAGCTGGAGAAGAAGGGGCTGCTGGACAGCTCCACCCGCCGCGTGGACTACCCCACCCTCAAGGAGGCGCTCTACGCCAACACGGTGTTCTCCGCCCCCAAGGACTCCATCTACCTCTCGGCTCCGGGCGGCAAGCGCACCACCGAGATGGGCAAATGCAAGAAGATGTACAAGGAGTTTGACACCGACCGCAGCGGCGGCTGCATCCGCGACACGGAGCACGCCTACCTCAACGACGGCGGCATCGCGGTGCTCTACGGCAACATCGCCCCCAACGGCTGCATAGTGAAGACCGCCGGCGTGCCGGAGGAGATACTCAAGTTCACCGGCCCCGCAATAGTGTTCGAGAGCCAGGAAGATGCCGTGGACGGCATTCTCCACGACAAGGTCAAGGCGGGCGACGTGGTTGTGATCCGCTACGAAGGGCCCAAGGGAGGCCCCGGAATGCAGGAGATGCTCTACCCCACCTCGTTCCTCAAGAGCAAGCATCTGGGCCAGAAGTGCGCCCTGATCACCGACGGCCGCTTCTCGGGCGGCACCAGCGGCCTCTCCATCGGCCACGTCTCGCCTGAAGCCGCAAACAAGGGGGCCATCGCCCTGGTCAAGGACGGCGACATTATCCGCATTGACGTGCCGGGCCGCAGCATCACCCTTGACATCAGCGATGAGGAGATGGCCGCAAGACGCTCCGCCATCGAGAAATACGAACCCAAGAACCGCCAGCGCACCGTGAGCCGTGCGCTCAAGGCATACGCGGCGCTGGCCGACAGTGCCGACAAGGGCGGAGTGAGAATCGTCAAATAAGACTTATGCAGCAAAAGCCTAAACATATATCGGGAGCCGACGCTCTCATAGAGACAATACTGGCGGAGGGGATAGACACCGTGTTCGGATATCCGGGCGGCTCCATAATCCCCATCTACGACCGACTCTACGACTATCAGGACCGGCTCCGTCACATTCTGGTGCGCCACGAGCAGGGCGCCGTGCACGCCGCAGAAGGGTTTGCCCGCGCCAGCGGCAAGGTGGGCGTGTGTATGGCCACCAGCGGCCCCGGCGCCACCAACTTCGTGACCGGCATCGCCGACGCAATGATAGACTCCACCCCCATCGTGTGCATCACGGCGCAGGTGGATGCCGACAAGCTGGGCACCAACTTCTTTCAGGAGGCGGACATGCTGGGCATCACCACCCCCATCACCAAGTGGAACTATCAGATAACCAGTGCCAGCGAGATTCCGGTGGTTGTGCCGCAGGCCTTCCACATCGCCCGCAGCGACCGTCCCGGGCCAGTGCTCATCAGCCTCACCAAAAACGCCCAGACCGAGATGTGCGACTATGTCTACGACAAGGAGTACGCCCTGAGCAAGATGGTGCAGGTGGTGCGTCCCGACGAGAGCGAAAAAGTCGCTTCCCGCATCAAGGAGGCAATAGACCTGCTCAACAATGCCGCCAAGCCGCTCATAATCGCCGGACAGGGCGTGATAATCTCCGGAGCGGAGGACATCCTGGCCAAGTGCGCCAACAAGGCTTGCATCCCCGTGGCCTGCACCCTTCTGGGGCGCAGCTGCATGAACTTCCACGACCATTACTACATCGGGATGGTGGGTATGCACGGCAACATACCGGCCAACAATATGACCCAGCAGGCCGATGTGATTCTGGCGGTGGGTATGCGCTTCTCCGACCGGGTCACCGGCAATGTGGCGGCCTACGCCCCCAATGCCAAGATAATCCATATAGACATAGACAAGACCGAGTTCAACAAGAACGTTGTGGTGGATGTCAAAATCCACGGCGACGCAAGGCAGATGCTGGAGCGCATCTACGAAGGCCTTGAATACAGAGACCGCGAGGCGTGGCGCAAATATGGCTACGAGCGCTACGACTACGAGCAACAGGCGGTGATAGAGCCCAAGCTCAAGAGCCCCGCGCTTAATATGGCGCAGGTGGTCAACGCCATCAACGACCACTACATCGAGGCTGTGAGCCAGCATCGGCAGACAAGATTCGGCGAGAATGTCGTGGTGGTGACCGACGTGGGCCAGAACCAGATGTTCGCGGCGCAGTACCTCAAGCTCACGATGAAGACGGGCTGGGTCACCTCGGGCGGCCTGGGCACTATGGGATTCGGGCTTCCCGCCGCAATCGGCGCCAAGTGCGGCCGTCCCGATGCGCAGGTGGTGCTCATCTGCGGCGACGGCGGCCTTCAGATGACAATGGAAGAGCTGGGCACCATTCTGCAGGCGGGCATCGACATCAAGATAGTGTTGCTCAACAACTCATTCCTGGGAATGGTGCGCCAGTGGCAGGACCTCTTCTACGACAAGCGCTTCTCCCACACCCGGCTGGTGAACCCCGACTTCGAGCTCATCTGCAAGGCATACAAGATCAAGTACCGCTGCTGCAACTCGCCCCGCGACATCGCCGACGCCGTGGAGGAGATGGCGGCCTCGCGCGGCCCCTTCCTGCTGGACGCATTCGTGGATGCGGAATCCAACGTGTTCCCGATGGTTCCCGGCGGCAAATCACTTAACGAGATCAGAGTCAAATAGAGCGGAGGAATATGGAACAAATGGACAAATATATTGTAGAAGCCTCGGTGCGGAACCGTCTGGACATACTCAACCGCATCACCTCGCTGTTCATAGTAAAGAACCTGCCGGTGCTCAACCTGGTGTATTATGCGGGCGCCGACGATATGGCCACGATAAACCTCATCTGCCTCTGCCCCAAGGAGGAGATAATGCAGCGCATAATGAACCAGGCCAACAATTTCGTGGACATAGCGGAAATATGCTACACCAAGGTGTACAGAAAAGACAGATAATCATTCAAACGATAAATTAAATCACAGAACAATGGCAAAAATCAATTTTGGCGGCGTTGAAGAACAAGTTGTTACACGCGCCGAATTCCCCCTCGAGAAAGCTAAATCGGTATTGGCAGGCGAGACAATCGCAGTGCTGGGCTATGGTGTTCAGGGCCCCGGCCAGTCGCTCAACCTCCGCGACAACGGTTTCAATGTAATAGTAGGCCAGCGCAAGGGTTCCAAGAGCTGGGACAAGGCCGTTGCAGACGGCTGGGTACCCGGTGAGACCCTCTTCGAGATAGAAGAGGCTTGCCAGAAGGCGACCATCATCGAGTTCCTGCTCAGCGACGCAGGCCAGATTCAGGTTTGGCCCACCGTCAAGAAGCACCTCACCGCAGGCAAGGCCCTCTACTTCTCCCACGGCTTCGCCATCACCTACAGCGACCGCACCGGCATCATTCCTCCCAAGGATGTGGATGTAATTATGTGCGCTCCCAAGGGCTCCGGCACATCGCTGCGCCGCCTCTTCCTGCAGGGCCGCGGCATCAACTCCTCCTATGCAATATATCAGGACGCAACCGGCAAGGCATACGACCGCACCATCGCCCTGGGCGTAGGCATCGGCAGCGGCTACCTGTTCGAGACTACCTTCAAGCGCGAGACCTACTCTGACCTCACCGGCGAGCGCGGCACCCTTATGGGCGCCATCCAGGGCATCTTTGCCGCACAGTACGACGTGCTGCGCGCCAACGGCCACACCCCCAGCGAGGCGTTCAACGAGACCATCGAAGAGCTCTCCCAGAGCCTTCTGCCGCTGGTAGGCGAGAACGGTATGGACTGGATGTATGCAAACTGCTCCACTACCGCACAGCGCGGTGCGCTGGACTGGTGGAAGAAATTCCGCGATGCCACCAAGCCCGTGTTCGAGGAGCTCTACAAGAGCGTTGCCACCGGCAACGAGGCTCAGATCTCCATCGACTCCAACAGCAAGCCCGGCTATCGCGAGGGTCTTGAGGCAGAGCTCAAGGAGATGCGCGAAAGCGAGATGTGGCAGGCCGGCAAGGCTGTCCGCACCCTCCGCCCCGAGAACTGCAAATAATCCGTCTCACATAATCAAAAGAGGGTGACCCGCTTGGGCCA
>CAZIUO010000070.1:0-7582 GCA_964542575.1 uncultured Muribaculaceae bacterium
ATCTTCAGAAACAATAAAAGAGGGGGGCCGTGCGGTCTCCCTCTTTTTTTGCAAATGCTGCCGGGCTTATTTTGCCAGGCCGCTGAGCTGCTCGTAGAGCTTGTCGTAGCCCTCGTAGAAGTTTTTGCCGAGCTCTCTGAAGTATGCCTTGACGCCATCTGCGGGACGGTGATTGACCTTGCAGATGGAGGTGTCGGTGAGGGTGAGAGCCTGGTTTATAAGTTCCTGGAGCTTGTCGTCCTGCTTGCCGGCGCTATAGTCGCTGAAGGTGACGCAGTCGGAGAGGAATTCGTTGGTAACGAACAGGAAATCCTTTTTGATGGTTCTGAGGTTCATTTTGCGGTATTTTTTAAAATGTTGCGCAAAGTTAGCAAAAAATCAGCTTCTTAAAAATACCAGCCGTTTGCAAGAATGCTCCACACTCCCTTGCCGCAATCTTCGCAGCCGAGCATGCGGCGGGCGCACACTATGTTGCTGCTGCCGGCAAAGTAATTGGCGCGGCCGGCTATGATGCCGGCAATCTGCACGCGCCCCGCGCAGCTGTGGATTATCTGCCCGTCGCCGATGTAGATGGCGACGTGGTAGATGGAGGTTCCGCCCCCCTGGCGCGGCCGCCCGAAGAAGAGCAGGTCGCCCGGCTGCAGATTGCCCCAGCCGCCGCTGATGTCCACCTCATCGCCGCTGCGCGCCTGCTGCGAGGCGTTGCGGGGCAGCAGTATGCCGCAGTCCATATAGGTCCGCTGCGTAAGGCCGCTGCAGTCCACCGCATTGATGCTGGTGCCGCCCCACATATAGGGGATGCCCATATATTGCTCTGCCGCCGCCACGATGTCTTCTCCCGTGGGGTGCTGTGATTCGAAATATTCCCGGCAGGGCGCTGCATCACGCCGCGCGATGTAGGCCTCGGCGCCGTCGGGCAGGCGGCATTTGAAGTATTTGCCCGTCGGGCCCAGGTTTGCCACTATGCAGCCGCGCACGGCGTCGCGCACAATCGCGCTCCCCTTTTTGGGGGCGGAGAGCAGGGTGGCGTGGCGCGATGTCACAATCAGCCGCGGGCGGGCTTTCCAGGAGATGACGCCCGCCTCGTCGGTGAAAAAGAGGCTCCCCTCGGTGACCCAGGCCACATACCCCTCGGGGGTGGAAACCATCGCCCAGCCGTTTTTGTGGTCAAGCACCCGCACCACGCTGCCCATAAGGGTCTGCGTGGCGGCTTCGGCCTCGTAGGCCCCCTCTTCCCGCAGGTTCATCACCGATATCCGGCAGATGCCGTACTCGCCGCCGGCCGCGTCGCCCTCGATGGGTGCGGGGATGGGCAGCGTCCGCTTCAGGGCGCTGGCGGTGATGCCCCAGTAGCGGGGGGTGCAGCCCGCCGTGGCGGCGATTAACCCCGCCGCGAGCAGCGCCGATGCCAGATGCAAAAGTTTTCTTTTGTGCATGTCACAACATATTTTCCGCTAAGGTAATTATTCTACCTTTGTGAGATAAACTTTTGGGGCATTGAAATGCGGCGCTATAATTCACAGGCAGATTTCATAAAGGAAAAATATGGCGTAAGGCTGCAGAAGCTTGTGGTGGATGCCGGGTTCACCTGCCCCAACCGCGACGGGACAATCTCCCGCGGGGGCTGCACTTTCTGCGACAACGCCGCCTTCCACCCCGGCTACAGCACCCCCGACAAGAGCATCGCGCAGCAGATAAGCGAGGGCATTGAGTTCCACCGGAAGCGCTACCGCCGCGCGGGGGGCTATCTGGCCTATTTCCAGCCCTATTCCAACACCTACGCCCCGCTGGAGAGGCTCAAGGCGCTCTACGGCGAGGCGCTCGCGTGTCCCGGGGTAGTGGGGATTGTGGTGGGGACCCGCCCCGACTGCGTGGACCCTTGCAAGCTGGACTATCTTGCGCAGTTGGCGCAGGAGCACATCGTGATGCTGGAATTCGGCATTGAGTCGTGCAACGACGCCACCCTGCGGCATATCAACCGCGGCCACGACTTTGCCTGCGCCGTGCGCTCTGCACAGATGGCCCGCGAGAGGGGCATCCGCACCGGGGCCCACTTCATACTGGGGCTGCCTGGCGAATCGAGGGCCGATATGCTGGAATCGGCCGATAAGATAAACTCCCTGGCGATAGATTGCGTCAAATTCCATCAGCTGCAGATAATCAAGGGGACAAAGATGGAGCTGGAGTTTTCTGAGCATCCGGAGCGCTTTGAGCAGTTCTCCCTTGAGGAATACGTCGATTTTTTTGTGGACATTCTGGAGCGGTTGCGCCCCGACCTGGCCATAGAGCGCTTTGCGGGGGAGGTGCCGCCCCGGTTCGTGAACTCCACCCCGTGGGGCAGGGTGCGCAATGTGGAGCTGCTGAGAATGCTGGACAACAGGCTTGAGCAAAGAGAAACTTTCCAGGGTAGGCTTTTTACCCCGAAAAATTAATATCTTTGCAAAATTTTATATCGATTTCGCTATGCAAAACTTCTCCGACAAGATTGTTATGGAAGGTCTGACCTTCGACGATGTGCTGCTTATCCCTGCCCGCAGCGAGATTATCCCTCGCGATGTGAATGTATCCACCAAATTCTCCCGTGAAATATCGCTTACAGTGCCTATCGTGTCTGCGGCAATGGACACCGTGACAGAATACGAGATGGCTATCGCAATGGCCCGTGCCGGCGGTATCGGCGTGATTCACAAGAATATGCCCATCGAGAGGCAGATGGATCAGGTGCGCAAGGTAAAGCGTGCGGAGAATGGAATGATATACGACCCCGTCACCATCAAGGGCAACCAGACAGTGGGCGACGCCCTCACCCTGATGGCGGCCAACCACATCGGCGGCATCCCCGTAGTGGACGACAAGGGCTATCTGGTGGGTATCGTGACCAACCGTGACCTGCGTTTCGAGACCGACCGTCACCGCCCCGTATCGGAGGTAATGACCGGCGAGAACATAATCACCGCCAGCCCCGAGACCAACATCCCCGCCGCCACCCAGATTCTGATGCACCACAAAATAGAGAAGCTCCCCGTGGTGGACAAGGACGGCAAGCTGGTGGGACTCATCACCTACAAGGACATCACCAAAATCAAGAATAACCCCGCGGCCAGCAAGGACAGCAAGGGCCGTCTGCTTGTGGCGGCTGCGGTGGGCATCAATTCGCACAGCATAGAGAGCGTGGAGCAGCTGGTTTCCGCAGGCGCCGATGCAGTGGTGCTGGACACAGCCCACGGCCACTCGGTGTTTGTGCTCAACACCATCAAGAAGATTCGCGAGGCGTTCCCCTTCGTGCAGATTGTGGCGGGCAACATCGCCACGGCGGAGGCGGCTCTCGCCCTCAAGGAGTGCGGTGTGGACGCAGTCAAGGTGGGCATAGGCCCCGGCTCCATCTGCACTACCCGCATCATCGCCGGCATCGGCGTGCCCCAGCTCACCGCGGTGCTCTCCGTGGCTGACGCCCTCAAGGGGAGCGGCATCCCCATCATCGCCGACGGCGGCATCCGCTATTCCGGCGACATCACCAAGGCTCTGGCAGCCGGTGCCGACACCATTATGGCAGGTTCGCTCTTTGCAGGCGTGGAGGAGGCTCCCGGAGAGGCCATCATCCTCAACGGCCGCAAATTCAAGTCATACCGCGGAATGGGTTCGCTGGAGGCTATGCAGAAGGGCTCCAAGGACCGCTACTTCCAGGATATGGAGGAGGATGTGAAGAAGCTCGTGCCGGAAGGCATCGTGGCCCAGGTCCCCTACAAGGGCACTCTCTCGGAGGTCGTCTATCAGCTGGTGGGCGGTCTCAAGTCTGGTATGGGCTACTGCGGCGCTCCCACAATCCCTGCGCTCAGAAACGCCAAGTTCGTGAAGATCACCTCTTCCGGAATGGCGGAGAGCCATCCCCACGACGTAACAATCACCCGCGAGGCCCCCAACTATTCCAGATAATCAGTGAAAAGACTACCCGCCATAGCGCTTGTCGCCCTCCTGGCGTGGGGCTGCCTCAGAGACGGGGCGGTGCCGCTGGCCAAGGTGGGCGACAACGTGCTCTATGAGAGCGACGTGCGTCCCTTGCTCCCGCAGGGGGTCTCTCCCGAGGACAGCGCCGCTATGGTGAGGCAGTACATAAACACCTGGGCCCTGACCCACCTCAAGGTGCTCAAGGCGCAGGAGGTGCTCTCTCCCGAGGCCAAGAACGTGAGCCGCGAGGTGGACGAGTACCGCGACAATCTGCTCAAGTTCCGCCTGGAAAAGCAGGTGACCGACTCGGAGCTGGACACCACGGTGACCGACGATGAGATGCGGCAGTATTATGAGGAGCACAGCCAGACATACAAGTACCCCTACATAATCGCCAAGGCGCGCATAATCACCCTGTCGCAGACATCCCCCAATTATGCCACGGTCAAGAAGACCTACGCCGCCACGGGAGACGACGAGGTCCATCTGCGCGAGCTGTGCGCCTCCTATGCAGAGAAGTTCGAGGAGTTCGGCGGGGCGTGGATGCCGATGCCGACCATTGCCAAGGCGGTGCCCGGCCTCGACGCGGAGAGCTGCGAGACCATATTCCGCGGCAGCGACCGCTACATCAAGGTGGGCGACGGCCGCGACTACTTCATTTTTCTTCCGGAAAAGGTGCCCGCAGGGGCTCTTGCGCCGTATGAATACTGCCGCCAGAGCATCCGCGACGCCATACTCAACAAGAGAAAACAGGCTATTCTTATAAAATTGGAACAAGACTTGCTGCAAGAGGCTCTCGACTCCAAAAAACTGACGATTTACGATGCAGAAAAACAATAGGATACTGACATTTTTCCTCTGCCAGGCGCTGCTGCTTGCCTGCGGCGGAGGCGCGCTGCGCGCCCAGACTTACGGCGGCGGACTCATCGACAAGGCTGTCGCCACCGTGGGCAACGATGTGGTGCTGCTCTCCGACATCGAAGAGGATGTGCGGATGATGCAGGCCAGCGGATATACGGTGGATGCGAACACCCGCTGCCAGATTCTGGAGAATATGGTCTCGTCCAAGCTTTTCCTGACCCAGGCGCATCTGGATTCGCTCACGGTGACGGAAGAGCAGGTCAGCGAGCAGGTCAACAACCGCCTGAACGACGTAATGAACCGCCTCGGAGGCGAGAAGGCCACCGAGGAATACTTCAAGAAGCCGCTCTACAAGCTGCGCGCCGACTGGGCCGACGTGTTCCGCGACCAGCTGCTGATACAGCAGATGCAGCAGAATGTGGTGTCCAACATCCCCAAGATGACCCCCGCCGCCATCAGGGAGCTCTGCAGTGAGATGCCCGAGGAGGATCTGCCGGTCGTCCCCACGCAATACCGTCTGCGCCAGATAGTGCTCTACCCCGACAAGGAGGCTGCCGCTATGGTGGTCAAGGAGAAGCTGCTGGATTTGCGCGAGAGGGTGCTTGCCGGCGAGAAGTTCTCTTCCCTGGCCCGCCTCTACTCTCAGGATCCGGGTAGCGCAAGCCGCGGCGGCGAGCTGGGAATGCGCTCCAAAACCATCTACTGGCCCCAGTTCTCCGATGCCGCAATGGCGCTCAAGGTGGGGCAGGTGTCCCAGATTGTGGAGACTCCCGACGGATACCACATCATCCAGATGATAGAGAAGAAGGGGGATATGTTCAATGCCCGCCACATCCTCATCAAGCCCTCCTACACCGCAAAGGACCGCAACAAGGCCTTCGCCGCCCTTGACAGCATAAAGAGCGCGATTGCAGACAGCACCACCACCTTCGAGGAGGCGGCCTGGCGCAATTCCGAGGATATGAAGACCCGCACCAACGGCGGTATGATGGTGGACGAATACACCGGCAGCGCCCTTCTGGAGAAGGACCGCCTGAATCCGGCCGACTACGCCGCCATCAAGGATCTCAAGGTGGGCGAGGTCACCGACCCGTTCGAGTCGCTGGACAACGAGGGCAGCGGCCACACCATCTACAAGATTATCCGCCTGGACAAGGTGATCCCCTCCCACGTGGCGTCGTTTGACACCGACTACGACGCTCTGGTGAGTATGGCCAACGAGCAGAATGCCCACAAGGCCATAGAGAACTTCGTGGAGGAGAAAAAGAAGACTACGCACATAAAGATTGACCCGCTCTTCGGCGGCTGCAAGTTTGTAAATGAAGACTGGATCGAGTAAATACTGCTATTTACTCCTGGTTCTGATGCTTTTGCTGGCGGCCTCGCCTGTCCCCGACAAGAGGCGCTCCGGCGGCAAGAGCAAGGACGAGGACCGCGACAGCCTGCTGACCCTGCTCAGCGCGGAGTATGCCCGCGTGTTCGAGAGGGTCGGGCACCGCGAGTACCGCGAGGTCAAGGGTCCCGCCACATTCCTGCACAACGGCGCCTATATGTTCTGCGACTCCGCCATCTGGAATGTCAGCTTCAATCAGATAGAGGCCTACGACAACGTCAAGCTGGTGCACGACAAGACCGTCATCACCAGCGACAATGTAATCTACTATGCCGACGAAAACCTGGCCCGCTTCCGCGGCGAGCTGGTTGAGGTTTACGACAAGGACAAGAACACTCTGCGCACTAAATATCTGGACTACAACACCCAGGACAGCGTGGCCAAATTCTCCTTCGGCGGGGCGATGAAGACCGCCAAGGGGGAGGTGATCGAGAGCGACCGCGGCATCTACGACGCCAAGACGGGCATCTGCCGCTTTGAGGACAACGTGGAGATGTTCACCGACAGCCTCTTCATAAAGACCGCCAGCCTTGACTACGACACCAACGAGGGCAAGGCCTACTTTGGCAAGAAGACGCAGATGTGGAAAAACGACGTGTACATCCGCGGTGAGTACGGCTGGTATATGAAGGACAGCGGCGTGGTCTATTTTGACACGAATGTGTATATGGACAACCCCGACTACGAGGCCTGGTGCGACACCCTGCGCTACTGGCAGCACACGCGTCTGGGGCATATGCGCAAGGATGTTCAGCTGCTGGACTCCCTGCATAAGGTCTATTTTGTCTCCGATGCCGGAGATGTCTCGACCGACAGCGTGAACAACATATACGCGACCCTTTTCCTGGACCCTGCGGCGGTATTCGTGGGGGAGAACACCGACAAGGAGGTGGACACGATGTTCATACGTGCCGACACCCTGCATTTCTACACAGTCCTCGCCTGCGACATCACCGATGAGCAGCGCAAGGACAGCGAGGAGGCGATGCAGCAGGTCACCTTCGATGCAATAGGCGAGGCCGACAAGAAGGCCCAGGCCAAGAAAGATCAGGAGCTCAAGGAGGCCATCGAAAAGCTGCCCGAGTACAAGGCGTATCAGAAGCGCAAGGAGGTTGCCCTCAAGAAGATGCAGGACAGCATAAGCGCTGCCGAGGCGGCACAGCGCGCTGCGGCTGAAAAGGCGGCGCAGGATTCGCTGGCGGCGCCCGACTCGCTCGCGGCACACGCGGCCGATTCGATTGCCGAGGCAGAGCGCAAGGCGCAGCCCAAGCCTTCGTTCAGCCTGCCCAAGGCGCTCTCCGGCGCCGGGAAGGCGGCTCCGGACACCGCCGCGGCCCTGCCGCCCCTGCAGGGAGCCGATTCTTCTGCGGCCCCGACAGCCGA
>CAZIUO010000071.1:0-7524 GCA_964542575.1 uncultured Muribaculaceae bacterium
TGCTCGGGAGCATCTTCGCCATTGAAATGGAACTCGAAATCCAGCACCGACGGATCATCGGCACTCGGCAGAAGACTGATATAAATATCATTCGTCGATCCCGCCCCGTAATTATCCACAATCTCCTTTGCACTGAGTATCGGCTTCAGCGGCGCACCCGCCACGGGCGCGTCGGCCTTGAGAATCGTCAGATACCCCCCGACATCTACATAACCCTCCCGCTGCGCCTGCACATCGCTCTCGCGGTCGGTGCCCACCACATAAAAGGCGGTGCTGTCGCAATTGGCCACCCACTCGGGATTGTCAAACAGAAAATATTCGCTGCCGGCCTTTTTTGAGCCGTGCTTGTGCGCAACCAGAAACAGCGCTATAACTATCAGCAGGGCAGTCGCTATCAGATTCCAGGTGAGGCGGGTTTTCTTTTTCATAAGGCGTGCTTTTAATTCGTAACCCTTAAATTAACAAATTCTGCCCGCGAAAAGAAAATTTGCGGCAGAAATTCAAACTTTCACCCCCCGCCGCAGTCAAAGTGCTGTTATGAAAAAGAAATTTAGACAGCTTACACTTTTGCTCCTCTCGGCAGCCGCCCCGCTATCCGCATCGGCACAGAGCCCCTGGAGCCTGCAGCAGTGCATAGACTATGCGCTGGAAAACAGCATCCAGCTGCAGATGAAGCAGCTCTCGCTGCAAAGCAGCCAGGTGGATGTGCTGCAGAGCCGCGCAGCCGTGTATCCCACCCTCAACTTTGGCAACAACAACAGCTTCTCCTTCCAGAACACCGCCTCGTACAACGAGTTCAACGAGGAGGGGAACAACGCCACAATGCAGAATACCTTTAGTCTGAGCAGTTCGATGACCCTCTTTGCCGGGGGGAAGCTGCGCAATAACATCCGTCAGGCAGAGGCCGCCGCAGAATCGGCCGGCTATGATGTGGAGCAGCAGAAGTTTGACCTGCAGCTGAGCATCATCACCGCCTATCTGCAGATTCTCTACGACAAGGAGGCGCTCACCCTCAAAGAGAGCACGGCGGAACTCTCCAAGGCAGAGCTGGAGCGCGGCGAGGCGCTGTACGGCTCGGGCGCCATATCCAAGGTGGAGCTCAAGCAGCTCTCCGCCCAGAATGCATCCGACAACTACTCGGTGGTGCTGGCCCGGACCTCTCTGGAGACCGACCGCCTGAGCCTCAAGCAGCTGCTGGAGCTGGGGCCCGAAGAGGAGTTTGACATAAGCTACGACAATGCCGACTATGTGCAGCTGGAGTCGCTGCCCACCCTGCAGCAGGCCTACGAGGCGGCGCTGGAGAGCCTGCCGATGATGCGCGGCAGCGAGTCGGACATCTCGGCGGCGGAATATGCCCTCTCCGCGGCCAAGGGCTCCTACCTCCCCTCGCTGTCGCTGGGGGCGGCCGCCGGCACCAGCTATCAGAGCGGCACGGGCATCAGCTTTGTGGACCAGGTCAACAAGAAGCTCAGCGAGAGCGTCAGCCTCAACCTCAGCGTCCCCATTTTCAACGGCCGGCAGGTGCGCTCTTCTGTGGAGAAGGCAGAAATCAACCTCTCCAACGCCCGCCTGCAGAGCGAGAGCGTGCGCAAGCAGATACTCAGCACCGTGGAGTCGGCATACAACGATGCCGTGGCGGCCGAGGCGCAGATGTCCTCCGCCACCGTGCAGATGGAAGAGGCCACCGAGTCGTACAATCTGGCCAGCGAGCAGTTTGCCGCCGGCATCAAGAACACCGTGGAGCTGCTCTCCGCGCTCAACAACTACCGCAGCGCCTCATCGTCGCTGCTGCAGGCCCGCTACAAGGCTCTGCTGAGCGAAAAAATCCTTAAGCTTTATATGAACAACTGACTTATATGAAAAAGATAACTACACTCACCTGCACTCTGCTGCTGCTTGCCGGCTGCAAAGGGGGCGAAACCGGGGTCTGGTATCAGACAACCCCCGCAAATTACTCCACCATCTCCAAGAGCATCACCGCCACGGGCACTGTGGAGCCTGTCAAGACCGTCACTGTCGGCACACAGGTCTCCGGCATCATAGACAAAATCTATGTGGACTACAATTCCGTGGTGAAGGAAGGCGACCTGATTGCGGAAATCGACCGCAGCGTGCTGCAGCAGGAGCTCTCCAGCGCCAAGGCGTCGCTCTCCAGCGCCGAGACAGAGATGAACTATCAGAAAACCCTCCTGGACCGCTATGCCGGGCTCTACGAGAAGGGCCTCATCAGCTCCCAGGATTATGAGACCTATAAATATAATTATGACAGGGCCAAGGCCAGCTACAGCCAGTCCTACTCCAACTACACCAAGGCGGAGAAGAATATGGGCTACTCCTGGATCTACTCTCCCGTGGACGGCGTGGTGCTGACCCGCGAGGTGGACGAGGGACAGACGGTGGCCTCCGGCTTCAGCACCCCTACGCTCTTCACCATCGCCAACGACCTGACCGCAATGCGCGTGATTGTGGATGTGGACGAGGCGGACATCGGGCAGGTGAGCGAGGGTCAGAGCGCCACTTTCGAGGTGGATGCCTATCCCGACGAGACCTTCAGCGGCACCGTGACCCAGGTCCGCCTGAACGCCACCGTCACCTCCAATGTGGTGACCTACGAGGTGGTTGTGGATGCCCCCAACCCCGACCTCAAGCTCAAGCCCGGCCTCACGGCAAACGTTACAATCTACACCGTCAACAAGGAGAATGTGCTGGTGGTGCCGGTGCGCGCGCTGCGCTTCACCGTGGATGACTACAGCGGCGAAGTGCCCGACGTGTGCGTCTGGACACTGGATTCGGAAGGCAAGCCGGCGCCCGTGGCGGTGACCACCGGCGACACCGACGGTGTCTACACCGAGATTACAAGCGGGCTCAAGAATGGCGACAATGTGATCACGGGCATCTCCCTGCAGCAGAAGCAGGAGTCCGGCAGCAGCACCCAGAGCGGCGGCAGCAATCCGTTTATGCCCAAGCGTCCAGAGCAGGGCAATAATGTCAGAACCAAATAGAGCCCGTTTATGGCAGAAATCATAAGAGTGGAGAATCTCCGGAAGGACTTCCCCGTGGGCGACGAGGTGGTGCACGCCCTGCGCGGCCTCAACTTTACCATCAACAGCGGCGAGTTCGTGACCATAATGGGCACCAGCGGCAGCGGCAAATCGACCCTGCTGAATATTCTGGGCTGCCTGGAGGTCCCCACTTCCGGCGAATATTATCTCGACGGGGTCAGTGTGCGCGAGATGGGGGCCAACGACCGCGCCACGCTGCGCAACCGCAAAATCGGCTTCATATTCCAGTCGTACAACCTGCTGCCCAAGACTACATCCATAGAGAATGTGGAGCTGCCGCTGCTCTACAACCGCAAATACAATGCGGCGCAGCGCCGGCAGATGGCTGTGGAGGCACTCAAGATGGTGGGGCTGGAGGCACGCATGAACCACCGCTCCAACCAGCTCTCAGGCGGCCAGCAGCAGAGGGTGGCGATTGCCCGTGCGCTGGTCAACGACCCGGTGATGATTCTGGCCGACGAGGCCACCGGCAATCTGGACACCCGCACCTCATACGAGATTCTCACGCTGTTCCAGGCGCTGCACGCCAAGGGCAAGACCATCGTGTTCGTGACCCACAACCCCGAGCTCTCCGATTATTCCAGCCGCACCATCACACTGCGCGACGGAAAGATTGTGAGCGACACCGTGAACCCTAAAATCGCATCGGCGGCCGAGACTCTGGCCGCCCTGCCCAAAGAGGAGGATTAGGCTATGAATTATGCGAATCTGTTTGCAATAGCAATCAAGGCACTGCTCAACAACAAGATGAGGGGATTCCTCACGATGCTGGGCATAATAATAGGCGTGGCGTCGGTCATCACAATGCTGGCCATCGGCAACGGCTCCAAAAAGAGCATCCGCGACGAAATCGGCTCGATGGGCACAAATGTGATAATGGTGATGCCGGGCAACGGCAACTTCGGCGGCGTGCGGCAGGACAAGTCCAATATGCAGACCCTCAAGTTGCGCGACTATTATTCGCTGCGCGACGAGACCAGCTACATCGCGGAGATATCTCCCGTGGTCACCGCCAGCGGACAGGCTATCAAAGGGGCTGAGAACACCCCCACCACAATGTACGGCATCACCGATGACTATATGGAAATCCGCGACTACACGGTGGAGGAGGGGGCCCTGTTCGACGAAAGCAACATCAAGTATGCCGACAAGGTGTGCGTGGTGGGCACGACCGTGGTCAACGAGCTGTTTGGCGAGGGTGCCGACCCGCTGGGGCAGGTAATCCGCTTCAATTCAATCCCCTTCAAGATTGTGGGGGTGCTGGCATCGAAGGGCTACAACACTATGGGTCAGGATCAGGACGATGTGATTTTCGCCCCCTACACCACGGTGCAGAAGAGGCTGCTGGCCATCAACTATCTGCACCAGATAACCTGCTCCGCGCTGAGCGAGGAATATACCGATGCGGCCATCAGCGAGATTTCCGAGATTCTGGCCATCAACCACGGCATCGAGATCGGCGAGGAGAACGACTTCAATGTGCGCAGCCAGCAGGAGATGATGGAGACGATGTCTTCCGTGATGAATATGCTCACCATTCTGCTGGCCTGCGTGGCGGGCATCTCGCTGCTGGTGGGCGGCATCGGCATTATGAACATAATGTATGTGTCGGTCACCGAGCGCACCCGCGAAATCGGCCTCAGAATGTCCATCGGCGCCAAAGGGCGTCACATACTGCTGCAGTTCCTCATCGAGTCCATAATAATCAGCGTGACGGGAGGCATAATCGGAGTGATTCTGGGGGTCGTCGCCTCCAAGGTGGTGAGTCTGTTCGGCTGGGCCACGGCGGTTTCGGTCTCCTCCATCGTGCTGTCTTTTGCGGTCTGCACCGTGACGGGCGTCTTCTTCGGTTGGTATCCCGCCAAGAAGGCCGCCGGCCTCAACCCAATCGACGCCCTGCGCTACGAATAGCCTACGGGCGGGGTTTGGTGCGGTCTGTGTCGGAAATAAGGCGGGAGTTCTGCTTGACTTTGGCGCCGAGGTTGCCGAAGGTGCAGCGGACAAACAGCCCTAAAGTCCGTGCCTGCAAGCTGTTTACCGAGTAGAAGTCCACACCTGCTGCACTGTATTCCGTGATACGGTCGGTGCGGCTGTACCAGGGGTTGTCAATATACCCTCCCAAAATCAGCGACTGCCCTATCTTCTGGGTCAGGCTGAGGCGGCCGTCCACCAGATAGTGCAGGCGCAGGGTCTGTGCCGATGAGGCGTCCTGCATCTCCGCCGGGGTCATAAGGGTTGCCAGCAGGGAGAGTTGACCGCCATTCCACAGGCCGATGTTGGAATAGACATTGGCGGCGTGGCTTATGTAAGATATGGATTCCCCGTCCCGTGTAAAGCGGCTCTGTCCGATGCGGTAATAAGCGTTTATCATCACATTCTTGCCCGGGCGCCACATAAAGCCGGGAGAGAGCGCAAAATAACTCTGCCCGATGCCGTTCTCGTAGCTGTAGCAGAGCCGGCCGTCGTCCAGAAGGCTGGTCGTGGCCAGAATGCCGTCGCTGCTGCCACGGTAGGTGAAGGTCAGGCTGGCGGACAATTTTGCACCGCGCATATAGGTGTATTTTGCCAGAACCTGATTGATTTTCTCGTTGCCCAGCAGGGGGTTGCCCCGGGTTACAGCACCATATACGGACTCGTCGCTGTACGGGTTGCGCAGTGCGATGTCGGGGCGGTAGACATCCCTTGAGGCGCTCACCAACAGTGAGTGCCCGATGCGGGGGAACCAGGTGGCGCGCAGCTGATAGCGCAGCAGTCCGTAGCTCTCCTTAACCGGCGCCTCTCCGTTGTAAAAGTCAGCTTTGTCGAATGTGTAGTCATAGGCCGCCAAGGCCGTAAGCATCAGCTTGCCCGCCCTTTTTGTGGCGTTGAACTCGTTGCGGAGCACATCTTGACGGTGGTCCAGAATGCCGCTTCCCCCGCTCGTACTGCCGTAACTGCGGTTAAACCAGGCGGAAGAGAGATTCCAGCTGAAGGTGGGGCTTGCCGTGTGCAGATAGTCTGCAGAAACAGTCTGCTGCCGGTCTGTGTACCTGTTGTCGGATGCGGTCCGCCCGTAAGTGTTGGACGTAAGGCTCGCATCGATGGAATATTGCAACGAAAGCAGCTTTTCCAGTTCGGTGTCAAAATAGTGCTGATAGGAGATGCTGCCGGCCCCTTGGCGACCGACGCCGGAGTTTATGTCTTTGCTGAAGAGGGCTGTTCCGCCGTAATTGCTCAGGCTGGAAACTTCGCTCTCGGAAGATGAGAATCCGAATGAGCCGCCCACAAACAGCAGGTCCTTCTCGGAGATGTCGTAGCTCAGGTCCAGCGCAACGTTGTGGGCGGAGGAGGTTTTGGCATTGACTGTGTCAGAGGCCATATACAGCGGCTCCCCCATGCCGGACATGCGGCTTTCTGTGGTGTGCCATTCGGGAAGGCGGTCCGTGAAGTCGCCCTTGTATGAAACGTTACTTGTGAGGCGCCCGGTGCTGCCGGTAAATGAAACCGCGGGGCTTATGCTGCGGTCGGTGCGCATATATGCCTCGGCCGATGCGGCGTAGAAATCCGCAAAACTGCCGCCGGCCGTGATGTCTATCACTGCGCTGTAGCCGTAGTAGATGCCCTGCGGCGCTGTGTCTATCTTTATGGATTTGAGGTGCCGGCCGCGCAGCAGCTCCGATATGTAGCTGTAGTTGCCTGCATTTATCACCAGACTTTTCTTGCCGTTAAGAAGTATGCAGACATTGCTGCTGCCGTCCACGCTGAGGTTCTTTGTGATGTTGTCGTATGTCACAAGCGGCATACTTGTCATCAGGGAGCCGAGACTCTTTGCGGCGGCGAGGGAGTCTCTTGAAACATCGTATGTTATGAGATTGCCGCTTACGCTTATTCCGCTTGCCCGGGCCGTAACCACCGACTGCTCCAGTACTTCCTGCGCAAACGCCCCCAGCGGCAATAGCGCTGCCAGAAACGCTATAATAAGTCGTTTATTCTTCACTGTCGGCATTGCTGCTTTCAGTTACCGTTCCACAATATTGGCAAGTATGAACATAGCCATCCTGCAGCACTTCTATGTCGTCGGGTGAATACGCATTTCTGCATACAGGACACTGTTTGATTTTTTCTCTGGCAATGTGAATGGTCGCAAATGCAGAAAGTGTCGCAAATGTTAAAGCAACAAGTGTAATCAAAAATTTTCTCATAAGATGTTGTTTTAATTTGTTAATACAAGGCAAATATATGTAAAAGGAAATTCAGACCCAATGAAAAACACAAACGCGGGAACCCGTGCAACGGGTTCCCGCGTTTGTGTTCTTGCCTTCCATACGGCGCCTCTTATTTGTGATCCGGTTGGGATTCGAACCCAAGACCCACAGCTTAGAAGGCTGTTGCTCTATCCAGCTGAGCTACCGGACCGGACACGAAACAATATCGGGCCGCAAATATAGGTAAAAATGCCGAGAATCCGAAGGCGTTTGTTTTT
>CAZIUO010000072.1:0-7065 GCA_964542575.1 uncultured Muribaculaceae bacterium
AGCAGTGCAGCGAAGAAACAGCCCCGAATCCCCTTTAGGCGTAGCTTTGATGCGCCGAAATATCTTGTAGTCTTCTTCACTTCCAGACTAACTCTCAGTCTCGTTGTATCGTAGACTTTCACTCCACTCCTCTACACTCTAAACACTACACTCTAAACTCTAATGGGTGCAAATTTATAATATTTTGTAAATTTGGGGGTTTATAATCGAGCAACAATGGATTATATCAAGACAGATATCGAAGGGCCGGTAATCCTGGAACCCCGCGTGTTCGGCGACAGCCGGGGCTACTTCTTCGAGACCTTCCGCGCCGGAGAATTCGCCGCAAACGTCGCCCCCGTCACCTTTGTGCAAGACAACGAGTCTTTTTCCGCAGAACGCGGAGTGCTGCGCGGCCTCCACTTCCAGAAGGGAGAACACGCCCAAGCCAAACTGGTGCGGGTGGTGCAGGGCAGGGTGCAGGACGTCGCCGTGGACATCCGCCCCGGCTCCCCCACGTTCGGCAGATATGTCTCCGTGGAACTCTCGGCCGCCAACAAGCGGATGTTCTTCATCCCGCGCGGCTTTGCCCACGGCTTCGCCACCCTCGAGAGCGGCACCATCTTCCAGTACAAATGCGACAACTACTACGCCCCCGAGTCGGAGGGGAGCATCCGCTGGAACGACCCCACGATCGGCATCGAATGGATGCTGGACCCTTCCGAAGTGATTCTGAGCGCCAAAGACGCAGCCGCCCCGCTGCTTGCCAAGTGATATGCACCGTTTTTTAGCGATACTGATTTCCCTGCCGCTCTACCTGCTGAGCCTGCTGCCGCTGCGCGTGCACTACCTTTTTGCCGACATCATCGCCTTTCTGCTGCGGGATGTGGCAAAATACCGCAGGGATGTGATAATGACCAACCTCAATGGGGCCTTTCCCGATATGCCGGCGCAGGAGAAGCGGCAGATTGCCCGCCGCTACTATCAGTACCTCGCCGACCAGGTGTGCGAGATGGTGTGGTCAATGACCCGCAGCGGGCGCCATATATGCCGCCGCGGCTTCTACTCCATCGACCCCGAGAGCGAGCGGGTGCTCAACGAGGCCTACCGGACCTCCCCCAGCGTGGTGGTGCTGCTCTCGCACACCGGCAACTGGGAGCTGGCCAGCGACCTCCCCTTTTATATGCGGCAGCCCGCCTTCAGCTGCGACGAGATGACGGTGGCCTACCAGACGCTGCACGACCCCCTGTCGGAGCAGCTGTTCCTGGTGCTGCGGCGCGTCAGGCTCCACAAAGAGGAGAGCCTGGTGGCCTCCCACAAGATTCTGCGCTTTATGCTGGGGCACAAAAACGAGCGTCGCATCTACTTTTTCATCTCCGACCAGTACCCCTACGGCGGGGCGGAGCACACCTGCAAATTCCTGGGGCTGGACACCGAATGGGTCGGCGGCGCGGAGGCCATCGCCCGCAAATTGCACCTCCCGGTGATGTATGTTTACCTCGACAGAGTCAAAAGAGGCAAATATGTCATCAAAATTTCTCAAATTTGCTCTGACGCTTCGCTTGTAGACAAGGGCGGCATCACCGCCACCTACGCCTCCAACCTGGAGCGGGACATCCTGAGCCGCAAAGAAAACTGGCTCTGGAGCCATCGCCGCTGGAAAAACCTGTGGCCTTACAATAAAGAAAAATAGACAGATACAGATATGAAACACACTTTGAAACTTATTGCAGCGGCGCTGATTGCGGCCTCTGCAGTCCCCGCCGGGGCTCAGGCCCTCACCAGCGGCAAGAGCGCCCCTTCCGGTTCGGTAGTATATTCGCTCCCCGTCACCGCCATCACCTTCAGGGTGGATGCGGTGCGTCAGGATTTCATCGCAGGCCCCTATGCCCAGTATGCCAAGAAGTATATGGGCAGCGAGGCCCGCACCTCCAATGAGGTCACCTACTACCTCAAGTCCATCCAGCTGACCCCCTATCTGGAGGCCGACCCCACCGTGCGCTACTCGGTGAACCTCAAGGGCTCGGGCGAGAGCTTCCTGCAGCTCTGCTCGCAGGGCCTGGTGGTGGCCTCCGACGCCTACACGGGCAAGGATGAGGTTTGGCGCTTCCCCTCTCTGGCGGGCGCCGACCAGTTTGCCGGCAAGGATGCGGAGGACAACCTCTCCACCACTACCACCACCCTCTACAAGAATGTGAAGACCGCCGCCGGATATGAGCAGGTGGCCGTATCGCAGAGCCAGGTGGTGGAGAAGTCGGCAGAGAAAAAGGCTTCCGAGACTGCCGCCACCATATTCCGCCTGCGCAGTATGCGTATGGCCATCGTGACCGGCGACACCGACGCCACCTACAGCGGCGAGGCTATGCAGGCCGCGATTGAGGAGCTGCTGCGAATGGAGCAGGAGTATATGAGCCTTTTCTACGGCACCACCGTGGAGTCGGTGCAGACAATGAACTTTGACGTAGTGCCGCAGGCCGACCGCAAAGAGCAGAAATATGTCGCCTTCCGCCTCTCCGACACCGACGGCCTGCTCCCCGCGAGCGACTATTCCGGCCGCCCCATAGTGCTGGACCTGGAGCTTGACGACCTGGCGGCCATCTCCGCTTCCGAGAGGAGCGGCGGCATCTTCTACCGCGTGCCCCGCACCGCCACGGCCCGCGTGATGGACGGCGAGAGTATGCTTATGCAGACCCGCATCCCCATCTACCAGTTTGGCGAGACACTGTCATTCCCCGTGAAATAATCAAACAGAAACATTATGAGCATAGCATCACTTAAGCCCGAGAGAGTCTGGAAAAACTTCTACGCTCTCACGCAGGTGCCCCGCCCCTCGAAGAAGGAGATAAAGGCGGTGGAGTTCGCAGAGCAGTTCGGCCGCAGCCTGGGTCTGGAGACCTACCGCGACCCGCTGGGCAACATAATAATCCGCAAACCGGCCACTCCCGGTATGGAAAACCGCAAGGGGGTGATACTGCAGGGGCATCTGGATATGGTGCCGCAGAATAATGCCGACACCCCTCACGACTGGGAGAAAGACCCCGTGGAGGCTTACGAATATGAGATAGACGGTCAGAAGTGGGTCAAGGCCCGCGGCACGACCCTCGGCGCCGACGACGGAATGGGCGTGGCCACCGCAATGGCCATCCTGGAGTCCAAGGACTTGCGCCACGGCCCCATCGAGGCCCTCTTCACAGTGGACGAGGAGACCGGAATGACCGGCGCGTTCGGCCTTGAGAGCGACAAGCTGCACGGAGAAATCCTGCTCAACCTCGACTCCGAGACAGAAGGGATGATATATGTGGGCTGCGCCGGCGGTCTGGACGCCCATTACAGCTTCCCCTACACCACAGAAGACGCCCCCAAGGGGAGCAAGTTCTTCGAAATCACCGTCAAGGGGCTGCGCGGCGGCCACTCCGGAATGGACATCGCGGAGGGTCGCGGCAATGCCAACAAGGCAATGGCCCGCGTGCTGCTGCCCCTGCTGCGCGACTGCGGCGCCCGCCTGGCGTCGATTGCCGGCGGCTCGCTGCGCAATGCAATCCCCCGCGAGAGCGTGGCCGTGGTGGCTGTCCCCGCAGGGCAGCAGGAGCGGCTGCAGAGCATCGTGAGCGAGACCTTCGCCGCCGTCAAGGGAGAAATCGGCAGCATCGACCCCGGCGTTGAAATCTTTGCCGCCGAGGCTGCGCCCGCTCCCGTAATGAGCGGCGACGTCGCCCTCAGAATGGTCAAGGCGGTGCTGGGCTGCCCCAACAACGTGATCCGAATGAGCGCCGATGTCCCCGGCCTCACCGAGACCTCCAACAACCTGGCGATGGTCCGCTCCAACGGCAGCAGCATCGACATCGACTGCCTGCTGCGCAGCTCGGTGGACACCGCCAAGGACTATCTTGCAGAGAGTATGCGCGCAGTGATGGAGCTTGCCGGCGCCAAGGTGGAATACACCGGCGGCTACAGCGGCTGGCAGCCCAATATGAAGTCGCCCATCCTGGCGGTGATGCAGCGCGTCTACCACGATATGTACGGCAAGGAGCCCATTGTGGCGGCCATTCACGCCGGCCTTGAGTGCGGCATAATCGGCGCCACCTACAAGGGGCTGGATATGGTCTCCATAGGCCCGACCCTCTGCTCTCCCCACTCCCCCGACGAGCGCGTGAACGTGGAGTCCGTGGGCAAGTTCTGGGACTTTGTAGTGAAGGTGCTCGAAAACGTCCCCGCAAAATAGTAATCCCGTATAAGACAAAGAGATATGTTTAAAAATCAACCTAAAGGACTGTTCGCCCTGGCGCTGGCAAATACCGGCGAGCGCTTTGGCTATTACACGATGCTCGCCATCTTTATGCTCTTTCTGCAGGCCAAGTTCGGCTGGCAGGGCTCTCTTGCGAGCACCGTTTATGCCGTGTTCCTGGCGCTGGTCTACTTTTTCCCGGTAGTCGGCGGCATCATCGCAGACAAGATCGGCTACGGCAAATGCGTCGTCACCGGCGTGGTGGTGATGTTCCTGGGCTATGTGGCCCTCTCCATACCCACCCCCGCCAATGCGCTGGGCGTGACCCTTATGATAGGGGCGCTGCTGCTGATTGCGGTGGGCACCGGCCTGTTCAAGGGCAACCTGCAGGTGCTGGTGGGCAACCTCTACGATGACCCCAAGTATGCCGCAAAGCGCGACTCCGCCTTCAGCCTCTTCTATATGGCCATCAACATCGGCGCGATGTTCGCTCCCGCAGCCGCCACCGCCATCACCAACCGCTTTATGGCAAAGGCCGGCCTCATCTACAAGGCCGACATCCCCGCCCTGGCGCACCAGTATCTGGGCGGCACCATCTCTGCCGACAACACCGCCGTGCTGCAGAATCTGGCATCCCAGATGCCCGGCGACGCGGCTTCGATGCCTCTGGGCGACTTCTGCCAGTATTACATCACCAACCTCTCATCGTCGTACAATATGGGATTTGCAGTGGCCTGCGTGTCGCTGATCGTCTCTATGCTGATATATCTGTGCACCCGCAGCTGGTTTGCCCACGCCGACGTCAACGCCAAGCAGCAGAAGAGCGCGGGAACCGAGAACGCCGTGGAGCTCACCCCCAAGCAGACCAAGGACCGCATCGTGGCCCTCTGTATGGTGTTTGCAGTGGTCATCTTCTTCTGGATGGCATTCCACCAGAACGGCCAGTCGCTCACCTGGTTTGCCCGCGACTACACTCAGGCCACCGTCACCGGATGGCCCCGTCTGGGCTTCAACATCTGGATTCTGGCTATGATTGCTGTGTCGGTCTACACTCTGTTCGGCATTTTCCAGTCTGAAAAGACCGGCGGCAAAATCGCTAACGGCGTGGCCACGGCAGCTTTGTGGGGCGGCGCGCTGCTGCTCTACAAGGGTATGGATCCCGAGCTCGGCATCCAGCCCCAGCTGTTCCAGCAGTTCAACCCCTTCTTTGTGGTGGCTCTGACCCCCATCTCAATGGCAATCTTCAGCTCTCTGGCAGCCAAGAAAGACGACAAGCACCCCGCAGGGCGCGAACCTTCCGCCCCCTTCAAGATCGGGCTGGGTATGCTTGTGGCCGCTGCCGGCTATCTGATAATGATACTCGCCTCCAAAGGGCAGCCCTCTCCCGCCGAGCTGCAGGGCACCGTCTCTCCCGACCCCGTGCTGCCGCAGTGGCTTATGGGCACCTATCTGGTGCTGACATTCGCCGAGCTGCTCCTGAGCCCGATGGGCATCTCGTTCGTCACCAAGGTAGCGCCTCCCAAGGTCAAGGGGCTTATGATGGGTCTGTGGTTCGCCGCCACCGCGGTGGGCAACTACCTCAGCTCCATCCCCGGCCTGCTCTGGAATAAAGTGCCTCTGTGGGCCAACTGGGGCATCCTGATGGCTCTCTGCCTGATTGCGGCTGCCATTATGTTCGCAATGCTCAAGAAGATCAACGCCGCCACCGCGGAGTGCTAATCTATGGATGTTGCGATAGTTATACTCAACTGGAACGGCCGCTCCCTCCTGGAGCGGTTCGTGCCGGTTCTGTTGCAAAATACCCCCTCTCAAAACGCTTTTGTGGTGGTGGCCGACAACGGCTCCACCGACGATTCGGTGCCCTGGCTGCGGGCCAACTGCCCCGGGGTCGGAATTGTGGAACTGGATCAGAACTACGGCTTTGCCGCGGGCTACAACCGTGCCCTGCAGCAGATTGACGCCGACTATTATGTGCTGCTCAACTCAGATGTCGAGGTCTCGCCCGGGTGGCTGGAGCCCCTGGTCGCCTTTATGGAGGACAACCCCGAGGCGGGGGTGTGCCAGCCCAAGATATTGAGCGAGAAGCGGCGCGAATTCTTTGAATATGCCGGGGCGGCGGGCGGTTTTCTGGACCGCTACGGCTACCCCTTCTGCCGCGGCCGCATCCTCTCCAATGTTGAGCGCGACTGCGGGCAGTACGACGAGCCTGTGCAGTGCTTCTGGGCCACCGGGGCCTGTATGATGGTGCGCAGCTCGCTCTATCATCATCTGGGCGGGCTGGACGAGGTGTTCCGCGCCCATATGGAGGAGATTGACTTCTGCTGGAGGGCCAAGCTTGTGGGCCAGCAGGTCTGGGCGGTGCCCGAATCGGTGGTGTATCACGTGGGCGCCGGCAGTCTCGATGCCGCCAGCCCCCGCAAGCTCTATCTCAATTACCGCAACAGTTTGCTGATGTTGCACAAGAACCTGCCCCTCAAGCAGCGGCGGCGGGTGCTGCTGGTGCGCAGCCTTATGGATTGCTGCAGTTCGCTGGTGTATCTTTTCTCGGGCCGCTGGAGTTATTTCAAGGCGGTGTGGCAGGCCAAGCGGGATTTCCGCCGCCTGAAGGGCGATGTGGAGATTTCTTCTTTCGAAGATGAGAGCAATGATGTCGGGCTTTATTACGGCAGCATTGTGATGCGCTATCTGCGCTCCCTGGGCCGCCTGACCTTCTCCCGCCTCCGCTTCTGACTTTCCCGCTACAGCGCCGAAAACCGTAAAAGCAAGAGGGGCAGCAAGTGCCGCCCCTCTCAACTCTAAACTCTACACTCTAAACTCTACACTCTAAACTCTACACTCTAAACTCTACCTGGCTGGCTTTT
>CAZIUO010000073.1:0-6776 GCA_964542575.1 uncultured Muribaculaceae bacterium
GCAAGCTGGGCTGGGTCAGCAGCGACGACGGCAACGGCTGGCAGAAGGTCGGCTACGGCCGCGCTCCCGAGGCCACCGGCTTCAATGTTATCCGCCTGAGCGTGCCCGAAGGCTCGTCGGCTATCAGCACCGAGTTCGAGGGTCTGCCCAATGCGGCGGGCTACAACACCACCAAGGTCGACGCCTCCAAGGCGGGCTGGTATGTGGGCTATGTGGCTCTGCTTGGCAATGAGGAGCGGGTCTACAGCGAGCCCGTGTTCGTGGGCTCTTCTCTCAAGGGCACCGCCGCGTGGGATGTCCCCGCAGGCACGGCCAAGCTCTGGATGGTGGTGGCCTGCACCCCCACCAAATATTACGGCCACAGCTGGGATGAGGACGACACCAACGACGCGCAGTGGCCCTACCGCATCCGCATCAGCGGCACCGACCTCTACGGCACCATCCACTTTGACGGCAGCGAGACTGTGAGCGACGCCGAGATTGTCAAGGACATCGACGTGTCTGTGGCAGACGGCTATGCCGGCCCTTCGCTCTCTTTCGACGACGAGGATTACGTGACGATAGGCAAGGCGTTTGTGATGCAGCCCTCGGAAATCGCCTCCAAGATTGCCGCCGACCGCAGCAACTACAAGAAGGGCGAGGTCTGGTTCGGCAGCCTCGAGGCAGACGGCACGGTGTCTTATGCCTACAGCGCCAACGGCTACGGCTTCTGGTATGACGGCGAAGGCAAGGTGACCACCTGGGGCAACAATCCCACCGTGTTCACCGAGTACAACACCTCGAGCTGGACATTCCAGCTGGGCGTGAACGCCGCCAACGTGGAGGTGGGCAAGACCTACACAATCCGCCCCTGCTTCGTATACAAGAACCACAAGGTGGTCGTAACCATAAATATGCACATTACCGAGTAGCATAGGTAAACTTTTTCAATGAGTGTGTTTGAGGCCCGGGCGTAACTGTCCGGGCCACTTTGCTTATGGCCGCGCGCTCTTGCAGTCTCGATGTCTTTTTCTAAATTTGCTTGAATTTAAATTGAAGCGATGAAATCACACAGCAGAATTCTCCGCGTGCTGCTCGTAATGATCCTGGCCTCGGCGGCCATCTTCTCTGCAGACGCCAAAAAGCCCCAGAGGGTCAAGTATGTATTCTTTATGATCGGCGACGGAATGGGCATCAACCAGGTCTATTCCACCAACCTCTACAACAGCGCCCTGGGAATCACCGACGAGCCTGTCAACTTCTCTGCCTTCCCCGTTAAGAGCATAATCACCACCCACTGCACCAACACCCTGGTGACCGACTCTGCGGCGGGCGGCACCGCCCTGGCCACCGGCATCAAGACCACTGAGGGTACCATCGGGCTGGATGCCGACGGCAAGCCGATTCAGAACCTGTGCGAGGCTGCCAAGGCCGCCGGCTACGGCGCGGGCGTCGTGTCCAGCGTGAGCGTGGACCACGCCACCCCCGGCTCTTTCTACGCCCATACAACCTACCGCTACAACTACAACGACATATCCGGCCAGCTGATAAAGTCCGACATCGACTTTGCAGCGGGCGGCGGATTCGACTATGAGGGTGACAAGCCCTACCGCACCTCCGACTTCATCAGTGAGGCCCGCAATGCCGGCATCGGCGTCTATGTGGGCAAGGAACAGATAAAGGCGGGCATCGACCACAGCCGCCGCGCCATTCTGCTGGGCAGCGACTCTGTAAACGAGCTGCCGCTGGCAATTGACCGCACCGACGACTGGGTGTCCCTGGCCGACTTCACTGGCGCCGCCATCGAGCACCTCTATGCCAATTATGAGAACGGCTTCTTCCTGATGGTGGAGGGGGGCAGGATAGACCACTCCGCCCACAACGACGATGCCGCGTCAAACTTCCGCGAAGTCAACGATTTTGCCGAGTCGGTGGCTCTGGTGCTGGATTTCTGCAGCAAGCATCCGGGCGAGGCCGTGGTGCTGGTGACCAGCGACCACGACACGGGCGGCCTGATGATGGGCGCCGGCAAATATGAGATGCACCCCGAGCTGCTCGCAGGCCAGACCTGCTCCAAAAACCAGCTCAGCGCAACTATCGAGGGCCTCAAGAATTCCGGCCGCGAAGTCTCCTGGGAGGAGATCAAGAGCCTGCTTAAGAAAAGCCTCGGCCTGTGGACCGTGGTGCCCGTGGACGAAAAGCAGGAGGCCCGCTTCAAGAAGCTCTACGAAGATGTCTTTGTGACCCGCGACGGGGAGCAGGAGGTCAACTGGTATGCCGCCAATTCAATGCTGGTGGCAGAGGCGGTGAATTATCTTGACCGCGCCGCCGGCTTCGCATACAGCTTCAGCAGCCACTCCGGCAGCCCCGTGGGACTCTATGTGAGCGGTGCCCGCGCAGCCGAATTCGCCGGATGCGGCGACAACACCGACATCAGCAAGGTAGTGCGCAAAATCGCAAAATACTAATCGATAATATCAAGCAGCAGTGTATACTTCCGACAACAAAATGTATGTGGCCCACAGCGGCCGCGGCCCGATTTACCTCACACCCAGGATGCTCAACCGCCACGGTCTGGTGGCGGGGGCGACCGGCACCGGCAAGACCGTCTCTCTGCAGGTGCTGGCCGAGACCTTCTCACAGGCGGGCATCCCCTGCTTTATGGCCGATATGAAGGGTGATTTGAGCGGAATCAGCCAGAAGGGGTCCAAGACCTCCTTCATAGAGAAGCGCTGCGCCGAGTTCGGCATCAGCGACCCGCAGTTCGGCGGCTGCCCGACCCGCTTCTTCGACGTCTTCGGCAAGAAGGGCTACCCGATGCGCACCACGGTGTCGGCGCTGGGCCCCGAGCTTCTGGCCCGTATGCTCTCGCTCAACGAGGTGCAGAGCGGCGTGCTCAACATTGTGTTCCGCATTGCCGACGACAACAACCTGCTGCTGATCGACATCAAGGATTTGAGGATGATGCTGGACTTCGTGAGCAAGAATGCCCGCGACTACACATCGACCTACGGCAATGTCTCCAGCGCCTCCGTGGGGGCCATACAGCGCGCCATCCTCTCGCTGGAGGACCAGGGGGCGGACACCTTCTTCGGCGAGCCCGCATTTGACGTGAGCGACCTGCTCGCCACCGAAGGGGGCAGGGGCGTGATGAACGTTTTGGCGGCGGACGAGCTGATGCTGCGTCCCAAGCTCTATTCCACCTTCCTCTTCTGGCTGCTCACGGAGCTCTACTCCACGCTGCCCGAGGTCGGCGACCTGGACAAGCCCAAGCTGGTGTTCTTCTTTGACGAGGCGCACACCCTCTTTACCGACACACCCAAGGCACTCACCGACAAAATCGAGCAGGTGGTGCGGCTCATCCGCTCCAAAGGGGTGGGGGTATACTTCGTGACCCAGAGCCCCACGGACATCCCCGACAGCATTCTCGGGCAGCTGGGAAACCGCGTGCAGCACGCCCTGCGCGCCTACACTCCGCGCGACCAGAAGGCGGTGCGCACTGCGGCCGAGACCTTCCGCGCCAATCCGGAATTTGACACTGCCGAGGCCATCACCGAGCTGGCCACAGGCGAGGCTCTGGTGTCGTTCCTCGACGAGAAAGGGGCGCCGGCAATGGTGGAGCGGGCGCGGATGCTCTTCCCGCTGAGCAGCATCGGAGCCATCAGCGAGGGGCAGCGCATCGACATCAACAACGCCGCCCCCGACAATATCAAGAAATACAAGGAGTTCTTTGACCGTGAGAGCGCCTACGAAGTGCTCTCGGCCGCCACTGCAGAGGCCGAGCGTCAGGCAGAGGAGCTGCAGAAGCAGGCGGAGCAGGAGGCGGAGCGCGCGGCAGAAGAGAAGGCCCGCGCCAAGGAGGCCTCCAAGAGCAAGGGCGGCAGCATCAAGCGCACAATCTTCGGCACAATGGTGGCTGCGGCGGCGACTTCGTTTGCCCGCAGTCTGGCCACCTCGGCCGCCAAGAGCATCACCGGAGGCTCAAGCAAGAAAAGCTCTTCCAAATCCACTTCAGCCGCCTCCAAGGCTGTGCGCAGCGCGGCCCGCACCGCCACCACCACCGCCACCCGCCGCGTGACCAACGAAATCCTCAAGCAACTGCTTAAATAACCGATTATGAAAATGTCTTTTCTGAAAATTATTGCCCTGGCGGCGCTGCTGTGCGGGGCGACTTCTGCCTTTGCGCAGGAAGACTGGGCCCGCAACGGCCGTTACGCCGAGGCCAACGCTCAAATCACCAAGACTCCCAAGGCGGTGCTGCTGGGCGACTCCATCACCGACAGCTGGTATGACTTTGACCCCGCGTTCTTCTCCGACAACAACTTTGCCGGCCGCGGCATCAGCGGACAGACCACATCGCAGATTCTGGTGCGTATGCGCGAGGATGTGGTGAATCTGCACCCCAAATATGTGGTGATACTTGCCGGCATCAACGACATTGCGCACAACCCCGGACACGCGATTGACGTGCCCAAGGCCGTGGGCAGCATCAAGAGTATGTGCGAGGTGGCCCGCGCCAACGGCATCAAGCCCATCGTGTGCTCGCTGCTGGCCACCACCTACATCCCCTGGCGCGCAGAGGTGGGCGATGTGTCCGACGAGGTGGCCGAGTTCAACTCGCTGCTCCGGGAATATGCCCGCAAGAACCGCATCAAATATGTCGACTACCACAGCCTGCTTGCCGGCGAGGACGGCAAAATCCGCCCCGAATACGCCGCCGACAATGTCCACCCCACCCTTGAAGGCTACAAACTGATGGAAAACCTCCTGCTGGGGTATATCAAATAGCTGCGGCCTTAATAAACATTGAAAATCAACAAGGGGCGTGTCGCAGTTTGCGGCACACCCCTTGGCGTTTTTTAGGCAGGTGTTGTTAGAGCACCTTCCTGTACAGTTCGACGATGTCCTGACGGCTCACCAGACGAGGGTTGCCGGGAGTGCAGACATCCTGGATGGCCTGGTCGGCCAATGTGTCGATATCCTTCTCGGTGATGCCGAGGTCTGACAGGTGCTGAGGGATGCCCACCTCGATGGCCAGGGCACGTACGGCATCACAGGCGGCCTGTGCGGCCTCAGCCTTTGTCATACCCTCCTTGTAGGCGTCCATAGCCTTGGCAATCTCTACATATTTGTCTATGCAGACAGGTTTGTTGTATTCCATAATGGTCGGCAGAAGCAGCGCATTGGCTACGCCGTGCGGAATGTCGAAGAGCGAACCCATAGGGTGAGCCATGCCGTGAACTACACCAAGGCCCACATTGGAGAATGCCATACCGGCCACATATTGAGCCAGGGCCATACCTGAACGGCCGACAGGATTCTGCGGATCATAAACTGCCTGACGCAGATATTTGTTGATCAGTCTGATGGCTTCGATTTCGAACATGTCAGACAGTTCCCAGGCGGCCTTTGTGATATAGCCCTCGATGGCGTGGGTAAGTGCATCCATACCGGTGGCGGCCGTAGTGCCCTTGGGCAGGCTGTACATCAGTTCGGCATCGATGATGGCGCAGCAAGGGATGTCGTTAGGGTCTACGCACACCATCTTCTTGTGCTTATCTTCGTCTATGATAACATAGTTTATGGTAGTCTCTGCAGCTGTGCCTGCCGTGGTGGGCAGGGCGATAATCGGAATGGTCTTGTGCTTTGTGGGAGCGCATCCCTCCAGGCTGACTACATCGGCGAAATCAGGGTTGTTGGTCACAATGCCGATGCCCTTTGCCGTGTCTATGCTGGATCCGCCGCCGATGGCAACGATGAAGTCGGCGCCCGATGCCGCAAATGCATCGACGCCCATCTTGACGTTGGTCACGGTCGGATTCGGTTTTACTTCGCTGTATACTTCGTAGGGGATGCCGGCTTCGTCCAGAACGTCGGTGACCATCTTGGCCACACCGAACTTAACCAGACCCTTGTCGGTCACTACCAGCGCTTTTTTAAGTCCCAGACGGTTGACCACATCCGGCAACTCTTTGCGGGCGCCAGGTCCGAAGTAAGATACTTCATTCAGAATAAAACGATTTACCATAAAATTATTAGTGTTATTAATTAATATTCCCGCCAGCAGTCTTTCTGCTGAGCTTTGTTTCCTTTTCTCAGATTTCCCCTTTGAACTTGCGGATTATGTCCGCAATCCTGGTGGCGAGGGTCTCCAGATTGAATTCGGGGCATTCGAAGTTTGTCAGTTCCGGCATCGGCTTCGGTGCCAGCTCCAGCTTCGGTGGTATGTATCTCAGACAGTGGCTAGTGGTGAATGAGTGCGGCAGCTCTTCGAACATATCGTGATAATCACTTCGGGTCATATTCATAAGTGCCCGTATTTTTTCCAAGGCCCGATTCTTACGAAGGCTGACATTGTCTTTTTTAATGCCTAATAGGCTGGCAGATTCCTGTATATAAGTTTTAGGATCCTCAAGGTAGAACCAGAGGATGGCCTGATCCATAGACCCCAGATTTCCGATTGCGTGAATAAGAGTTTCCTTGAGATGGCTCATTGCGGAGTCCGGAATACCCGAAGCCATCTCCGCCCAACCCAGTCCCTCGTCGGAATCAAAGTCGCTGTTTTTGGAAAGGCGATTTGCTTCTGCTTTTATGATATCATACATTTCGTTGTGTATGACGGTTTTGAGTAGTCCGTGCAAGTTCCCTTGGGACGGATCGAATTTTTCATATACTTTTTCCATCGCTTGCGTTACGGAATCTTCGCAGATGGCCTCATCGTCCAGTTTGTAGTTCCAGTAAGTGCTTTTCTTCTTGAAGCCGGCAAGCTGGTTTATGGCTATTTTCCTGGCGTCGTT
>CAZIUO010000074.1:0-6254 GCA_964542575.1 uncultured Muribaculaceae bacterium
TTTTCTACCAGCCAAGCCCCTATGATACTGGGGCTCCGCCCCAAACCCCGCCGCTACGGGGCCGCTATTCTGCAGGCTTGCCCTTCGGCCCCTTCGCTAGCGCCTGATGGCGCTTGACGAAGCATCTGATGCGCCAATATCTCTTGCAGTCTCTCCACTTCAAACTCTCCACTTCAAACTCTCCACTCCTCTAAACTCTAAACTCTAAACTCTAAACTCTAAACTCTTGCCGGCTCGTGGTCTTTTCTTAAATTTGCCGCCATGAAAGAGAAAAACATCATCCTCACCGGAGACCGCCCCACCGGACGGCTGCATCTGGGACACTATGTCGGCTCGCTCAAAAGGAGAGTCGAGCTGCAGAACTCGGGCCTTTACGACTCCATCAACATACTCATCGCCGACGACCAGGCGCTCACCGACAATGCCGACAACCCCGGCAAAATCCGCGAGAACATAATAAATGTGGTGCTGGACTACCTCTCGGTGGGCATCGACCCCGCCAAGTCCACCATCTGCGTGCAGTCGGCTCTGCCGGCGCTCCACGCCCTCACATTCTACTACCTCAATCTGGTGACCACCGCCCGCCTGTCGCGCAACCCCACCGTCAAGGCGGAAATCAAGATGCGCGGCTTTGAGGAGGAGGGGCTGCCCGCCGGCTTCTTCACCTACCCGGTGTCGCAGGCTGCCGACATCACCGCCTTCAATGCCACCGTGGTGCCTGTGGGCGAGGACCAGCTGCCTATGCTCGAGCAGACCCGCGAGATCGTGGAGAAGTTCAACCGCATCTACGGCGAGACGCTCGCGATGCCCAAGGCGATGATTCCCGAAAACGAGACGCAGCGCCGCCTGCCGGGCGTCGACGGCAAGGCCAAGATGAGCAAGAGCCTGGGCAACTGCATCTATCTGAGCGACCCCTCCAGCGTGCTCAAGAAGCAGATCAACGGCAAGATGTACACCGACCCGCAGCACCTGCAGATCAGCGACCCCGGCCACACCGAGGGCAATGTGGTGTTCACCTACCTCGACGCATTCTGCAACGACGCCCACTTTGCCGAGTTCCTGCCCGACTACTCCTGCCTGGATGAGATGAAGGAGCACTACCGCCGCGGCGGCCTGGGCGACGGCACCTGCAAGAAGTTCCTCTACAACGTGCTGGAGGAGACCCTGAGCCCCATCCGCACCGAGAGGGCCAAGTGGGAGAAAGACATCGACACTGTCTACGACATCATCCGCACCAGCACCGACAAGGCCGTGGAAATCACCAACGAGACCCTCGCCCGCGTGCGCAAGGCGATGCGCATCGACTACTTTGCCGACCGCTCCATCGTGAAGGAGTGGGAGGAGATGCTTAAGGCTACGAGAGTGTAGAGTTTAGAGTGTAGAGTTTAGAGGGGCGGCGGGATGAGAATCCTTGCGGCCCCTCTAAACTCTAAGTTCACCGGCACCTCGAGGCGATGTGGCGGCGGTAGAGAGAGTAGCCGCCGGAGAGGAAGTCATTGATGTGGGAGATGCGCTCCCCCTGGCTGGAGAAGGAGTCGGCGGAGCCGTCCTCCTGCATATCGATCTTGCCGGTGCCGGTCACCTCCGAATACTCGTCCCAATAGACCGGGACTTCGTGGAAATGACCGTCGCCCCCGAACACGCTCACAAAAGTCAGACGCTGCGTGCAAGAATAGCCGTATGCCGTCACCTCCAGCGCCGCGCGGCCGTCGTCGCCGCGGCTCTCGCGAGTCTTGAGAATGCAGTCGGTGACGCACTGCGGATGCTTGAAAAAGTCGTTCCCCCAGAAATTGGCCAGCGCCTCGTGCTCCCAGAAAGAACTGCGCGGGCGGCTGCCGCTGCCGTAAATCGCCTCCCGGGGGCGGATCTGCTGATACATCGGGATGCACAGCAGCGGCGCCATTGTGAAATAAATGGAGCGGAAAGCCTCCGCATTGATGTCGATGAACCCCCGCCGCGCCTTCTCAAAATCATAATTGCGATAGCGCCGCGCATCCATATCGATGTCGGCCGCATTGAGATGGGCGGCGCACACCGTATTGATCATCCGCCGCTTGTAGAAGTCGAAATCGTCGCCATAGCCCACCTCGGTGTCGGCCATCAGCTTCATCAGATTCTGCTGCGCCAGAGGGGTGAACAGCAGCGCGTGCTGCTGATTGTTGTTGCGGTCGCTGGTGTCGAAAGCCACCTCAAACTCCTCGTTGGAGAGCATCGCATAGTCGCTCCCCTTGAGGTCGCGCGTCTTGCGCCTCAGGCGGCGGCGCGCCCTGCGGAACTGCCGCGAATTCTCGTTGCCCGCCAGGCCGCTGTGGATGCGGCTGAACTCCAGGTCGGGGGCGGCGGTGTTGCCGTAGATGAGCCGGGAAGCGGATATGAACTCCGGATAGGGCTTAGTGACCGAGGCGGTGAGAGTCTCGCTGCGCTGCTCGGTGTGATACCGCCCCTCGCTGTCGCGCACCGTCACCGTCCAGTAGATGGTCAGATGGCCGTAATATGTCCGCGACCCCCACTCCATCCGCTTGGTGCGGCAGAACACGAACGGGTTGCCGTTGATCAGCCCCGAGAGGGAGCAGAGCACAGAGCGCCCCTCGCTGAAGGCGTCGTCCCAGTTGTACACCCGCCGCAAATCCTCCAGCCGCTGCTCGCTCACAAACGGGTCAAACTCCAGCCGGGGCACCGTGGCGGTCACCATCCGGGCAAAAATCTCCGAATCGTAAAGGCGGTTGAGCGGCTCCATCTGGGCCCAGGCCTTGTCCACCAGGGCCGACGCCTTGCGCCGCAGCTCATCTTCCCGGCTGCGGAGACTCCGCAACTTGCGGTTGACCCGGGCAAAAATGTAAACCAGCAGCAAGAGCGCCACCACAGCGCACAGGGCGATGCCGCTGAGCATATTGTAGTCCATCGCCGTGGCGCCGGCTGACGATTGCTGCGCATAGCCGCCCCTCTCAAGGTGCGGACTGCCGTCACCGATTATCAGCTGCGCCCCGTTCGAGGCCTCGTTGTAGAGCCAGATTCCGCAGACCACGGCGGCAACCACCGCCAGCCATAAGAAAAAGCGCCAGGTGTACCACCGCGAGATGGCGGGCTGCAGCGAGTCCGCCTGACGCGTCAGGGCATTCGCCTTGCGGCAGGTGTCCCGGTTGGCCTCCTCGTCCACATTGGCCTCTGCGGCCAGAGCGTCAAAAGTCTCCGCGGCCACCTTTGCAAAGCGGTCGCGGTAGACATTTTTGTACTCCTCCAGGGGGTCGAGGATATCCTGCGCCATAAGGGCCGGGGGCTAGAAGAACTTCTCGCGCGCCCTCTCGCGGGTCTCTTCAGACACCGAGAAGGGGATGCGGGTGGTGTAATGCTGACGCGCCGCCACAATCATCTTTGCGGGCCAGCGGAATATGTCGGTGTTCCACTGCGTCACGCGGCTGTTGTATACGGTGCGGGCGGCGGTGATTTCACGCTGCAGATAGCTGTTCTGCTGCATCGCGTCGGCGATAGTGTTCTGCGACTTGAGCTCGGGATAGGCCTCCACCTGCGGGAACAGGCGCCCGAAAGCGGTGTCCACCTGGCGGCTGACCTCCCCGCGGTTGCTCTCGTTCACGCTGCCGCCGCTGCGCAGGGCGGCCACGGAAGTCATCACATCCTTGTCAAGCTGCATCGACTTCTCTACCAACCCCACCACATTCTGCAGAATCTGCACCCTCTGCTCCAGGTAATTGTCTATGTTTGAGGCCTCCGCCTGGATGCGCTGCTCCAGCTGCTGGAAATAGTTGCGGGCGGCGATCTTGCGGAACACGAAGATCAGCCCGGGCAGCATCCCCACCAGGCAGCCGACCACCGCCACCAATATGCGGTCGGGAATGGCATCCCCCGCCAGGAACACCACCAGCAGCACCAGAATGGGAATGGTGACCCACAGAGCGATTTCAAAGAGCACCGAGCCGAAGCCGATCTCCACCGGAATCTGTTTTTCAATAACGTGGGTTTCGCGCCCTGCCGCATTCACGGGCCCGGCGGTTTCGTCTAATAAGTTTGCCATAATGACACTATATTTTGTTAAAGTTTATAAGGGTTGAATATACTATTTTTATATCTTTGGGAGGTACATTTTCCTCAAAATCCATGAAAAAATTATTTGCGGCCGCACTGGCCCTGATCATAACCGCCTCTGCGGCAACCGCCCAAAACTGCTGGACCATCGCCCGCAGCGGCGCAATCGAACTTGACCCCGCAGCCATCGCCCTGCCCTACAGCGACCATATAGAGATGAGCGGCGAGCAGGTCTCCTGCGTGGCCCGCTGGAGCGTCGGAGCAGACAGCCTCTACCGCCTGGAGCGCTCGCTGGTGTTCCCCGCGCTGAGGGTGATTCCCAACAACACCCACGGCAGCCTGATGCGCCGCGTCGCCACCGACATATTGCCTATGGTGAGCATAGACAACCGCACCCTGGTGCAGATTTCCACAAGCAAAGTCTCAATCGACGGCGCCCTCACATCGGTGACGCTGCACAGCGTGGCCCCCGGCGCAATGCCCGAGGTGGAGGTGACCCAGACGCTCTTCCCCAGCACCAAGCTCCCAATGGTGTGCGAAGTTTACACGGTTAAGAACATCGCCCCCTGGGACGTCGAACTCAATGTGCCCGAATACTGCCAGAGCTTCTGCAGCGAGGCCTCGCGCGGCGTTGACGGCGCCTATGTGGTGCAGAGCGACCTGCAGGGGGCCGGCTCATACAAGCTGCAGCCGGGCGACTCCGCTTGTTTCACAATGAGCCACCAGGCATACCGCAAAAGCGGCGGCAGCCCCGTCAAACCCGACGTCAAGGCCGAATATGCCGCCCGGATGGCCTTCATAAGAGGCGACATCGACTCCGCCCTGATACTCCACACCCCCGACAGCGCCATCAACTCCGAATTCCGCTTTGCCAAAATCAGGGCCTCGGAGAGCATCTACCGCACCAAAGGGGGGCTGATGCACGGCCCCGGCGGAGAGTCATACTACGCCGCCACCTGGTGCAACGACGAGTGCGAATATGTGAACCCCTTCTACCCCTATCTGGGCTACTCCACCGGCAACGAATCGGCCCTGAACTGCTATCTGCAGTATGCCGCCTTCCAGAACGATGAATACAACCCCATTCCCAGCTCCATAATAGCCGAGGGAACCGCCACCTGGAGCGGCGTGGGCGACCGCGGAGACGCCGCAATGGTCACCCACGGCGCGGGGCGCTACCTTCTTGCGCGCGGCAGCCGCGAAGAGGCCGAACAACTCTGGCCCTTTGTGAAATGGTGCCTGGAATACTGCCGCCGCCAGCTCAATGAACAGGGAGTTCCCCGCTCCGACACCGACGAGCTGGAATACCGCTTCCCCGCCGGGAAAGCCAACCTCTCCACCGCCTGCCTCTACTACGACGGGCTCATCAGCGCCGCATATCTCGCGCCGCTGATGGGCGAGAGCAAGGCCACCGCCAAGAGCTACCGCAAGCAGGCCGAGGCGCTGCGCGAGGCCATCGGCAGCTACTTCGGCGCCAACGTCGGCGGCTACGAGACATATCAATACTACGACGGCAACAATCTGCTGCGCTCCTGGATATGCCTGCCCCTCTGCTTCGGCATCGACGACCGCGCCGAGGGGACCCTGGCAGCACTCTTCAGCGACCGGATGATGACCGTGGACGGCATCCTGACCCAGGAGGGGAGCGAAACCTTCTGGGACCGCTCCACCCTCTACGCCCTGCGCGGCGCCTTTGCCGCCGGATATGCCGACGAAGCCCTCGTGCAGCTGCACAACTACTCGCAGCGCCGCCTGCTGGGCACCCACGTCCCCTACCCCGTCGAAGCCTGGCCCGAGGGCTCGCAGCGCCACCTCTCGGGCGAGAGCGGCCTCTACTGCCGCGTCATCACCGAAGGCCTGTTCGGCATCCGCCCCACCGGCTTCGACTCGTTTGACCTCAAGATAAATATGCCCTCGCAGTGGAGCGGAATGTCGCTCGAGAGCATCCGCGCCTTCGGCCGCGACTTCAGCATAGCCGCAGAGCGCACCGCCAAGGGCAAAATCAAAATCGACGTCACCTGCGGCGGCAAAACCCGCACCTGGAGCATCCGCCCCGGCGACACCGTCTCCGTAAAGCTCCGCTAGAGGATTCAAGCGAAGGCGCGAATTTGGCCGCAATTTTGCAATACGGCGCGGCGGAAAAACAAAAAATGTCAAAACATAATCTGAAATTAATAGGGAAGATTTTTGCAACCGGAGTGATGTCGTTCTGC
>CAZIUO010000075.1:0-5773 GCA_964542575.1 uncultured Muribaculaceae bacterium
TCGAGGTCAAGGGAGGCTTCTATTGGCAGTATCTTGAATTCGTCCGCTGGGAAAGCTTCAACGACAACCAGTTCTGGATCAGGACCAACGTCCTGGAGCGATAGCCCCGAATCCCGATAATCAAAAAGTATCAAGTGCTATGATAGCCGCTATTTTAACGATTATTGGAGCAATCTGCGCCGTATTTATTTGCGGTGCGCTTATTTGGGGCGTAATCTGTCTGCTGATCAACCTGGTCTACGTAATTCGCGATTACCTTGACTTGTAACGGACCTTGCCGGCCGCTTCCCCGCCGATATCCACTTTATGAAGCCGGCGGGAGAGCGGGGCGCTAGTCCTGCCGGGAGAGGGTGTCCACGGGGTTGGCACGGGCGGTCTTGAAGGTCTGCGCTACAATCGAGACAAACGAGATGGCGCAGGTGAGGGCTGCCGCGGCGGCGATGGCCCACCAGGGGAGGTCGATGCGCCGGTAGAAGCCGCCCAGGTAGAGCCGCATCGCCCACACGCATATCGGTGCGGCTATGACCACGGCCGCGAGCGTCATTATGGCAAAGGACTTTGAGAGTTTGGCCGCGGCCTCGTTCACGCTTGAGCCGAATATCTTGCGCACCGCGATTTCGCGCGACTGTTGGCCGGTGTAGTATACCGCCATTGCAAAGAGCCCGAGGGCGGAGATCAGAATCGCCAGCAGCATAAATGTCATCACAAGCTTCATAGTGTTGCGCTTGCCGGTGAGGGCGTCGTTGAGCATATCATCGACATACTCGAGCATCTCCGGCTCGGAGGGGACGCCGATATACTCCCGCGCCACATCTATCCAGGCGCCGCGCACCGCTTCCACCGCCTCCTTGCGGTCGCCGGAGACCTTCATCACCAGGCCGAAGCAGGCGCCCTGGCCGCAGTCGCGGATCATCACCGCGCTGTGGCTGTCTTCAATCGGCTCGTCAAGGGCGTCGCGCACCCTGAAATCCTCGATTACGCCGCAGACCTTGTAGGCTTCGCCGTCGCCCACATAAGGCTTCCCGGCCGACACGCCGTAGCGCTGCGCGGCCTCCCGGCTCATCCAGCAGCTGCCCGCAACGGGCTCGCTGTACTGCTCCACAATCTTAAAGCCGAACATCCGGAATGCCGTGCTGTCGATTTCCGCCAGCCGCAGCCAAGAAGTCTTCTCGTTCTCTATATGCACGCCGTTGGCCCCGCAGGCATAGGGGGCCGAGGTGTAGCGGCCGACCTGCTGCACCTGCGGCAGGCTGCTCACGCGGAGGGCGAACGCATCCTGCGCTGCGCTGTTTTGCCAGCCGAGAGGGTAGGTGCTTATGTTGAGCAGGTCCGCTGTGTTGTAGCCGGTCGGCAGATTCACCAGGTGGCGCATCTGCAGCAGCATAGTGATGGACACCGCAATCAGCACGGTGCTTATTATGTTCTGGCAGACGATGAATATCTTGCTGAATACGAGCTTGCTGCGCAGTCTGAAGTCGCCCTTGACCACATCCACCGGCTTGAACCGGGAAATCAAGGCGGCGGGCAGGAGGGCGCTGAGCAGGGCGATGGCCGCCAGCAGCACAATTCCCGCAGCGATGCCGGCGGCGTCGTTCCACAGCACGATCTCTGTGCTGAGCAGATTCTCAAACCACCCCTTGAGCCCCGCCGCCAGCAGGCAGCCGATGGCAAAGCACCCCGCTGTGAACACGAACGACTCGGCGATGTATCTGGAGATTATGGCCTTTGCCGACTCTCCTAGAAGCCGGCGGGTGGCCATCTCCTTGGCTCGCCTGCCCGTCTGGGCCACGGTGAGGTTGATGTAGTTGAATGTTGCGGAAACCAGCAGCACCAGGGCCACCAGCAGCAGGATTTCCACTATCTTCCTGTCCCCCTTGCGCAGCGGGGAATAGCTGTCGAGGTCTGTGAAATAGAGCTTGTCAAAGCGGGTGAGTGACGAGCCGTAGAGAAAGCCGCCGTCGGAGGCGTCGCGGTGCCACCAGTCGCTCCAGTACTCCATATATTTGTCAAGCAGCTTGCCGTTCACCGCCTCGGGGTCCGCCCCCTCTGCGAGGGTGACGAAAGTCTGCACCATACCAAAGTTGTCCATCTTCTGCAGCACATTCTCCATCACCTTCATACTCAGGAAAATGTCGTAATGCGCAAATTCGTCGCACGGCCCGAAATCCTCTATGGTGCCGGTGACGACGTATGTCTTGCCAGACAGGGTGAAGGTTTTCCCCACCGGGTCCGCGCCGCCGAAAGCCTTGCGGGCAAAGCTCTCCGACACCAGGGCGTCCGTTTCGCCCGGCAATATCCTGTTTCTGTCGCAGCCTGTGACCCTGTAGTCGAACAGCCGGCAGAAGTTGGTGTCCAGCGCCACCGCCTTCACGGCGTGGTAATCTTCTCCCGTCATTATGTCGGCCGATCCGTAGGCGGAGACTCTGGTCCAGGCGGTTATCTCCGGGATGCCAGGGAACAGCTCTTCTGCGGTGCCCAGCGTCATACCGGTGGCTTCCCCCATTCCGATGGCGTAGATTTCCCCGGCCTTGGGCTGGCGGGCCCCCACGCTGAACTCCGTCCTGGCGTAGGCCATCAGCAGAATCACGAACCCCAGGGCCACCGAAAGGCCCAGAATCTCAATTATCGAGTAAAGCTTGTTTCTCAGCAGAAACTTGAAGTAACTTTTCATATTGCGGCATTTTCCCGGACGGCAGATTGTGCTTATTTCGTGCCGTAACGCTCAAACAGTTGTGCTGCAGCCCATTGTGTCGCCAGGTTCGCCCCGCCCCTGTAAAGAAACTTTACAGTCCCTGTCGCAAAACTTTACAAACTCTCCTCAATGCAAATCAAGGCATTTGAAAATATCCAAAATTGTAAAATAAGGCGTTCGTATTTAGATGGCCCAACTCCTGTCCCCTGGCTTAAAGCAGAACTTCTGCGTGAATAACGGAGCACCCATTGCGGGCGCTCCGTTTTTGTGGGTATCGCAATTGCATTTCTTTGTAATACAACGCCTTCTTTGTTGCTCCCGAAGACGAAGACCTCGCCTTCTTTGAGGGATTCGATATACTGAGGGTGTCGTTCGAGGAGGTTAAAAATCTCGGTTTCGTGCAGTTCGCCTCGTTAAAAAATCTCGGTTTCGTGATTTTTTGTTGATACTGTCTCAAAAAGTGTGTCACCTCCTCAATGCAAATCAAGGCATTTGGAAATATTAAAATATGTAAAATAAGGCGTTGAAAAAGCTTTAAAATTGTAAAATAAGGCGTTCGTGGAAATTTTTTGTATATTTGAATCAAGTATTTTGATGATATATGAATGTTAAAAAGGAAGACAATGTCATAGACAAGAGGACGCTGGAGACCATACTCCTCGACCAGAAAGCGGAGATTGACGCCTGGAGCAACGAAAAGTTGTGTGCCCGTTATGAGGAGAAGTTTGTGGATTTTGACAGCCCGCAGGCACAGGTTATCATAGGCGTGCGCCGCAGTGGTAAATCAACGCTCTGCAAACAAGTGCTGTCCGATGCCGGAGTCCACTTCGCGTATGCCGACTTTGACGATGAGCGCCTTAAGGATTTGGAAACGAAACAGCTGAACGATGTCCTCGAAGTCCTGTACAAGATATATGGGGACTTCAAGTATCTGTTCCTGGATGAAATCCAGAATGTAGAAGGATGGCCGCTCTTTGTGAACCGCCTTCTGCGCACCGGCATGCACATCGTGCTGACCGGAAGCAACGCAAAACTGCTCAGCAGCGACCTTGCCACCCATCTGACCGGACGCAGCAGTGAGATTTCCCTGTATCCGTTTTCATTTCCTGAATACTGCGATGTAGAAGGCGTTGATTCTGAAGACCTCAGCACAAAAGGCATTGCCATCAGAAGGAAAGCTTTTGACGACTATCTGCGGCAAGGCGGCTTCCCCGAAATTCTTAAGGTGAAGGACTCCAGAAGGTATATATCCAACCTTGTGGGCAACATCCTGAAACGCGACATTGAACAGCGTTATAACATAGCGTTCCCAGCCCAGTTCGAGAGTCTGGCGCATCATCTCCTCAATGTATCGCCCTATGTCGTGTCCATTCCCGACATTGCCAGGCAGTTTGACTTCAAGTCTCCGCATACGGCACGCAACTATATCAAATATCTCAAGGATGCGTATCTGCTGACAGGCGTACAGAAATATTCCGCCAAGAGCCGGGAGCGCACCATCGGGGAGAAGGTCTATGCTGTGGATGTGGCCATGATGAACCGCAGGGGAAACGCCTTCTCCGGAGAGAATCTCGGATGGCGCCTTGAGACCGTGGTTCTCAATCACCTTGTCCGGAAATGCCGCAACGAAGGCTGGGACACATACTACCTGCGTGAGCGTTCGGGAGAGTGCGACTTCATCGTTTGCGACGGCAACAGAGTGCTGCAGTGCATCCAGGTCTGCTATGACATCTCATCTGAGAAGACCTGCAAAAGAGAAATCGACGGATTGCTCCTTGCCGCCCGCCTGACCCGCTGCGAGAACCTCCTGCTGCTCACCGACTGCGAATATAAGGAACTTGACGAGGCCGGACACCACATCAAAATCCAGCCGGTTTACGAGTGGTGCGCGGAGTTGTTCTGAAATAAAAAGACGAAATGATTCCCCACGGGGATCATCGTCAGTCTTAAAGCAGAACTTCTGTGTGAATAACGGAGCGCCCCATTGCGGGCGCTCCGTTTTTGTAGGTATCGCAATTGCATTTCTTTGTAATACAACGCCTGGGGAGAGTAAAAATAAGTATCTTTGGTTTCTGCAGCCCGCGAAATAGCGGACGAAATGGATAAACAATAGTAAAACTTAACGGTATGAAAAGATTCGGAAAGAAGGCGTGGCTTCTGCCGCAGCCGGTGCTGGTGATAGGCACATACAACAGGGACGGCGGGCCGAACGCGATGACGGCGGCTTGGGCCGGACAGTGGGACGCCGGGGAGATTATGATTTCGATGGGCAGTCACGCTACCACCGAGAACCTTAATGAGGGCGGAGAGTTCACCGTCGCGTTTGCCACGGCGGACACGATGGCGGCCTCGGACTATGTGGGCATCTTGAGCGCGAAGAAAGACCCGGACAAGATGAGAAGGACGGGCTGGACGGCGGTGAGGTCGGAAAAGGTGGACGCGCCCGTGTTCACGGACTTCCCGATGACGCTCGAGTGCCGCATTGTGAAGAAGATCGACGAGAGCGAGACCGGCTATTACATCGTTGCCGAGATAGTGGACATCCTCTGCGACGAGCGCTACCTCGCCGCGGACGGCAAGCCGGACGTGGAGAAAATGGAACTCATCACATTCGACCCTGTCCACAACGGCTACATCCGGCTTGGAGAAAGGGTGGGTGCGGCCTTCGCAGACGGGAAGATGCTTAAATCCTAGCGGAAGGCTCCGTCGCCGAGTTTACTCAGGTCGTGAGGTGGGTATTGCCCGACTGGTACTATATGTCATTCATTGATAGGCCTTTATACGAGAGCTCATAGTTCTTGAACTCTCCTGTGGCTCTGAGAAAGGCATCCGCCTTGACGCGCAGTGCCCCCAAATCTATGTTGTCCGCCTTGCGTTTGACTTCATAGAATGTGGCTTTGCCATCCAGTTCATTCTCGGCGACTATGTCGATTTCGTTCTCTCCCTTGCGGTCCCACCAGCCTCCGAGTCTGGTGTATGAGCGGCTCTCAATCAGCACTCTCATGAAGTAACGTTCGAGCATCAGTCCGCTGAAGGTCTCGTAATCGCGGTTTATGATTGTCCTGAGGCTCTCGTAGTTCT
>CAZIUO010000076.1:0-5688 GCA_964542575.1 uncultured Muribaculaceae bacterium
TCCAACACTTCCCGGCATTGTTTTGGACATCTTTTCAACACTGCCGCTAAACTCTCAACTCTACACTTTCGTAGTCTTCGATCCTGCCGCGCATCTGGCGCTCCGCCTGCAAGGGGCTTGGCGGGTAGAAAAAATACCCGCTACGCCCCTATGATACTGGGGCTCCGCCCCAAACCCCGCCGCTTCGGGGCCGCTATTCTGCAAGCCTGCCCTTCGGCCCCTTCGCTAGCGCCTGATGGCGCCTGACATCCGCTTTTTTGATGTGCTACAGAGTTCTTGCCACTCTCCACTCCTCTCAACTCTCAACTCTCAACTCTACACTTTTTTAGGTTTTACAGTCAGGGCCATAAAGAAAATCGCCAGGGCGCAGGCGCCCAGCAGCATCGCAAAGGTCCAGCCCCAGCCAGCTCTCTGCGCCACAAACCCTATCACCGTGTTGGCCAGAATGAATGTCCCCAGAAAGTAGCCGAAGAAGCCCGTGAGCCCGGCTGCGGTGCCGGCGGCGTTCTTGGGGGCGAGGTCCAGCGCCTGCACACCTATGAGCATCACCGGCCCGTAGATGAAGAAGCCGATCCCTATCAGGCAGATTATCACCACCGTCAGATTGTCCATAAAGGCCCAGTAGAGGGCGATGAACACTGCCACCAGCCCCATAAAAATGATTGTGGGCAGGGCCCGCTTCCCCTTGAACAGCTTGTCGGAGATCCAGCCGCAGAGCAGGGTGCCCGGGATGGCGGCAAACTCGTATGCAAAATAGGCCCAGCCGGCGCTCTTGAGGTCGATGCCCTTCTCGGTGAGGATTGTCGGCGCCCAGTCCAGGCAGCCGTAGCGCACCATATACACGAATGCGTTGGAGAGGGCTATGAACCACAGATATTTGTTGTTGAGAACATACTGGAACAGAATCTCGCGCGTGGTGAGGGTCTGCTCCTGCTTCTCGGAGTAGTTCTGCGGGTAGTCGTTTCTCCACGCCTCGATGGAGGGCAGTCCGCACGACTGCGGAGTGTCGCGCAGCAGAATGTAGGCCAGCAGGGCAATCAGCAGCGCCACCGCCGCCGGAAAGGCGAATGTGCCGATGAGGAAGTATAGCTCCTGCCGCGCCCCGTAGAACCAGCTGCCGAACCAGAGCGCCCCGTAGGTCGCCATTGGGCCCACCAGCGCCCCGCCCACATTGTGCGCGCAGTTCCAGATGCTCATCATCGTGCCCCGCTCGCTCACAGAAAACCAGTGGGTCATCACCCTGCCGCAGGGGGGCCACCCCATACCGTTGAACCAGCCCACCAGAAAGTTGAGCACCCCCATCAGGGCTATCGCCAGCCCCTTGTGCGCGGCGCCGATGCACTGCACCGGCACAATCATAAAGCACATCGATATGGCGGTGAGCACCAGCCCCAGCGGCAGGAACACCCGGGCGTTGGAGCGGTCGGACACGCTGCCCATTATGAACTTGGAGATGGCGTAGGCGGCGGCGTTGAGCCCCAGCACAAACCCCAGCTCGGTCTTGTCAAAGCCCAGCGGCGCCATTGCCGGAATGGCCATCGAGAGGTTTTTGCGCACCAGGTAGAACCCGGCGTAGCCGATGAACGCCCCCAGAAACACCTGCAGGCGCAGCCGGCGGTATTTTGCGTCGGCCGTCGCCCCAGTCTGGGCCGGCTTGTAAGAAGGTTGTTGCAGAAATTTGAGCATAGTTTAATCTTCAAGTGCCTCTGCCAGAATCGAGACGGGGTGCATTACCTGATATCCTGTGGACATCTCTATCTGCCATTTGCAGGTTTCGCAGTCGCACGCCACCACCTCCGGGTCCAGCCTGCGGATCTGGAAGAAAAGCTCCTCCCCGATGGCCTGCGACGCATCGTAATTCTCTTTTTTGAAGCCGTAAGTGCCGGCTATGCCGCAGCAGGCCGACTCCAGGTGGACAAACTCCAGCCCGGGAATCTTCTGCAGCAGCTTTTCGGTGAACACGCCCCAGCCCAGCTTCTCCATATGGCAGGGGGTGTGATATGCCACCCGCTTGTGGAAATCCTTTTTGAAGCGCAGCTGGGCGCCGTTTTCTATCTGTTCGAATATGAATCTGGTGGCGATTGTGACGGAGTCTCTCACGCCGCTGTTGTCCACTCCCAGCAGGGCGGGGTACTCGTCGCGCAGGGTCAGCGTGCAGGTAGACGATGTGGTCACAACCGGCAGATGCCGGTCCACGGCCTCCTGCAGCACCGCGACGTTGTGCCGGGCGTTGCGCGTGGCCTCGCGCGTCATCCCGTTGGAAATCATCGCTATGGAGCAGCACTTCTCCTTGTGCAGCAGCTGCACCCCGAACCCAAGGGCGTTGAGCACCTTGACCAGGTCCTTGCCCAGCGCGGGGTTGTTGTAGTTGACATAGCAGCCGTGGAAGTAGGCCACCTGGTTGGCGAATGAGGCCTGCTCCTTTTCCCGGCGGGAGAGCCACCCCTCGAAGCTGCGGCCGCTGTATTTGGGAAAGACGCGGCGGTGGTCTATCTTGAGCGTGGCGTCGAGCAGCGCGCGGGTCGTGGCAAGGCCGGTGATGCCGTTGACCACCGGGGCCAGCGGGCGCGCCGCGCTCCCCATAAAGTCGGTGGAGGCCAGCAGGCGGTCGCGCAGCTTGGGCTTGGAGGTGTCGTATTTGAGCCTTGCCGCCTGAATCAGGTCGGCCACCTTGACCCCGGAGGGGCAGGCTACCTCGCACCGCTTGCAGTTGAGGCAGTATTTGAGCGCGTAGTTGAAAAAGAAAGGGTCCTTCAGGCGGAGACGTTCGCCGTCGGGCCCGGCCTGCTTGGGGCCGGGGTAGAACGGATTGACCTTCAGCACGGGGCAATACACCGTGCAGATGGTGCATTTTGTGCACTCCTCAAAGTTGTATTTGCTCGAGGTGGATTCCTGCCATTCCATAACTATCGCGATTTGATTATTTCTTCTGCTGCCAAAAGGGCGCTGCGCACGGCCAGCCCGCCGCCGCTGCCCAGTTCGGGCCGGGTAGCCCCCAGTATGGCTCCGGTCGCAAAGAGGTTCTGCAGCGGCTTTCCGCCGCGCAGAGGGTGAAGGGCCTCATCTGTGGCCACGCCGTATCCCAGATAGGGCTGCTCGCCGCTGAAACTGGGATTGTACCAGTCGCTGCGCTGCGCTCCCTGCACCACGTCCAGGCCGAACACCGGCTCGTAAATCTTTTCCGGAGTGGACTTGAGCCCCTTGGAGAAGTAGGCCCCGGAGGCGAGTATGAAGTGCCTGGCCTCCAGAAAGTGGCTCCCCAGATTCTGCGTGGCGACGCTGTGCACAATGCCGTCGTGCACGTGCGCCTGGACGGCGCTGTCGCCCGCCAGGAAAGTCCCGCCCAGAGTCTCGTATCTGCGCTTGAGCTGCATATGGGTGCGGATGCCCGCCACGGAAGGGGGGAATGTCCCCACAAACACTACCTGCGCGGGGATGCCCTCCCTGATGCGTCCCGGCACCGAGGTGTCTTTGAGACCGAATACCTGCGGCAGCACCACTACGTCCTCGTCGCTCATCACGACGCGGATTTCGCGCACCACGCTCTCCCAGATGCGGTCCATAGTGCGGGCAATCTGCATCGTGCGCATTTCGTGCGGGCTCTGCTGCTGCGCGGAGAGCTTCTGCAGGTCCAGCATCTGAATCCTGCACTGGACCCCCTGCTTCTCCAGCCCCTCCGCCAGGAATCCGGTGTAGAAGTCGTAGTAGCCCACAAAGCTCACGATGAGGGCCTTGCGGCCGATTTTGGGGGAGGGCAGCAGCGACACGTCGTCTATAGAGCACGCCGCGCTCTCAAACTTGCCCATCGGCATCAGGCGCCATCCGCTCTGATAGTGCAGCGATATGCCCGCTTCGCGGAATATTTCCGCCATTGCCTGGGGCGGCTCCTGCATCGACTCGAAGCTGCCGGAGAAAAAATAGAGGGCGCTCTGCCCGGCGCTCACTATGGCGCTGTCTATCTTGTGCTTCTGCAGGGCGAGGCCTGCGGAGAGTCCCGCCAGGCCGCCGCCGATTATCACAGTATCGAATTTCATATTCCCAAAACGTGTTTATAAACCCACTGCGTGTATTCGGCCTCGCGCAGGGTGTCGCCCCAGCCGATGGGGAAGTTGCCCTTCCAGCGCTCCTGCAGAAAGTCTGCGAGGTCTTCCCGGGCGCGCTCCATACAGCCGTGCGATGAGGCCAGCAGCCCCGCTGCGCGGCAGGCGCAGAACTCTCCCTGGCAGGTGCCCATTCCGATGCGGGTGCGGCGCCGCAGGTCGGTGAGCGACGATGCCTGCAGACTGTCTATGGCATTCTTGACCTCTGCGGCGGAGACTTCCTCGCACTCGCAGATGAGGGCTTCGTCAAGCGCGTTGCCGCTGCGGATGCGGGAGGCGCCGGTGCCCATACGGGAGGCGGCCGCCTTCTGCGCGGTGGAGGGCTTTTCCCAGATTTTGCGCGCCACGGCCTCGTAAGAGCTCTCTTCGCTGCCGGGCAGGGGTGTCTCGGCCGTGGTGCAGCGCTCGCTCACCCCCAGCTTTTCGCACACCTTGTCGGTGGCTATTTCCGCCATCAGGCGGTAGGTCATCAGTTTGCCGCCGGTGATGGTGACAAGCCCCCCGAGGCCGTCCCGGCTCTCGTGGTCCAGGCAGACGATGCCGCGGGAGATGCTGCGCCCGGCCTCGTCGCCCCCCTCGCTCACCAGCGGACGCACCCCGGCGTAGGCGCGCAGGATGCGGGTCGAGGCCAGGGCGGGAGCCATCTTGGCCCCCTCGCTTATGAGCAGGTTGACCTCGTCGGGGGTCACCGCCACCGAGTCGCACTCCTCAAAGGGGATGCGGGTGGAGGTGGTGCCGATTATGCACACGGTGTCGCCCGGCACCAGGATGTCGGCGTTGGAGGGCTTGCGGCAGCGGTTTATCACCATATTGTTTACCCTATGGGCGAATACCAGCAGCGCCCCCTTGGCGGGGTACATACCGAGTTCCACACCCGCCATCCGGGCGATGGCGTGGCCCCAGATGCCGCCGGCGTTAACCGTGACGGGGGCGTAATAGTCGTTCTCCTCCGCTGTGTTGCGGCTGCGGGTGTGCACTCCGCGCACCGCTCCGCCCTCGATTATCAGCCCGGTGACCTCGGTGTGCAGCAGCACTCCGCCGCCGCGCATTTTGGAGTCCAGCATATTGGCGGCGCAGAGGCGGAAGGGGTCCACGCTGCCGTCGGGCACGCGCACCGCCCCGGTCAGGGAGGGATTCACCGTGGGTTCCAGCCTTCTGGCCAGGTCGGGGGCGATGATTTCCGCCGCGATGCCGGCCTGCCGGCACTTGTCCACGAAGGTCTGCTGGTAGCCGAGGTCGTCTTCCGGCAGGGTTATGAAGAGGCCGTCGGTCTCCTCTATGCAGTGCGAGGCGATGTGCCTCAGCGTCATGTTCTCTTTGATGCATTCTGCGGCCGATTCGGGGTCGTTCACCGCATAGCGTGCCCCCGAGTGCAGCAGGCCGTGGTTGCGCCCCGTGGCGCCGGTGGCAATGTCGCTGCGCTCCACAAGCAGGGTGCGCAGGCCGCGCATTGCGCAGTCGCGTTGCACTCCGGCCCCGGTTATGCCGCCGCCGATTATTATGACATCGAATTCGTTGCTGTTCATATTTTGCAAAAATACAAAATTGGGTTTTACGGGGCAATCCCTCTCCGCTCGCCGCGGGGGCC
>CAZIUO010000077.1:0-5684 GCA_964542575.1 uncultured Muribaculaceae bacterium
TAGATTCGTGCCCGGTGGAGCCTCATTTCGGGCCCCAACCGCAGTTTCAGCCCGGTCTCGTGCCCGTGGAGGCTTGTTTCGGGCCCGAACTGCGATAATCGCCTTAGCGCATCAAAATCGCGGAGGCACAAAGGGGCGTAGCGGGTATTTTTTCTACCCGCCAAGCCCCTTTGTGCGAAGCATTGATGCGCAGCAACCACATCGGCGATCGGCCACTTCCCCGAAAACGGGCATTTCCCGGGACGAATCGCATCCGGAGCTCGCCCCGTCCCCGAAAAGTGGGTCAGACCGGAATGCGAAGCCCACAGCGGCCGGCTGGCGATTGGCCCCGGCGAACAACCCCGTCACCGCCAAGGGCCATTTTCGGGACAGACAGCTCCGGCAATCAACCCCCAACAATCGGCGATAAAACCGTGTTTGCGAAATGAAAAAATTGATTAATTTTGCAGGCACGACATCACAAATTTTTAACTGTTTAAAAGACTATGACCATAGACAATAACCTGCTTTCAGAACTGCTGGAACAGGCCGAGGCAAACCCCCGCCGCCGGCAAAACTACGATATGCGCACCTCCGACTCCGACACCAGCCAGCGTATGCTCAACGCCCTGCTGCCCGGCACCCAGGTCCCCATCCACAAACACGACGACACCTGCGAAACCGTCATCTGCCTCAGCGGCCGGCTAGACCAGGTCCTCTACGAAAAAAACGGCGACAACTGGCGCGAAACCAAACGGATGCACATCAACCCGTCGCTCGGCATCTTCGGCTGCCAGGTCCCCAAAGGAGCGTGGCACACCGTGGAAGTCTTCGAGCCCTCTGTAATCTTCGAAGCCAAGGACGGCGCTTACGAGCCCAAATAGCCCCGCAGCCTTCGAAGCCAAGGACGGCGCTTACGAGCCCAAATAGTCCCGGCGCCTACGCGCCGCCGCCTTAATCCGCAACAGAAACCCGCCTACAATCCGAAATAGAACCCGTCCGGAATCCGGGCGGGTCATTTTTGCGCCGACCGCAGAAGCATATTCCTCCGCGGGGATGTCAACCAGATTGACGGTGTGACCCTGTGCATCTACCCGGAACAAGGCCGCCAGACATCCATCCCGCCGGGTGCATTTTTGTCAAATTGAGAATTTGCACTACCTTCACAAGCGCAAAAAATTGTCAAATGGAATTTAGTTCTGTAAATAAGCTGCTGCAAAACAGCTTCATACAACACTGGGACCGCCCCGCGCTCTCAAACTACAAAGGCATCACCCTCAAGTATGGCGACGTGGCCCGCCGCATTGCCAAGCTGCACATAGCCTTTGAGCAGTGCCACCTGCCCAAGGGGGGCAAAGTGGCCATCTGCTCCCGCAACCAGGCCAACTGGGCGGTGAGCTTTCTGGCCTCGCTCACCTACGGCGCCGTGCCCGTCCCCATACTGCACGAATTCAAGCCGGGCAACATCCACTTTCTGGTGAACCACTCGGAGGCGACGGTCCTCTTTGTGGACGACGACATCTGGGAAAACCTGCAGATAGACGAGATGCCCGACCTGCAGGTGGTGGTGCAGATGGACAATTTCGATTTTCTGTATGCCGGCAGCGACGAGCTCCGGGCGGTGCGCGAACATCTCAACGAGAGCTTCGGCGCCCGCTATCCCAACCGTTTCGGCCCCGAGTGCCTCGATTATTACGAGGACAGCCCCGAAGAGCTGGCCCTGATCAATTACACCTCCGGCACGTCGGGCTTCAGCAAGGGGGTGATGGTGCCTTACCGCGCCCTCTGGAGCAATGTCAATTTTGCCCACACCCGCGCAATGCCGGGCCTGGACAGCGAGAGCGCCATAGTGTCGATGCTCCCCAGCGCCCATATGTACGGCCTGATGTTCGAGTTTTTCTTTGAGATGACGGTGGGTATGCACGTGCACTTTCTCAACCGCGTTCCCAGCCCCAAAATCATAATGCAGGCCTTTGCCGACATCAAGCCGGACGTGATAATTTCGGTGCCGCTCATCATTGAGAAAATCTACAAGACCAAGCTCAAGCCCATCCTGGACAAGAACCGGGTCATATTCGGCATCCCCTTCATAGACCACATTCTGCAGAAGAAGATTTGCCGCCAGCTGGTGGAGACATTCGGCGGGCGCTTCAAGGAGGTCATAATCGGCGGCGCCGCCTTCAATCCGGAGGTGGAGCGGTTTTTCCGCAAGATCGAGTTCCCCTTCACGGTGGGCTACGGAATGACGGAGTGCGCCCCCATAATCACTTACGCCCCGCACGATGCCACCAAGCTCTTCTCCAGCGGGCAGATTGCCCCCGATATGGAGATCCGCATCGACTCTGACGACCCCGAGAATGTCCCGGGGGAGGTGCAGGTGCGCGGCGCGAATGTCTTCCTGGGCTATTATAAAAACGAGGAGGCCACGGCGCAGGCTTTCACCGCCGATGGCTGGTTCCGCACGGGCGATATGGGGGTGCTGGATTCGGAGGGGTATTTGTTTTTGCGCGGCCGCAGCAAGTGTATGATTCTGGGCCCTTCGGGGCAGAATATTTATCCGGAGGAGATCGAGGGGGTGCTCAATAATCTCAATTATGTGGTGGATTCGCTGGTGTTTGAGGAGGAGGGCAAGCTCACGGCTCTGGTGTATCCCGATTGGCAGAAGGGGTCGCAGGACGGGATGGAGCGCAAGCAGCTGGAGGAGTTGCTCACGGCGCAGTTGCCGCTGGTGAACAAGGAGTTGCCCAATTATGCGCGCATCGCCAAGATCGAGTTCTTGCCCGAGGATTTCGAGCGCACCCCCAAGCACAGCATCAAGCGCTATCTCTACCAACGGAGTTGAGAGACCCTTCTAATCGCGGCGGAAGATGTCGCGGGTGTAGACTTTGTCGGCGACGTCGGCGAGACACTCGTCGTAGCGGTTGGCGATAATCGCCTTGCTCTGCGCCTTGAAGCTCGCCAGATCGCCGATGACCCGGCTGCCGAAAAAAGTGCTCCCGGCGGGCAGCGTCGGCTCATAAATAATCACCTCCGCCCCCTTGGCCTTGATGCGCTTCATAATGCCCTGAATGGCACTCTGCCGGAAATTGTCCGAATTGGACTTCATCGTGAGCCGGTAAACCCCGATGGTGCACGGCTCGCTCTCGGCCGCAAACTGATTATTGCTGTAATAGTCATACCACCCCGCCTTGCGCAACACCGCGTCGGCGATATAATCCTTGCGCGTGCGGTTGCTCTCCACAATGGCCGTCATCATATTCTGCGGCACATCCTGATAATTGGCCAGCAGCTGCTTGGTGTCCTTGGGCAGGCAATATCCGCCGTAGCCGAAGGAGGGGTTGTTATAGTGCGTGCCGATGCGCGGGTCCAGCCCCACGCCCTCGATAATCTCGCGCGTGTTGAGCCCCTTGACCTCGGCATAAGTGTCCAGCTCGTTGAAATAGCTGACCCGCAGCGCCAGATAAGTATTGGCAAACAGCTTCACCGCCTCCGCCTCCGTGGGCCCCATAAACAGGGTGGGGATGTCGCTCTTGATGGCCCCCTCCTGCAGCAGACGGGCAAACGTGCCCGCCGCCTCGCGCAGGTCGGCGCGAGGCGCAGGGCAGCCCACAATTATGCGGCTGGGGTAGAGATTGTCGTAGAGCGCCTTGCTCTCGCGCAGGAATTCGGGAGAAAACAGCAGATTCAAACTGCGGCCGCCGTAGCGCTTGTACAGCCCTTCTGTGTAGCCCACCGGCACGGTGCTCTTGATCACCATCACCGCATCGGGATTCACGCTCAGCACCAGGTCGATCACCTCCTCCACGCGGCTCGTGTCAAAATAATTCTTCACCGAGTCGTAGTTGGTGGGGGCGGCAATCACCACAAAATCGGCGTCGCGATATGCCGCGGCCCCGTCCAGAGTCGCCGTGAGATTAAGCCTGCCGCGCCGCCCGTCCTTTTCATAACTGCCGAACTCGCCCCGCAGATATTTCTCTATGTATTCGTCCTGAATGGGGCTGATGCCCTTCTGCAGCTTCTCCACCTTCTCGGGCACGACATCCACCGCAGTGACGGCGTGATGCTGTGCCAGCAGAGTCGCGATGCTGAGCCCCACATAGCCGGTGCCGGCCACCGCAATCTTGAGTTCCTCGAATTTGCGCATAAGTGATTGTTTTGAGTGCTAATTTAGCACTTTTTCGTAACAGTTGGTCTCGCGCAGGCAGAAGCCGAGGCGGCGGTAGAGTTCGTTTGCCGCAACGCGCGCGGGCCGGCTGGTGAGGTGCAGGCTGCCGCAGCCCAGGCGCGGCGCCTCCGCTATTATGTGCTCCATCAATCGGCGCCCCAGTCCGCGGCCCCGCCAGGCGGGCAGCACCGCTACCGCCTCCACCTCGCCGAATGTCCGCTCGGGCGTGCGGCACACCACGAGGGTCGCCGTGGCCACGATCGCGCCCTCTTCGCGCGCCACATAGATGTGGGTCGAGGGGTCGCCCGCGGCCGCCTCCATCTGAGCGGCGCTGCAGTGGGAAGTGGGGGAGAGGCACTGCATCAGGGCCTCCATCGCAGCCGCCTCCGCGGCCGAATAAGATGAGAGTTCGCCTATCATTTTTCGATTTTCTTGGGGTGGGTCTGGCGGTAGAGCTGCCAGGAGTTGAACACGTTGTGCCAGATGCTGTAGAAGCCGCCGGCGATGCTGGTCACGGGGTTCATAAATGTGTATGCCATCCAGATTGCGAACACTGTGTTTTTCTGTCCCAGCGCCTGGCCGGCGGTGACTTTGTCGCCGTAGCGGCCGCCGATTTTGCGTCCGAGCCAGAATTGGAGCGCGCAGCAGACCATCGACACCGCCGCTATGCCAAAGAGGTAGCCTATGGGGGTGTCGGTCTTTACAATCGCCCTTGCGGTGACGGCTATTGCCAGGGCCAGCGCCACCGACCAGAGGTAGAAGGCCAGGTCGGTGTATTGCAGCAGGCGGCGGTGGAGCCGGGGCAGCAGAAAGCGCACCAGCCAGGCGCACAGGCAGGGCATTATCAGCAGCGGGAAGGTTTTGGCGATTATCATACTGAAGGCGGTGCCGAATGCAATTCCCCCCGTGGGGTGCACCAGCGGCACTATTGCGGGCACCACTATTGCGGCGGTGATGTTGATGAGGATTGTGTAGGTCATTATTCCCGGCATATCGCCTCCCAGTTTGCCGGTGATTACTGCCGCCGCGGTGGCCGTGGGGCATATCATACATATCATCCAGCTTTCTACCAGGGTGGCGTAGTGTCCTTCTCCGGTGAATATGAGCACTGCCCCGGGTATTGCAAAGGCCGCGACTTGGATCAGCAGCAGGCGCAGTTGCCAGCGGTGGGGTTTCATTTCTCGCGGGGCGATTTTGCAGAATGAGAGGAAGAGCATTGCAAAGATGAGCATCGGCTGCAGGGTGCCCACGGCTTTTTCGAGGTAGGGGCCGGCGGGGGCGAGGGCGGGGATGTTGTGATAGATGAGGTATGCCGCGACTCCCGCGGTCATCGCGATGGGGAGCATCCAGTCCTTGAGTATTTGTCTGAGTTTTTTCATAACCGCCCGCAAAGATAGCGCACCGGCGACAAAAGTGTGCAAGTGATGGCGGCTGTGTGGCGGGATACATCCCGGAAGACGCCTCCGGGGGCTGCCGCGCATCAATGCTACGCAAAAAGGGGCTTGGCGGATAGAAAAAATATCCGCTACGCCCCTTTTTG
>CAZIUO010000078.1:0-5554 GCA_964542575.1 uncultured Muribaculaceae bacterium
CCCTCGATCTCCTTCAGGGTGATGCGCCCCTCGTAGATGGCCTTGCCCACAATCACCCGGCGCAACCCATCCTCCTCAAGCCGCAAAACATCGTCCATTGAACTCACGCCCCCCGACACCGTAAAATCAATCGCCGGATAGCGCCCCTGCAAATCGCGGTAAAGCTCAAACGACGGCCCCTGCAGCATCCCGTCGCGGCTGATGTCGGTGCAGATAATCTGGCTGACACTGGCAAATCGCCCTATCAAATCGTCAATCGTGAGCTCGCAATCCTGCATCCAGCCGTTCACCGACACCTTGCCGCAGCGCAAATCCGCCCCAAGTATCATCCTGGCGGGGCCGAACGCCATCAGCCACTCGTCAAACAACTCCGGCTGCAGCGCCGCCACACTCCCCACGATGGCATATGCGGCGCCATAATCAAACACCGCGCGCAGCGCGTCGGTGCTCTTGATGCCGCCCCCCAGCTCAATCTCCAGCGAAGTGGCGGCGGCAATCTTCTCCAGCGTGGCCAGATTCCGCGGCCCGCCCGCCTTGGCGCCGTCCAGGTCCACCAGATGCAGGCGGCGCACCCCCGCATCGCGGAAGCGCAGCGCCATATCCAGCGGCGAGGCGTCATACACCTTGCCGCGGCTGTAGTCCCCCTCGCAGAGGCGCACGCAGCGCCCCTCGATTATGTCAATTGCAGGAATTATCTCTATCATAATGCAAGAAAGTTCTCAAGGATTCGCGCCCCCGCAGCCCCGCTCTTCTCTGGATGGAACTGGCAGGCGTAAAAATTGTCGCGCCCCAGAGCGGCGCAGAAAGGGGTGCCGTACCGCGCCGTGGCAATGGCCTCGGGGCAGATTTCGGGATAATATGAGTGCACGAAATACACATAGCCGCCCTCTTCCAGCCCCTCGAACAGCGGCCCCTTGAGGCCCGCGATGCTGTTCCAGCCCATATGGGGGATTTTGAGGCCCGGTTGCGGGACAAACCGGCGGACATCGGTGTGGAAGATGTCCATACAGCGGACATTCCCCTCCTCGGAGCTGCGGCACATCAGCTGCGCCCCCACGCAAATGCCCAGCACCGGCTGGCGCAAAGTGGGGATAAAGCTGTCCAGCGAGCGGCTGCGCAGCGCCTCCATCGCCCACGATGCATCCCCCACTCCCGGCAGAATCACCTTGTCGGCCGCCAGCAGGGCGTCCCGGCTGCCGGTGTAGAGCAACTCCCGGGCCCCGGCGCGCCGCAGCGCATTGGCCACAGAGCGGATATTGCCCACGCCGTAATCTACAATCGCTATCATAGCACCCCCTTGCTGCTGGCCAGGTCGTAATTGAACGGCCGGCGGTAGATTGCCTGACGCAGGGCGCGGGCAAAGCCCTTGAACACCGCCTCGGCCAGGTGATGGTTGTTCTCTCCGCGGGCGCGGATATGCAGATTGCACATCATCGACTCGCTCAGCGACTTGAAAAAGTGGCGGAACATCTCGGTGGGGGTGTCGCCCACATACTCGCGGGTAAAGGGGACATCCCAGCTGAAGTCTATCCTGCCGCCCAGATCCAGCAGCACCAGCGCCTCGCACTCGTCCATCGGCAGGCAAAAGCCGTAGCGCTCTATGCCGCGCTTGCTGCCCAGCGCCTTGCGCAGCGCCTCGCCCAGCAATATCGCCACATCTTCCATAGTGTGGTGCTCGTCTACCTGCAGGTCGCCGCGGGCCTCGATGCGCAGCGAAATGCCGCTGTGGTGCGCAATCTGGTCCAGCATATGGTCAAAAAAGTTGAGGCCGGTGGATATGCCGCCATCGCCGCGGCCGTCCAGATCCACCTCCACGCGGATGCTGGTCTCGCGGGTGGTGCGCTCCAGAGAGGCGCAGCGGCATTCGCGCCGCAGAAAGTCGGCTATCTCGGCCCAGGAAGAGGCCTTGAGGGCGCACCCTTCGGCACTTTTGCTGCCCGAGACATCCAGCAGGATGGCCCGGCAGCCCAGATTGGCGGCAAGTTGCACATCGCTCTCGCGGTCGCCGATCACATAGCTCGCGGCCAGGTCATATCCGCCCGCGAGATATTTGCCGAACATACCGACTCCCGGCTTGCGGGTCGGCAGATTCTCCCCGGGGAAGCTGCGGTCTATGAGGATGTCGCTGAAGCGGACCCCCTCCCCCTCCAGAGTCCGGAGCATAAGGTTGTGGGGGCCGATGAACTGCTCGTAGGGGAAGCTCCCGGTGCCCAGGCCGTCCTGGTTGCTGGCCATCACCAGCTCATAGTCCAGCCCCGCGATGCTCTTGAGGGCCGATATCGCCCCCGGCACAAACTCGGTTTTCTCAAACGAATCGACCTGCTCGCTGGGCATCGGCTCCACCAGGATGGTGCCGTCGCGGTCTATAAAAAGGGCCTTATTCATAATTTCTGACGGTTTCTATCAATTTGTCGTTCTCTGCGGGGGTGCCGATGGTGATGCGCAGGCAGCCGCCGCACAAGGGCACGCCGCTGCGGTCGCGCACAATCACCCCGGCGCGCAGCAATCTGCCGTAGAGCCCCCGGGGGTCGCTGCAGCGCACCAGCAGAAAGTTGGCGTCGGAGGGGAACACCCGCTGCACGCAGCCGGCCCCTTCCAGCGCCGCCGCCACCCGGGCGCGCTCGCTCACAATCTCCGCCACCTGCGCCGCCACATCATTGTGCGCGAGCCTCTCCAGCGCCAGCTGAAGAGTGTCGGTGCCGATGTTGTAGGGATACTTGACCTGCCGCATCACGCCGATAATCTCGGGATTGCCAATGGCCAGCCCGATGCGCAGCCCCGCCATCCCCCAAGCCTTGGAGAGGGTCTGCAGCACTATCAGGTTGGGGTATTTCTCGGTGAGCGGCACCGCGCTCTCCCCGGCGGAAAAATCTATGTAAGCCTCGTCCACCGCCACTATGCCGCGGAATTCGCGCGCCAGGCGCTCGATGTCGGAGAGGGGGAAGCTGTTGCCGGTGGGGTTGTTGGGAGAGCACACGAACATCAGGCGCGAGTTCTCGTCGCAAGCCGCCAGCAGGGCGTCCGCATCCAGCGCAAAACTCTCCTCCCGGAGGGAGACCATCCGCCGCTCCACGGCGTTGATGTCGGCGCAGACGCTGTACATCCCGTAGCTGGGGGCGATGATTATGGCGTTGTGGCGGTGCGGCTCGCAGAATATGCGGTAGAGCAGGTCTATGGCCTCGTCGCTGCCGTTGCCCAGGAACAGCCGCTCGGGCGCGACATTCCTGATGCGGGCCACCTCGCCGCGCAATTTCTCTTTGAGGGCCGCCCCCGGATAGCGGTTCACGCCGCTGCCGTAGGGGCTTTCGTTGGCGTCCAGCAGGATGCCCAGCTCCCCCTTGTATTCGTCGCGGGCGGTGGAATAGGGCTCCAGCGCCGCGATGTTCTCCCTGATATATTGTCTAATTCCGTCCATCCTGCAAGCGGTATTTGACGGCTGCGGCGTGGGCGTCGAGCCCCTCCGCCTCCGCCATTGTGATTATGGTCCCGCCCAGAAGGGAAAGCCCTTCGCGGGAGAGTTCCTGATAGGTTATCGAGTGCATAAAGCTGTCCAGCCCGATGCCGCTGTATGCCTTTGCCAGCCCCATTGTGGGGAGGGTGTGGTTGGTGCCGGAGGCGTAGTCGCCCGCGCTCTCGGGGGAGTAATTGCCTATGAACACGCTGCCCGCGGCGGTGATTCTGCCCGCCGCCTCCCAGGGGTCTTCCATCGCGATTATGAGGTGCTCGGAGGCATACAGATTTGCAAAATCGATGGCGTCGCTGCGGGCCTCCAGCACTATCAGTCGGCTGTTTTCCAGCGCCTTGTCCACTATGCCGGCGCGCGGCAGCAGAGAGCGCTGCCTCTCCACCTCATCTCTGACCTCAAGGGCGAATTCGCGGCTGAGGCACACCAGCATCGCCTGGCTGTCGCCGCCGTGCTCTGCCTGCGAGAGCAGGTCGCTGGCCACAAAGCGGGGATTGGCGCTGCCGTCGCAGAGCACCATCACCTCCGACGGCCCGGCCGGCATATCTATCGCCACCCCCTCCGCGCTCACCATCTGCTTGGCCTTGGTCACGTAGCGGTTGCCGGGGCCGAAAATCTTGCTCACCGGCGCGATGGTTTCGGTGCCGTATGCCAGGGCGGCAATGGCCTGCGCCCCGCCCAGAGAATAGATGCAGTCCACGCCGCAGAAATCGGCGGCATAGAGCACCGCCGGGGCTATTTTGCCATCCTTGCCGGCGGGGGTGCAGAGCACTATGCGGCGGCATCCGGCAATCTTGGCGGGCAGGGCCAGCATCAGCAGCGTGGAAAAGAGGGGGGCGCTGCCGCCGGGGATGTAGAGCCCGACGCTGTCGATGGGCAGGCTGCGGCGCATGCAGCGCACTCCGCTCACCGTCTCCAGCGACACCGGGGCCGTCTTCTGGGCCGAGTGGAAGGCGCTGATATTGGCCGCCGCGGCCTCTATCGCCTTTTTGAGGCGGTCGCCGACCTCGTTCCGTGCGGCGGCAATCTCCTCTGCGCCGACCCTGAAGTCGTCCACAGAGCGCCCCTCGACCTCACTTGTGATGGCCCGCAGGGCGGCGTCGCCCCCTTCGCGGACCCTTGCGAGGATATTCCTGACCCTCCCGCCGATTATGGCGTCGTCGCTCTCGGCACGGCGGCAGAGGCTCTTCCAGATTTCTCTTTGGGGATTGACAATTATTTCCATCAGTCTATCACTTTATCGAGGTGCAACACCAGTATACCTTCCGCGCCGATTGCCTTGAGCCGCTCCACCTTGTCCCAGAGCTCGCTCTCGCGCACCACCGAGTGCAGGGAGCACCACCCCTCGGCCGCCAGCGGCATCACTGTGGGGCTGCGCATTGCGGGGAGAATCTTCACCGCCTCGTCTATCTTGTCGGTGGGTATGTTCATCAGGATATACTTCTGATTTGCGCTGTCGCGCACCGCGTCTATCCTGAAGAGCAGTTTTTCCAGAATCTCCCGCTTCTCGGCGCCGAGGCTGCGGCCGCTGATGAGCACCGCCTCGCTGCGCAGCACCGTCTCCACCTCGCTAAGGCCGTTGGAGACCAGCGTGCCGCCGGAGGAGACTATGTCGAATATGGCGTCGGCGATGCCGGCGGCGGGAGAAATCTCCACCGAGCCCATTATGGTGCGTATCCGGGCGCTGACCCCCTGCTGCCGCAGGTAGCGGGAGAGGATGTTGGGGTACGACGTCGCTATGCTCTTGCCGTTGAAGAATGCGGGGCCGGTGTAGCTCTGCTCCTTGGGGATGGCCAGCGAGAGGCGGCACTCCCCGAATCCCATATTGCGCACTACCTCCACGTCGGCGCCGGTCTCCTCCACCTCGTTGAGCCCCACGATGCCCAGGTCGGCGCTGCCGTCGGCCACCACTGCGGGGATGTCGTCGTCGCGCAGGAAGAGGACCTCCAGGGGGAAGTCGGCCGCACGCGCCAGAAATTTACGTTTGAGCGGGTCAATTTTGATGCCCGCCTCCTTGAGCAGCGCGAGACTCTCCTCGCTCAGCCGCCCCTTTGACTGTATCGCTATCCTAATCATAATCTATATTGTTGT
>CAZIUO010000079.1:0-2721 GCA_964542575.1 uncultured Muribaculaceae bacterium
CCCTCGATGCCCTGCTGCAGCAGATAGTCGCAGAAGGTCATATACTGGAAGCTGTGGCCGATTTCGTGGCCGATGGTGCTGCCCACGGGCTGGCAGGTGCTGGGATTGACCCAGAGGGCGCCGATTGTGTTGTCGTAGCCGCTGCCGGTGGCCAGCCATTCGCTCTGATAGAGGATGTATATCTGCATCTTGTATTTGTCGAGCACGGACTGCCCCTTGCCGGTGCGGGCAAAGCCCAGGCGGTTCACATTGAGGTCGTAGAACTCCTCGGCCTTTTTGAGCAGGTCGTCGATATCCACCTTCATTGAAGATTTCTTGCAGGTGGAGGGAGAGGTGTTGGACTGCCCCACACGGTCGCCGTAGAGGCCGTATTCGCCATACTGGATGTCCCAGAACACCACAAAGTGCTCGCTCTGCTTGCTGCGGCACCAGCTCCAGCGGCTGTCGCTGCGCAGCATATCGTAGTTGAACTCGGCGGGCTGGTAGAATTTGTCCAGATCCTGCACGTCGGACTTGTCAAGCACGATGGCCACCTGCTGCTGGGTCACGGTGAACTCCTTCTTGCTGGCGCCGGAGACTATGGTGCACGTTGCCGTGCGCTCCGCGCCGGGGTTGGCATCGGCGGTGAAGGTTATCATCAGCACCTTCTTGGTCTTGCCTTCGCTCTTGTTGGGGTGGAGCCACGCGGCCCCCTCGTCGTCTATCAAGAGCTTCCACTCGTGGTCGCAGTTGAACTGGAATGTTGCGGTAGAACCCTCCACGGCGGCTATGTCCAGATTGTCGCCGGCGGGGAATTTGATCGTGGCCGCGTAAGTGTCCTCTGCCGGCTCCACCTCGCCGCAGGCGAATAAAAGCGGAAGGGCCAGGGCCAGAATCCAGGGAATGAGTTTTTTCATTATTCGGTTACTTTGATTTTGAACTTGATCACGGCGGTGTTGGTGCCGTAGACGAATGCAACGTTAATCGGCAGGGTGTCGCCGACCTTGATGGAGCCGCTGCTCACCTTGTCGGGATGGATGCCGAACTGGAACGTCCACGACGCGGGGGTGTACTCCACAAATGTATATCCGGCGCTCCAGCCCTTGTTGTTGCCCTCCGCATCCAGCCAGAAGCCGAAGCCGTTGGCCGTGTAGTAGTTGTCTGCCGTGGAGGACATATAGCTTGCGTCTATCTTGCCGTCGGAATTCACCGCCAGGAACTTGACCTTGCTGGTGCGCACATTGCCGATGTCGGTGGTGATGGCCGCCTTGATGTCGGAGGGCTGCATAACAAACGCCCTGGCCATCTCAATCATCATATCCTCGTCCATCTCCCAGCTGGGGCCGGCATAGCCCGCCGCCGCGGAGGCGCTGATGGTGCGCTCGAACGTGATGCTGGAGGGCTTTTCGCTGCCGTCAAAGCTGATGTTGCCGAAGAGGTCGGTGCCGGAGAACTTGACCTGATAGGGCCAGTGCTCGTCGTTGTCGTTTTTCTCGTCCCAGAGATGCTGCAGATAGCGCTTGGGAGTGGCGGCAACCACCATATAGAGCTTCTTGCAGCCGGCAGGGACTGTGTATGCGATGTCAGCCGCCTCGCTCACGCAGGCCGGGTCGCTGTATTCGCGCGAGCCGTCCTGCATCAGAGCCACGAAGCCCACGCGCCACTGCGCGATGGAAGGGTCGCTGACCTTGTGGTAGCGCGCGTCGCCCACCAGCGGCTCAAAGCGCACAGAAATGCTCTTGCCCTCGGCGGGTACATTCAGGCGGATATGGTTGAAGCCGGTCGCCTCGGGGGCGCGGGCGGTGTCCACTGCGTAGAAGCCGGTGGCGGAGTCATACTTGGATGCCCATCCGATTTTGCCGACATAGTCCTTGCCGAACTCGCTCACGGGGGCGGTGACGCCCGTCAGCTGCCCCTCATAGAGGTTGGTGGCCTCCACCGGGAAGTCCCAGCTCACGCAGCGGGCCGCATAGTCGTAGAGCTCGTCGTTGAGCTCCTCCACGGTGAGGTTGTGCTTGCGCTGATAGGTCTCGATGGGGTCCTCCGGCTTCTTGCTCTCGCGCCAGAGCTCGCCTATCTCCTGCACGCCGTGCTTGGATGCCCAGTACCACATCAGAAAATAGCTGGCATAGCGCTGGTGCTCGTGGGTGAAGTGGCGGTGGCAGTTGTTCACGAATTCGGTGAAGTTGACGGTGGTGAAGGCCTGCTCGCAGTAGCTCTGATAGGCCTGCCACTGCGCGCACTGCTCCCAGAAGCCGCACCCCTGCCCTATCTCGTAGCGCCAGCCGGTGGAGAAGTCGTCGGGGGCGCCGCCGGCGATGGCGTCGGCATAGACCTGATACTGGAAGCTGTGGCCGATTTCGTGGGCGATGGTGCTGCCCACCGGCTTGCAGGTGGCGGGATTAATCCACAGGGCGCCTATGACATTGTCGTAGCCGCTGCCGTATGCCATCCAGGTTGTGGTGTGGTGCAGATAAATCTGCATCTTATATTTGTCGAGATTGGACTTGCCTTTCCCGGTGTCTGCAAATTTAAGCTCGTCGATATTGACGCGGTAGAACTCCTCCGCCTTCTCAAGAAGGTCGTCGATATCCACATACATAGCGTCCGATTCGCCGAGGGTCTTGGGGGAGGTGTTCTCTACCCCTGCCTGCTGGCCGTAGAGGCCGTAGGCGCCATATTCCTTGCCCCAGAACAGGAAGAAGTGCTCGCTCTGGGCGCTGCGGCACCAGCTCCACTGGG
>CAZIUO010000079.1:2821-5485 GCA_964542575.1 uncultured Muribaculaceae bacterium
GTAGCTGCAGTGTATTTCACAACAATCTTGAAGGTGTCGATGGTCTTGCCGTTGACGCCAGCCATATCGGACTCATAGAAACCCACCCCTGCTGTGTAGTTGTCGTAGATCTCTGCGAAGTAGCTGCGGATGTTATTGCCGGCATCGTCGGTAGTTCCATATTCGCACCATGCGCCGTTTGCATCGAACCAGCAGCCCATAAGGCCGCCGCCGCTCTGGGATACCTCAGCATCGCCCACAAATGCAGTGCACTCTACCTGGCCGGCGTTGACTGCGGATGCGAACTGCTCTGCAGTGATCTGGAAAGCGTCGGCGAGTTTTTCGGAAAGGTCAACGGTGCAACCCTCGCTGGAGGTTACATTGAACTCTGCGTCAACGGTTACATCGTGCATCTTGCTCTCGTCCTCGGGAACGACAGCATCGATGCCTGCGATGTTGACCTTAACGTTCACCTTGTATGCATTCATATTGGCAGGATTTGCGAAAGCTATGGCAGCCAAGCAAGTCTGGCCTGCGAGAGAAGCGTCGGGATACATGCAGAATACCCAAGAGCCGGCATCCTTGTTGACGTCGATGCCGCAGCCCTCGCCCCAAGACATAACGTCACCTGCAACGCTGTACCAGAAGTTGCTTCCGGGGATTGCATATACGCTGCCGTCGGAGTTGATTGCATATACGGTTGCGTCAGAAGCGGCGATGCCGATGGCGCTCTCGATGGCGCCGGTGTCGATATCCTCGTCGATGGAGAAGCCTGCGTAATTGCCGTCATAGTCGACGTCGCGCTCGATGGTCTGCTCGCCTGCGATGTTGAGGCTGACTGCGCCGGCCTCAACAAAGTTGATGTGCCACTCCACATAGAAGAGATAGTCCTCGTCGGTCTCGGGGTCGGTATAGTAGAAGAACTCCGTGAACACCTCGGAGGTGCCTGCCTCGTGGCTGGCGCCGTCGTAGATGCCGAAGTTGAACATTACCGAGAGGATGTCCTCTGTAGGGCTCTCTTCACCCCAGGTAGCCTGGCTTTCTGCGGCAACCACCCAGCCGTTTGCTTCACGGCCGTTCCAATAGGTGATTTTGGAGTCGGTGCCTACCCAGTGGCCGAAGTTGTTGCAGGTAGAAGGGGTCATATTGAGGTCTTCGTGGTCGTTGCCGTTTGCAAGGCCAAACTTGATCGTATTGTTTTCCTGTGCAGTGGTGGCGTCGGCAGAAGAGCCGCTGTAGGTACCCATTGCGGTGTAGAACTCGATGTCAGTCATATCGAAGAATTCGAGAATCTCGCTGCCGGGCATCTGTGCGTTTGCATAGTCGCTGCCCACGATGAAGTCGACATTGACCTGTACAGTCTTCTCTTTGCTGCCGTCACCATCGGTATCTCCGCCGGGAGTCGGGATCACAGGGGTCTTTTCATTGCAAGCCGCAAAGCAGCACACTGCAGCAGCAAGCGTAAAGGGCATAAAAAACTTTTTCATTTCGTAAGGTTTTAGTGTTAGTTTTTATCTGGTGTTATTTGTCTTATTCGTCGAGGGAATCCACAAAGCCGTAGTTCTGCACGATGTTCTTGTTGGACTGCACGAAGTCGGTGTAGATGGGGAACACGTTGTTGTGCCAGTCGCCCACCTCCATCTTGTCTTTGCGGCAGAACCAGGTCTTGCCGTTGTAGACGTTGCGGCCGTCGCTCAGCATAAAGCGCTGCAGGTCCTGACGGCGGTGATGTTCGCCCACAAACTCCCAGGCAAGGTCGTCGAGCAGGCCGCCGAGCTCAACGGTGGCGCTGTTGTCCTTGGTGTAGTTGGTGAAAGAGGCCGTCATTACTTCGCCGGCGGCGTTATACTTGAAGTCTGCATAAGGATTGGCGGAGGTGCTGGTGGTGCACTCGCGCACGCCGTAGTCGTACTTGCTGTCGCCCTTGAGGTCGGCCACGGTGCGGGTCGCCTTCTCGGGATTGTTCTTGAACGCGCGCTTGCGGACCATCGAAACCCACGCTGCAGCATCGCTGTCGCTGTAGCCGTCGATGCCGCCGGCGGTGCGGAGCACCGTCTCGGCCATTATGAAGTAGGCGTCGGAGAGGCGGTAGAAGCAAACGTCGTCGCCATAGGTACCGGTGTTGCCTGCCACAATCTCCTGTTTCTTGAAGCGTGCGCCCTCAAAGTCGTAAGCGCCGGGGTTGTTGATGGAGTGCACCTCAACGGTGTACACCAGCGGGTAGTTGCCGGATGCGTGGCTGTGCTCCTTGTGGCGGGAGTCGGCGGCGATCATCGCGTCGGTGAGCATATCCTCACCATTGTCGGTGCGCTTCTGCTCTGCCTCGTAGATGGGGAATCCATCGGATGCGTAATACTGCTGGCCGATTGCCCAGGTGTCGGTGAGACGGGTGTCGTCGGGGTCATAGGAGTGGATGAACTGGGGCACTGCGCAGGAGCCGTTCCAGGGAGAACCGCTGAAGCCGAATGCCTGGCCGCCGCGGCCCACGAAGCATTTGTTCACAAGATAGTTGTGAGAAGCCTTGGCGCCGTCGAGAGGGAGCACGAAGATGACCTCGGGAGCGGAGTTGAGGTTGCAGCGGCTGTTGTCCAGATAGTTCTCTGCAAGGGTGTAACCGCCCTCGTCCACAACCATCTTGGCATACTGGAACGCCTTCTTGTACCACTTGTTGTCGTTCTGGGCGTT
>CAZIUO010000080.1:0-5472 GCA_964542575.1 uncultured Muribaculaceae bacterium
AAACTAAAAAACCCGCCTGAAAGAGGCGGGTTTTAAAGTGGTGCCACCGGGAATTGAACCAGGGACACAAGGATTTTCAGTCCTTTGCTCTACCAACTGAGCTATGGCACCATTGTTTGGGGTTGCAAAGGTATGAAAACTTTTTACAACTCCAAATTTATTGTCGTTTTATCTTAAGTTTTTGTCCTGCATAAATCTTTGACTTGCGGTTGAGGCCGTTGAGCTGCATAATGTCGTTGAGGCTCACGCCGCTGTATTTGTTGGCGATGCCATACAGCGTATCACCCTTGCGCACAGTGTAGATCACATACCCTCCGGAGGTCTTGGTCTTAGACGAAGAGGACGACGAAGCCACGGATGTGGAAGGACCCTTGCCGTTGTAAATCTTGAGCACCTGTCCGGGGCGGATATTGTCGCTGCGCAGGCCGTTCCACTTCTTGATCTTGGCCACGCTGGTGTGGTTGCGCGACGCAATCTTGCCCAGGGTGTCCCCCTTCTTGACCTTGTAGGTTATGCAGGTAGAGCCGCCGGAAGAGCGCGACGATGCCACCTTGCTTGTGCCGGCCGCCACCTCCTTGACCCTCACGGGATCGAAGAAGATGCTGTCCTTGTAGGCGTAGATGGTATCCTGCACATCGATGAAGGCGCCGGAGAAGCTGTAGGGCAGCTTGATCACGCGGGTCTTGGTCTTGCCGGGGATAATGTCCTTGACATACTCGGGATTGAGGTTGCGCAGCATATCCATACTGATGCCGGTGCACTCCGCAATCTGCCCGAAGTGCAGGTTGCCGCCGATGTGGAAGGTGTCCACCTGAGGGGGCGTCTCCACGTATGTGGGCACGATGTTGTGCTCGCGGTAGTAGGCCATCGTGTACATCGCCGCGATGAAGGCGGGCACATAGCCGCGGGTCTCGCGGGGCAGGTATTTATACACATCCCAGAAATCCTTGCCGCCGCCGGCGCGCTTGATGGCCTTGTTCACATTGCCGGGGCCGCAGTTGTAGGAGGCGATTGCCAGCGACCAGTCGCCGAAAATCTCATAGGCGTCCTTGAGGAACTTGGCCGCGGCGTGGGTCTCCTCCATATAGTCGAAGCGCTGGTCCACATACTCGTTTATCTCGAGGCCGTACTGGGTGGCCGTGCGGCGCATGAACTGCCACATTCCGGCAGCCTTGGCGCGCGACACCGCCATCGGGTTCAGCGCCGACTCTATCACCGACACCTTGGCCAGCTCCGGCGGCAGGCCGTACTGCTCGAATATCTCCTCGAAAATCGGCAGATAATAAGACGAAAGGCCCACGATGCGGGATATCTTCTGCCGCGACATCTTCTGCGTATAATAGATTATATAGCTGCGCACGACATCGTTGTAGGGGATCTTGACCGAGGTGTTGATGCGGTTGAGCCGCTCGATATACACCGAATCGGGGATGTCGCTCGTCAGGTTGCTCTCCCCTATCTCCATCAGCTCCTCGTTGTCCTGCGAATGGCGGCGGAGGTTGTCGTACCACGCGGCCAGGGCCGAGTCGGGGTCGCTGAAGCGGTCCTCGTCTATGTTCTCGTTGTCGTCGTCATCTATCATAGCGATCTCCTCGAAAGGGGCGGCGAGCATCTCGTCGTAGGCCTTCTGCATGGAGTCGATCTTCTCCCATAGCACGGAGATGGAATCTTTGAGGACGCGGCGGGTCTCCATCTTGCGCTTCTGCGCAGATGCATCAAAAGGGAGCGATATCAGAAGGAGCAGTGTTAAAAGATGTCTTGGAGTGATTTTGAAGTTAAACATTGAAAAGATGATGTGTATGTGTGATGTGACTAAAAATTAAATGTCATATTGACCCCGAACGACGGCATCGAGGGGGCCGGCGTCCAGTAGCTGTCCAGATTGTCTATCAGTGCCGGATTCACGTTAAGCGACAGGTCGTCGCTCACGTTGAAGTCCTTCATATAGGCAAACACGTTGGCGTCTATTATGTTGAGGGCATACACCAGCACCGTGGCCACTATGGAGTAGTCGCGGTAGCGATGGTAGAGGTCCTTGTAGCTCGTCGCCTGAGTCAGGTTTATGTGGCCGACATAGCCGGAATCGGACTCGCTGGCCTGGATGTAGATGTTGCGGTAGCGCTTGTACTGCATCTGATTGAGGTGCAGGGTGTAGCCGCACACGGCGAGGCCGCTGTACCAGATGGGGATGTGCCACCAGTCGCCCACATAGGCCTGGCCGAGACCGGGCAGCAGTGCGGAATACACCGCGGCCTTGGCGGGGTCGGGATGGCGCGTCTCGGGCAGATTCACCACCCCGTCCAGCACCTGGCCCCAATAGACCAGCGCCGCCCCGGCATAGCAGAGGGTGCGGTAGGTGGCATACTTGGAGTCGCCCGTCTCGTGATATTTGTCGTTGAAAATGACACCGCCTGCGATTCCGGCGCCGATGCCGGCATAAACCACAGGCAGCTTGTAATAGTCCTTGTTGTAAATCTGGATGCGCCCGGGCATTAATGCGGCGCCCAGGGTGGCATAGGCGGGCTGCAGCGGCTCCTTGTGGTGCAGGCCGCGGGTCAGATGCTTGAAAGAGAAGCCCTGCAGGGTGTCCCCCTCCGCCTCGTTCTCGTCCTCCTTGTATTCAGAAGAGGAGGCATCCGCACCCGGCACCCCGGTCATCGTGGAGTTCTGCTTGAATATGCCCTGCGCGTGCGCCGCGGACAGGGTCAGAAACAGGGAGAGGAATATCAGAAGCAGCTTTTTCATCTGTCACCTGCAGCATTTTTGGCGAGCAGCTCCTCCGCCAGTTTGATATAATCGCCCGCCGCGTCGCTCTCCGGAGCATAAATCAGGGCCGGCCTGGAATATGACGGGGCCTCCGCCAGAGAGGCGTTGCGGCTTATGATGGTCTTGAACACCTTGTCGCCGAAGTGCTCGCGCATCTCGCAGATGATTTCGTCGTGCAGGGGGATGCGGCTGTCGTAGATTGTAAAGAGGAAGCCTTCGATGCCCAGGTCGCCGTTGACCTTGTCCTGCACCACCTTGATGGTGCCCAGCAGGCGCCCGAGCGACTCCAGCGCAAAGAATTCGGGCTGCATTGGGATTATCACGGAGTCGGCGGCCCCCAGGGCGTTGACTGTGAGCAGCCCCAGAGAAGGGGTGGTGTCAATTATGATGTAGTCGTATTCCGACTTGACCCTGTCGAGCACGCCCCTCAGGGCAAGTTCGCGGTTTTCGCTCTCCATCAGCTCCACCTCGACCCCTATCAGGTCGATATGGGAGGGGACGGCCTTGAGGCAGGGGAGAACGGTGTTGCAGATCATCTTCTGCAGCGGCTCGCCCCCGCAGATGCTCCGGTAGAGGTTCTGCCCCGAGGCGGCCTGCGCCCCGAGCCCCAGATAGGCGGTGGCATTGGCCTCCGGGTCGGCATCCACCAGAAGGGTGCGCACCGAGCCGGCCGCCAGGCTGGCGGCCAGATTCACGGCGGTCGTGGTCTTGCCCACGCCCCCTTTCTGATTGGCTATTGCGATTGTCTTTCCCATTAAAAACTACCGAGAGTTTGCGAAGGGGTAAAATTAGCAAATGTTTTGATACATTAAAAATCAAAGTCGGCCTGCACTCTCGCCTCAAAACCTCCCGTATAGGCCGCAAGGCCGCTCAGAGTGACCCCACGGCCCATTTTTGCCTTGACCAGGAGGCGTGCTGCAATTCCCTTGCCGAGATAATAATTGAAGGTGAAATTGCCGGGCAGGTCGCTCTCGTAGAGATAGACCCGGGCATCGTATGTGCCGGCATTGTACCAGGAGGCCGACACCGCCGCGCTGAGGCGTCCCCGCAAAAAACCGCGGGCCGCCCCGGCAGAGAGGGCGGTGCCGCTGCAGGCGCTGCCGTCGATGTTGCAGAGCGATGCTCCGGCGCGCAGCGTGCAGCTCCACAGCCCCTTCTCCCAGCGGGCCGTCCCCTTGAGGGAGTGGCGGCGGCTGAGATCGGCACTGCGGCGGGAATAATTCTCCCGCAGCGAAAAGGTGAAGTCCCCAGCCTCCAGCTCTGCGGAGAGCCTCTCGACAAAGGCGGATGAAGGGCCGTCCACCCGATATCGCACCCCGGGGTAGCGCACCGCCTCTGTCTGGGAGTTCAGGGTGAGGGAGCCTATCGGCCGCCAGAGCAGCGAGAGCACCGCCCCCGTCTGGTTGGAGACCGACGAGATGGAGGAGCGGCTGCCGGCGTGCGGGGCGATGTACCCCTCGTGGTAACAGCGCAGGTGCAGCGCCGCCTCAAAGCTGTAGGAGGGGGAGAACACCGCCCCGGCCACCGCCGCCGGACGCAGCCCGCGCCCCAGCGCCGCCTCTGCAAACAGCCGCCAGTGCCCAAGGCTCAGCAGGGCGTCGGCAGAGATGTTGCCGCAGAGGCCGTCGTACATCTGAAGCCGGTTGTATGGCTCCGCCTTGCGGGCGTTGCGGCGGTTGTAGCCGTATGCCACGGCGGTGATGCCGCAGTGCAGGTGCTCTCCCCGGCGGGTTATGTTGGCCCCCGCAAGATACTCGCGCATTGCGTTTTTGCACGATTTCTCATAAATAGTGCGGTGATAGCCCGTCTTGCTGATGGATGTGTAGCCCTCGTCGGTGACTTTGGCGTCGACTGCCGCCGCCGAGAGCAGCAGAGTTGCCTCCCAGCAGCCGAGAGCCCGGGTGACGGCCGCCCCGCGCAGCGCCCGGTTTTCATCGGCCGACTTGTAGGGGGTTATCCCCTTTGCGCGGCGCAGCAGAGAGGCCGGAGCCCCCGCCCCGCTGAAAGCGAAGGCGCTCCAGAGGGCCGCCCCCTGGCCGAAGCAGGCGCTGTAGTCGCCCGCGATCACCTTCCAGGGGCCCTTTTCGTATGCCAGATATCCGCCCACGTGGTCTATGAGGGGCTTCTCGCCCGCATCGCTCTCTGCAAGCAGGCCGCCCTGCCAGGGGCCGTGCTGCAGCAGAATGCGGTTGTATTGGTGCACTCCGCCCGTGCCGCTCTTGTATTTGAAGCGGGAGCGCGCCTGCAGCGATGTCGTTGCCGCAGTGCCGCTGCCGAGGGTGATGCGCCCCGCAAGCCTGTCGCAGAGCTCCTTGGAGAAGCCGTCCACCAGCGCGAGTTCCGCCGCAGAGAGCAGCGCCCCGTATTCGGCGCGGTATTCCAGCAGACTCTCTATCTGGAACGGGGTGAAAAGGCCGCTGGCGAGCAGCTCGGAGCGCGTCGCCAGATTCAAATCCAGCACGGAATACTGCTGCAGACACTCCTCGGCGTCCTCGGCAGAAGCCCCCGCCTCCGCCATCTGTTCCATAATGTTCTCGATGTTCTGCGCACCGGCCGGTGCCGCAAAAAGGAGCGCCGCTGCCGCCGCCCCCAGAAAAATCAAACCCTTCCCCACTCTCGTTCTCATATCTCCTTCCACTCTAAACTCTACACTCTAAACTTCCAACTCCCCAGCAAACCTACCGCACGTTTTCTATTAATTACCCC
>CAZIUO010000081.1:0-5325 GCA_964542575.1 uncultured Muribaculaceae bacterium
CGGCGCAGCCTGCGGCCGATGAAGTTCCACGAAGGAATCTTCTTCATGGTGCTGCGCACCGGCTGCAGATCCCAGAGCAGGAACATCAGCAGCACCGCAATGCCCAGCAGACAGGTCAGCCCGTATAGCTGCTTGATGGAGAGCAGCATCAGGCCGTCGCTGCCAATCTGCAGCCCGCGCGCGAGATTGTCCGCCATCTGATGGCGCAGCGCAAACGAATAGACCCCCGTGCACATCGTCGACACCGGGCCGTTGCGCAGCAGCCCGGCCATAGTGAGCCCCATAAAGAAATAGGGGAACGGCATCGCTTCCTCAAGATAGATTGTGAGGGTGCAGAAGAACACTGCGTGCCCGAACGCGCGGCAAACCGTGGGCAGATACAGCGCCTTGATGGGCAGCCCCGGGTCCACTATGAAATACATAATCACCGGGTAGGCCGCCATCGCCACCACTCCGAGAGTCAGCAGCCTGGTATACTTGAACTTGAGCACCCTGTACCAGAAAAGGCTGAACAGGCAGCCCAGAACCACGCCGCCCCACTCCACCAGATTGAGAACGTCGGTGGTGACGCTTCCCCAATGCAGGATTGACCCTGTCAAAGTGTTCTGCAGCGTCTTGGGGGTCGAATCCATAATCTCGGTAAATGCAAACAAAATCAGCATCACCGGCACCTTCTTGAATTTCCACGCCTTGGGGTCGATGTACGGATGGCGGATATGCCGCATCCGCTTCAGGCAGAAATACAGCGTTATGAAGAAAATCACCACCACCTTGCGCATAACAATCGAATTGAGCCACTGATAGTGCTCGCCGTAGTTGAAAAAGAATATGAACTCCAGCATCAGCGCCGACCACAGCACGCAGCCCAGATAATCTATGCTGATGAAAGGCATCGGCTTCATGAAGTGGAAGTCCACGGTGCAGGTGTACAGCATCACCGTCACCAGCAGCAGCGCCCCCGCCACGGCATAATTCATCATACGCCAGTCGCCGAACGTGTATGCCAGATGCTCCGCAATAAACGGAGAGAGGCACATATTGCCCAGAATGATTATGTATAGCAGCGGAAAGAATATCGTGAAATCCCGCTTGGGGGTCATCCACAGCTGTATGGTGGACATACATTCGAAGGTGCCGCAGCACTTGAAAAAGCCCGAGAACCAGGCCAGGACGCAGAGCAGCGGCAGCGACTCGGTAAAGGTGATGAGGATGTTGCACAGCGACACAACAAGGGCGGCGTTCAGAAGCAGCCGGCGGTTGGTGTAGCGGAACTTCATCTTGAACAGGTAGGGGAACGGCATCGCCACCCCCACCACGTTGCACATCACCACCATCATCACATCCTCGCGCATCAGGCTGAATTCGCCCATCACGTGGTGCATCACGCCGCCGTAGATGCCGCCCGACATCTGGAAGATGAAGGCGATGGCCAGGTAGATCCAGGGCTGGATCTTGCGCGGCACAAAGCTCTTGAAAGAGGGGACCCGGAACGGCCCCTGCTGAACGGGTGCTCCGCTCATCTTACTTCACTTTGGTTTCCACGTTGAGGCCGGCGCGCAGCAGCGCCACATCCCCGGCGTCGTTGTCTGCAGTGAGGGCGATGCGCACCGGCACTCGCTGTTCCACCTTCACGAAGTTGCCGGTGGCGTTGTCCACCGGAATCATCGAGTAGGCGCCTCCGGCCGCGGCCGATATGCTCTCCACCACCCCGTGGAAAGTCACTCCCGGAACGGCGTCGGCGGTGAATTCCACGCTGCGACCCACGGTGATTTTGCTCATCTGCGTCTCGCGGTAGTTGGCCACAACCCACACATCGTCGTCATCCACAATTCGCACCAGCATCTGCCCGGGCTGCACCAGCTGCCCCTCGTTGATCTCCTTCTTGCCTACGGTGCCGCTGCAGGGGGCGATGATAACCGTGTAGGAGAGATTCAGGCGGGCCAGATTCAGCTGCGCCTCGGCCACGCTCTCCCCCGCCTTTGAACCGCCCAGCTGATGGGTCTGCACGCTGTGCACGGAGGCCACGCTCTCGCGGCGGGCGGCCGCCTGCTCGTAGCGCGCCTTGGCCCCCAGATAGCGGGCGTAGGCGTTGTCATACTGCTGACGGGTCACCGCCTCCTTCTCCAGCAGGGAGGCGAAACGCTCAAAATCCTGCTTGGCGTTGAGCATATCCACCCTGGCCTCCTCTATGCCGGCCGCGGCGGTCTGCACATCGCTGGTGTTGGTCCCCATCGAGGCCGCCACCACAGAGGAGTTGCTCTGCGAACTCCTGAGCGACGCCTCTGCCTGGGCCACCAGCAGCCGGTACTCCGAATCGTCGATTATGGCCAGCGTGTCCCCCTTGTTCACGTGCTGGAAATCGGTGAAGCGGATCTCCCTGATGAAGCCCTGCACGCGGGCGTTGACCGGGGTTATGTGGCGGCACACCTGGGCGTCGTTGGTGAATTCGGTGTTCCAGCCGTGCACAAAGTGGCCCCAAGACCACACCACCACGGCTATCAGGAACAATATTATTACTACGTTGTATATTCTCTTTACCAGTTTCTTGTTCATAATTCTCTAAATTTCGCCTGCGGCGTATTTCACTTTATAATATGCATACACGATGTCGATGCGGGCGTCGGCCTCTTCAAGCTCTGCGCTCAGCAGAAGGTTTGAGGCGTCCACCATATCGGTTATCAGCGCCAGCTGCGAGAGGTAGCGGGCGTTTATCACCTCATAATTCTCGCGGGCCAGCTCCACGCTCTTGAGCTGGGTGTCCAGCTCCACATAGCTCTGCAGATAGTCCAGCCAGGCCGCCTGGATGTTGTTGTCCAGGCTCTCGCGCTGCACCTGGAGCCGCTGCTGCGCCGCCCTGGTGTCGCTCGCCGCCCGCCTGATGCTCTTGCCGCTCTTGTAGAGGTTGCCCAGATTGTACTGCACCCCGACTCCGACATACCAGACATTTATGTTCTTGTCCACCGGCGGCAGCTCGTAGGTGATGGGACCATTGAAGTTGTCGGCCGCCACAATCGCAACCTTGGGCAGAACAGCGCTTCGCTCTGCGGTCTCCTTGTGGCGCGACATCTCCACCTCCAGCTGCGACATCCTAAGCAGCGGCGACTTCTCGCTGCCGACGCTCTGCCAGTGCTCCTCCCCCTCTTTTGCATAGACCTCCGCGGCTATTGCCGGGTCGGGGGTGATGCGCTCCGAGGGGTCGATGCCCAGCGTGTTGCACAGCTGGTGGTTGAGTATGGCGCGGGAGTTCTGCAGCGCGCTTTTGCCAAGTTTGAGCGACTCCAGCTGCAGCTCGTAGCGGGTGATGTCGTTTTTGAGCGCCATCCCCTGCTGCTCCTTCTCGCTGATGTCGGCAATCAGCTGTTCTGTGAGGGCGATGTTCTTCTCATATACCCTGATGCGGTTGTCGATTTTGTAGAGGTCCAGAAACTGCCCCAGCGCCACAAAGCGGACGTTGCTGCGGGTCAGCTCAAGAGAGGTCTCGGCCTGCCTGCGCCCGGTCTCGGCCATTTTGATGCCTGCGCTGATGGCGCCGCCGGCATACACCGTCTGCTGCGCCTGCAGCGAAAAACTGTTGCCCAGATGGGGCGATTCGAGGTTTTGCCACCCGGTGAAGTCGCGCTCGCTCATAGTGGCGTTGCCGATGTAGCTGAGGCTGAGCGAGGCGTCGATGTCGGGCAGCTTCTGCCGCCGGGCCGCCTCCAGGCTCAGGACGGCGCTCTCCACTGCGGTGCGCTGCGCCGCGATTGTGCTGCTGCCCTCCACGCGGGAGAACAGCTCGCAGATGGTCATTGTCTGACCTTGTGGCAGGGAATCAGTTTGACTTTGCGTCTGGCGCTGTGCCTGCTGCCCGTTATGCATCAAGGGGCCGCTCTGCGTCTGCGCCGCGCTGCCGATCGTGACCAGCAACGCAATTGCGATAGTAATTCTTCTCATATTTTCCGGCGGCAAAAGTAGCGGGTTTCTCCCTTCGGGCGGATTCTCAAATGACGCGATGTGTGGACTATTTGGGAACAATAATTCGTTTTTGTGCCAGCAAGTGCATATATTTATGGGCTTAAAGAGAAGTCTTATGGTAAAGATTGCAAGCACGCGCAAGTCCCCCGCCGCCTGCCCTGTTCAGGGTGATTCAGTTTTGACCACCCCCGTTTTGGGCGACCCTGTTTTGGGCGACCATGTTTTGGGCGACCATGTTTTGACCACCACCGTTTTGGCAAAACCCGTTTTGGGCGACCCTATCCTGGCCGACCCGGTCGGCAGCGGGCAGGTCGGCCTCGCCTCAAGCACCCTGCAGCGGTGGCGCGAGGCGCAGGTAATAGACTATGGCGCCATACTCATCGTGCGCAGCGGCCGCTGCTGCATCCGGGTCAACTTTTCCGAGTGGGAGCTTGCCGCCGGCGATGTGCTGATAGTTTTCCCCAACGACCTGTTGCTTCTGCGCAGCGCCTCCGACGACTTTCTTGCCGAACATCTGCGCTATGGGGCCGCCCTGCTGCGCGAGGCCAGCCTGCAGTTGGAGCAGACGGTCTATTCCGCCCTGCGCGCCGACCGCTGCCGACAGAGCAGCCCGGTGCTCTGCGCCATCATCAACGCGATGTTCTCCCTGCTGCGCATCTATTTCGAGCAGAGCGAGTGCGCCTGCCTGGAGCTTCTGGTGCTGCAGCAGGTCAAGTCGTTTTTCATCGGCTTCCACGACTATCAGCAGCGCAACCCCCTCGCCGTCCCCGGCTTGGCCGGGAGCGCCCGCACCCGTGAGCTCTTCAACCAGTTTATGATGAGGCTGGAGAGCGACTACAAGCAGTCGCGCGAGGTGGCCTGGTATGCGGGCAAGCTGCACATCACCCCCAAGTACCTCACCAACATCGTGCGCACAATGACGGGCCACACCCCCAAGGTGATCATAGACCACTATGTGGTGCTGCAGCTGCGCGCGCAGCTGCGCATCGGCCGCAAGAGCGTGGGGGAGCTCGCCGCAGAATTTGGCTTCAGCGATGAGAGCTTCTTCTGCCGCTACTACCGCCGCCACACCGGCCGCAGCCCACTGCAGGATGTTTAGAGTTTAGAGTTTAGAGTTTAGAGTTTAGAGTTTAGAGGAGTGGAGAGTGGCAAGAGGCGCTTCGGCGCATCAAATGCTACGCACAAAGGGTCTTGGCGGGTAGAAAAAATACCCGCTACGACCCTTTGTGCATCCGCAAACATTGATGCGCCAATGAGATGTACTTGAGAGTTTAGAGTGTAGAGTGTAGGGTTTAGAGGCGCTGAAGGCGCCGGCGGCAAGTCCCTTCCCGGGGGAAGGGATTTAGGGTTGGGGTCATAAATAGAAAATGT
>CAZIUO010000082.1:0-5282 GCA_964542575.1 uncultured Muribaculaceae bacterium
TCGAGCGGAGAGCAGTGCAGCGAAGAAACAGCCCCGAATCCCCTTTAGGCGGAGCATTGATGCGCGGTAAAGACAAGATATTTTAAGATTTCGTATGATACAGACAGTGAAACGAATTGTGGCTGCAATGGCAGTGGCGGGGGCGATGTGCGCCTGCCAGAATTATGACACGGAAATCGACGAGCTGCAGCGGCGCATAGACGCTCTGGCCACCGACAATTCCAAAGTCAACGACAACGTCGCCGCCCTCTCCAAGATAGTGGAGGCGCTGCAGGACTCCCTGCAGGCCACCTCATTCTCCAAGGTTGTGGAATCGGGCAAGGTGGTGGGCTACACCGTCACCTTCAAAGGGGCTGACGGCAGCAGCGACGCAGTGACCGTATACAACTCCACCGCCAACGTCGGCGTGGCCGAGGACGGCGGCAAATACTACTGGACCGTCTCCGGCGAGTGGCTCACCGACGCCGACGGCAACCGCGTGGAGGCCTGCAAGGCGGCCGTCGTGCCCCTCTTCCGCCTCAGCAGCGGCACCATAGAGGCCTCCACCGACGGCGGCGCCTCCTGGACTGCAGTGGGCGAAGTCGGCACCCCCGTGCTGGACTCCGTAGTCGACGGCGACTCCCAGGTGGAATTCCACCTTGCCGGCGGCACAGTCATCACAATCCCCAAGATTGCGCCCCTCAGCCTTGCGCTGAGCTCCACCTCGCAGAAGATGGCGGCGGGCGGCGGCCGCACCATCACCTACACCATCACCGGCGGCAGCGACGAGACCTCCGTAATGGCCTGGGTCAAGGACGGCTGGACCGCCAACATCACCGCCAAGGACTCCGCCAGCGGCGAGATTGAGATCCTGGCCCCCGAAGCGGCCAGCACCTCGCAGATAATCGTGATTGTGTCCGACAACAGCACCGCCACCGGCGGCCGCACCGTATTCGCATCCATAGAAGTAATATCAACCAAATAGCCTTGAAAACTTTCATACTCACGGCCTTTTCCCTTCTGGTGACGCTGGCCTCCTGCGCCCCGCGGCAGAAGGTTGCCACCTACAGCGTCAAGGTGGAGCAGGAGTATCCCCACGACACCCTCTCCTACACGCAGGGACTCTTTTTTGACGACGGCAGGCTTTTCGAGACCGCCGGCCAGTACGGCGAGTCGCGCCTGATCGAGGTGGACCTCGGGAGCGGGCTGGCGCAGCGTCAGTGCGCCCTGGACAGCACGGTGTTTGCCGAGGGCAGCTGCACAATCGGAGACGATATGTATGTCCTCACCTGGCTGGAGGGCATCTGCCTGGTCTACGACAAGAACACCTTTGAGCTGAAGGGGCAGTATTCCAACCGCCGGCAGGGGTGGGGCCTCGCCACCGACGGCAAGCTGCTGGTGATGAGCGACGGCAGCGCCCAGCTCTATTTCGTGAGCCCCAAGACATTCACAATTGTGCGCAGCGTCACCGTGCGCCGCGGCGGCAAGAGCGTCAACTACCTCAACGAACTGGAGTATATCGACGGCAAAATATGGGCTAACGTCTATCAGAAAGACGAAATCCTGATAATCGACCCCGAGAGCGGCAACGTGGAAGGGGTCGTGGACTGCCGCGGCCTGCTCTCGAAGGAGCGGCGCACCCGCCGCACCGACGTGCTCAACGGCATCGCATACGACCCCGCCACGGGCGGCATCTATCTCACCGGCAAATACTGGCCCGCGATGTTCCGCATTTCGCTCGAAAAGAAATAACACACAACAGATATGATCAAGAGAATTTTAACGACAGCCGTGGCCCTTGCACTTTTGGGGAGTGCGGCTTTTGCCAAAGGCACTGTGACCTTTGACAAGACGCGCTACGGCGTGAGCGCCGGCGGCAGCGTCACCGTCGGCTACACCCTCCCTGCGGAGGGCAAGCTGGACGTGGCAGCTTCCGACGGCTGGAAAATTGAAGTGAACCCTGCCGGCGGCCGCCGGGGCACCATCACGGTGACCGCTCCCGACCCCGCCACGGCCCCCGACCTCAAGGCCACTGTGACCTATCCGGGCGGAGAGCAGCAGGTGGTGCGGCTCAATGTTATGGTGGCGGATCCCTACACCTCCGCAACCCGCCCCACGGTGAAGCTTGTCCCCTTCGGAGGACTCCGCGACAATGTCACCTCGCTCGAGGATTATCAGAAGGTGGCGGATGCCGGCTTCAATATGATAACCATCGAGGGCGGCGACTGTATGGATATGGACGGCGACGGCCGCCTGAGCGATGACGACCTGCACGAGACCATCAAATACAAAATCGGCCTGGCAAAGCAGGTCGGCCTCAAGTATAATGTACACCATCCCCGGCTGCAGAGCACTCTGGACCTGCTCAAGGGGGACACGAGCCTGGTGACGGTGCACGTGTTTGACGAGCCGGGCCTCTGGCTGATTCCCGAGCTGAGAAGGCGCAAGGAGTTCATCAAGAACACCCTGCCCGATGTTCCGGTGCACTTCAACCTCCACCCCGAGTCCAGCGAGAGGGCGCTGGGCACCGACTATTATGCCGACTATGTGGAGAAGATGGTGGACAGCCTGCAGATGGAAATCCTCTCCTACGACCAGTATCCGGTGCTGGAGAACGCCCCCGTGATGAACGACTGGTACAAGGGTCTGGAAATCAACTCCCGCATCGCGCGCGAGCACAACATCCCCCTGTGGACCTTCCTGGCCTCCTGCTACATAGACCAGGAGAGTCTCAACCGCCAGAAGCCCTCAATGGCCAATCTGCGCCTGCAGGGCTACACCGACCTGGCATACGGCACCGAGGTGCTGCAGTATTTTGTCTACAGCGCCTACGGCGGAACCAGCTGGGCCCCCATTATGCGCGACGGCACCTACACCACCGCCTACGACCTGCTGGTGGAGTTCAACAGCGAGCTGCACAAGCGCGGCTTTGTGTTTGCCGGCGGCAAGGTCACCAAGACCCGCTTTGCGCACCTGGCGCCCTGGGGCTGCCATCCGCTGCTTGAGAGCGACCTGCCCGCCCAGATAGCCTCCATCGACAGCGACCTGCCCGCACTGGTCTCCTTTGTGGAGAACGGCGCAAACCGCTATGTCGTGGTGGTCAACACCTCCTGCGAGAGCAAGTGCAATCTCAAGGTGGACTTCAGCGACCTGGTCTACACAATAGACCGCACCGGCGCGTTTGCCGAGCAGCAGAGCGGCGCAAAGGATTTTGTGCTGGACGAGGGTGATATGTTGGTTATCAAATACGAATAAGAGATGAAAAAGAGAATACTCAATATATTTTCCGCGGCGCTGCTGTGCGCCGCAGTGAGCTGCTCGGCCACTCACGGCGCCTCTAATGGCGCTGCGGTGGACCTGAGCGCAGATGCCACGGCAAACTGCTACATTGTGCCCGCAGCGGGATATTACAGCTTTGACGCCACCACAATCGGATGCGGACAGGAGGGCATAATCCCCGGCGCCCGCTTCCACACCGGCAGCGCCTCCATCAGCCCCGCATCGGCCAAGGTGCTTATGAATGAAAACGATGCAATAAGCGACATAACTTTTGACGGCAGCCGCATTTATTTCCGCGCCGGCAGCGCTCTGGGCAATGCCCAGATTGCAGTTTACGATGCTGCAGGGAATGTGCTCTGGAGCTGGCATATCTGGCGCACCGACGCCCCCGCCGACTTCTCCGTGACCGACAGCGACGCCAATACCTGGACCTTTATGGACCGCAACCTGGGCGCGACGGGCGCTCTTGCCTCCGACGGCGAGGCTGCCTACGGGCTCTACTATCAGTGGGGTCGCAAGGATCCCTTCCCGGCTCAGACGGTTGTAAAGGGGCTTTACAAGAACCCCGAGAAGAATATCGGCTATGCGGTGGAGCATCCCCGCCGGCCTTTGGAGCCCATCGTGGCAGGTCTGGTGACCGACGCCTACGACTGGGGCACGACCCACAAGGATTCTTCCAACCACTATCTCTGGGGCAATCCCGATTATGCTTATTGCCACAGCCTCGCCGATCTGTCCAAGACCATCTACGACCCCTGCCCGGCAGGGTATATGGTGGCTCCCGGCCAGGCATATCAGGCTCTCGCCGACGGGCGGGGCGTGACTTATGGCGAGCAGGGTGTGACCCTCGCCTCTGACGGCAAGGAGTGCTTCTTCCCCTATGCCGGCCGCGCATACGAGGGTGGAGTAGAGGGGCGCGGAGAGTATTGCGCCCTCTGGAACAGCGGCACCGCCCGCTATCTCTACTACGACTGCGGCGGCAGCCGCGTGCAGGCATATCGGGACACAAAGCAGACGCGCCTCTTCTACGGCGACTTCCGTGTCCGTTGCTATCCGGTGCGCTGCGTCCGCGAGGCCAAGTAGCGCGTTTGGCGCCTGGGGCGCTAAATCAGCAGATCTTCTACCGCAAGTTTGGGGACGAAATGGACCCCATCCTTGCGGTAGTAGTTTAAGTCGGCGCCGGCGTGCACCGGCACGATGAAGATTTTTTCGGCGGGCTTGCCTATGGCTATCACGGCAATCGGCCGCAGTGGCAGCTCCAGCGTGCGACGGATGGCGTCCGCGTCGAAGTTTAGAATGAAGAGGCCGCCCAGCCCCATTTCGGTGGCCTTGAGCAGCATGTTTTCTGCGGCGATGCCCAGGTCGATGTCCACGATGCGGTCTTCTTCGCCGGTGCAGCACACCACTATGAAGGCGCCCGGCTCTTCTCCCTTGTGGGGGAGGTGTTCTTCTTTGAGGGCGGCTCCCATTCTGACGTGTTGCAGCACCGTGGCGGCGTCGCATCCGGTGACCAGGCGCAGGCGCAGCCGCTGGCGGTTCATTCCGCTGGCGGCGAGGGTGGCGGCCGCGGCGATTTGCTTGAGGTCGCTTTCGCTCACGCTGTGGCGGGTGTCGTAGCCGCGCCAGCTGCGGTTTTTCTTCATCAGGCTGTCCAGCGAGGGGCCGCTGCGCCTTGTTGCGGGTCGCCTCTCGGCAATTTCCCTCTCCCGCCTCTCCAAATAATTATCTGCCATAGCTATCTCTAAACTCTAAACTCTCGTAGCATTCAATTCTGCCGCGCATCAATGCTCCGCCTAAAGGGGATTCGGGGCTGTTTCTTCGCTGCACTGCTCCTTGTGTTACTGGGGCGCTGCCCCAAACCCCGCCGCTACGCGCTTGCTATTGCTCAGCCCAGCCCTGCCCGCGCTTCGCTAGCGCCTGATGGCGCTTGGCATCCGCTTTTTGATGCGCTAAAACATTATTCGCTTGCGCATCAGAATTTGCGAAGGTATGAAGGGGCGTAGCGGATATTTTTTCTATCCGCC
>CAZIUO010000083.1:0-5163 GCA_964542575.1 uncultured Muribaculaceae bacterium
TATACAAAAACTGCCGGACTTGCAGGCTTGTGGTCTTAGGCGCAGCCTCCCACGCAGCCTCCCACGCTGCCTCCCACGCTGAGTCTCCCACGCTGGGCCGCCCGCAAAGAAAAATCCCGGACACTCGGCCGATTTCCTTCCGGCAGGTGTTCGGGATTTTACCGCCAGCGGGCAGTAAGCCCGGCAAACTTGACTAGCGCTTTACGCGCACCACGAGGTAGCGGGAGATGCTCCAGAATGTGTCGGCATCGATAATGTTGATGGTCTCGGTGCCGTCCTCTTCGGTGGTGATGCTGTAGCTGCTGTCGGGGTGGGGGGTCAGCAGTTTGATCTTCTTGCCGTTGGTGGGCACTGCGCTCACCCTGCGGCGGTCAAACGACTTGAAGTCGGCTGCGGTCCCCTGCAGGTCGGTCAGATGGCCGGCGTCAAAAATGCCCTTCTTTGAAAACAGACCCCACTCGATGAGCTCCGCCTCGGTGCCGCAGATGTAGTTCACCGTGTTGATGTTGGCGTCCTGGGTGGCGATGGTCTTCTTCTGCGAATCGCTCTGCTGCTGCAGGGAAGCCACGTTCTGCTCCAGATTGGAGATGTTCCCCTTGAGGGTGCCTATCTGGCGGGTCTGGTCTTCCACGGTCTTCTGCAGGTCGGCGATCACTGCGCTCTTCTGCTCCAGCTCGCCCTGCAGGCGGCTCACCATAGTGTTGAGAGTCTTGTTCTTGGCATTGCTCTTGGCCAGCTGGCTCTGCAGGTTGTCTATGCGCTCCTGCTGCTCGGCAATCTTGCTCTTGACGTGGTCGATCTTGTTCATTATCACGTCGCGGCGGGTCACCGTGTCTCCGCTGTGCTCGATGGAGAGGGCGATGAGAGAACTCTCCGCCTCCTGCAGCTCGGTAAAGCTGCTCTCGATCTCGTTGAGCATATCAAGCGTCTCGTTGTAATCTTTGTTGAGCTGTTTGTTGACCCCCTTGAGGGAATCCACGCTGCTGAGCAGCGACTGGTACTTGTCGCTCTTCTCCACATTGCAGCCGGAAAGCAGCGCGGCGCAAGCGAAAATGAGGGCGAATCTTGCTGTAAACTTTTTCATATAAGTTGTTTTAAAAGGCAAAACAAATATATAAACTTTTTAATACATTTGCGCGTAACCGATTTTATAACAAAGACGATTATGGACAACAAGTACAAAGGCACACAGACCGAGAAAAACCTTCTGGCCGCTTTTGCCGGCGAATCTCAAGCACGTAACAAGTACACCTACTTTGCCTCCGTGGCAAAAAAGCAGGGCTACGAGCAGATCGCATCCCTGTTTCTGAAAACAGCTGACAACGAAAAGGAACACGCCAAGATGTGGTTCAAGGAGTTGGGGCTGCTGGGCGACACCTCCGAGAACCTGGGCGTCGCAGCCGACGGCGAGAACTACGAATGGACCGATATGTATAAGGAATTCGCAGAGACTGCGGAGAAGGAGGGGTTCAAGTCCCTTGCGGCCAAATTCCGCCTCGTGGCTGCCATAGAGAAGCACCACGAAGAGCGCTACCGCGCCCTGCTGCACAACATCGAGGCCTCCGAGGTGTTTGAGAAGAGCGACGTCAAGGTGTGGGAATGCCGCAACTGCGGACACATCGTGGTGGGCACCAAGGCTCCCGAAGTCTGCCCCGCCTGCGCCCATCCCCAGAGCTATTTCGAAATCTGCGCAGAAAACTATTAGCAGAGCCCTCCAGGGGGGTCAGACCCCAAAAACAATTGGAACATAACGGATTATCCGCAACAGGCATTTGGCTTGTTGCGGATTTTTTCTTAAATTGTGAATGATTAACCCCCCTACAACTATGTATAAGATTACAGAACACCCCATACTGGATGTCCCTGCAGAGGAGTTGTCCAGTTTTTCTTTTGAAGGCCAGACGGTGAGCGCCCCCAAGGGGATCAGCATCGCCGCCGCCCTGCATCAGGCAGGATTCCCGGTACACCACCACAGTCTCAGCAGCCGCAGCCGCTCCATGGAGTGCGGCATCGGCAAGTGCGGCGCCTGCGAAATGCTGGTCGACGGCTTCGTGAGGCGCATCTGCATCACCAAGGTGGAGGGAGTCAGGGAGGTGCGCCGCATAAACGAGGCCACGCTGCCCGAGGTCGGCGTCCGAGCGGACTGCGGGCGCAAAATCTACAAGACCGCGGTGGCCATCATAGGCGCGGGACCGGCCGGACTGGCGGTGCGCGAGCAGCTGCGCCAGTCGGGAGTGGACAATCTGGTGATTGACGCCAACCCGGCCCCCGGCGGGCAGTTCAGGATGCAGACCCACCAGTTCTTCTTTTTCGAGAAGGAGAAGCGCTTTGGCGGGATGCGCGGCTTTGACATCGCGGGCACTCTGGCGGGCGGGAACTCCGAAGGGATTCTGCTGGACACCGTGGTGTGGGATATTCTGGAGGGCGGCCGTCTTGCGGCCAAGAATGTCAGGACGCAGGAGGTATTCTACATAGACGCCGACACCCTGGTGGTGGCCAGCGGGGCGCTGCCCTATATGCCCCCCTTCAAGAACGACGACCTGCCGGGAGTCTACACCGCCGCCGTGGTGCAGCGGATGATGAACACGGAATTCACCCTTCTGGGCAAGAACATACTCACTGTGGGGGCGGGCAACATCGGCTACCTGACCTCCTATCAGGCGATGCAGGCGGGCGCCCGCATCAAGGCGATAATTGAGGCGATGCCGCGCGAGGGGGGCTTCCCCGTGCAGGCCAACCGCCTCCGCAGGCTGGGCGTCCCCATCCTGACCGGATACACGCTGGTGGAGGCGGTGCCCAATGCCGACCGCACCGGCATCACCGGGGCCATCGTGGCCCGCTGCGAGAACTTCCGCCCGATAGAGGGGACTGAGGTGCTAATAGACGGCCTCGACTGCATAAACATCTGCACCGGGCTGCTGCCCGACAACCAGCTGCTGCGCAAGGGGCGTGAGGTGTTCGGGACCGCCTGCCACGGGGTGGGCGACGCCGTCCGCATAGGGGAGGGGACCTCCGCCGTGCTGCGCGGCCGCCAGTGCGCGATGGAGATTCTGCAGAATATGGGGCGCCGCATCGACTACCAGCAGTATCTGGCCGTCAGCAAGGAGTACATCGACTCGCAGCAGCGGCCGGAGCGGGTGCTGGAGAGCCCCAATATGCCGCCGGAGGGGCGCACGAAGCCTTTTGTGGTGGCCGACTGCCTCTACGGCTTCGCCTGCAACCCCTGCTCGTTTGCCTGCCGCCAGGGGGCCATCACCAAGAGTTCCACATCCGTGACTCCCACGATAGATTACGACAAGTGCATCGGCTGTATGGAGTGCGTGGCGCAGTGCCCCGGCCTGGCGATATTCGGCTATGCCCCGCAGCGGCAGCTGCTCTATTTTCCCTACGAGTTCGCCGACCCTTCCGGGGAGGTCTTTCTGGTGGACAACGACGGCCGCAAGGTGGGGGAAGGTACCGTCGAGAGGGTGCTGCACCGCAGCGGCAAGACCAACATAGTGGCGGTGAAGGCGGAGAAACTTGCCGGAGCGCTGACCGACGCGCGCGGCTTCATACCCAAGGCGCAGTATCCCGAGCCGCTCACGGTGGAGCCCTGCAGCAGCGGCGGCGCGCAGACCTACGTGTGCCACTGCGAGGATGTATCGCTGGAGAAGCTGCTGAGTCTGCTGGACGGCCGCAAGAGCATCACCGCGCAGGAGCTCAAGCACATCTCCCGTCTGGGAATGGGCCCCTGCCGCGGCTCGCGCTGCCTGCCCCGCGCCAAGCAGATTCTCAAGGAGCACGGCATCACCGTCACGGGAGACTTTACCCCGCGCGGCCCTATGGCCAATCTGGTGGAGATATCCGGCATCAGGGGTTCGCAGCAGCACAGCATCGTGACCGGCGGCTGCGCCGAGCCCGGCGTCACCAAGGTGGGGGCGCTTGTATCGGGTGGCGGAATGGCGGGCAGCGCCCTCTTCCGCTACCTGAGCGAGGAGGGACTCCGCCCCGTGCTTGTCAACAACGACCACGGCAGTTCCTGGCGCTGCATCGCCGGCGGGCGCCCCGCATTCTCGGTGGCGGCGCTGGCAGAGGTGGCGGAGGGGAATCTGGCCATATTCCGCGAGCTGCAGAAGGTGCGCGACATCGACCTGGCAATGACCCGCTATGTCAATTTCGTGCACGACGGGCAGTCTTACCGCGACCTGGACGCCTCCCGCGCCTGGTCCGACGCCTATATGGTGGAGCGCAAGGATTTTGCGCGCGAGATTTCTCCCTACATCAATCCTTCGCTGGACATCTACACCCACGCCCTGATATCCAACAACTGCTGGCAGGCTTCCCCCGGCAAGACCATAGACACCGTGCGGCAGATGGGCAAGGGGCGTGGCGGAGAGGTGCTTGAGGATACGCGTCTGGTGGATGTGCGCAAGACGGGCGGGGAATATCTGGCCACCGTGCAGCTGCCCGACGGCCGCTACCGCACCTATCAGACTCCGGTGTTTGTGAACGCCCTCGGGGCGGGGGCGGAGAAGTTCGCCTCGATGCTGGGGATTGAGACGGGGCTCTACGCGGTGCGCCATCAGGCCTTCATCACCAAGAGGCTGCCGCTTCTGGGCAAGGACGGGGCGAGTCTGGATATGCTCATCGACCGCCGCCATTACAAGGGGTTCTCTGCGGTCTACGGGCAGCAGCTGGCCTCCACAGGGCAGATTATCGGCTGCGCGTCGCCCGCCACCGACCCCGCCGAGGCGGGCAAGAACCTCAAGGTCAACAGCCGGGAGTTCCTGGAGATTGTGAGCGAGGTGTTCTCCGAGTGGATTCCGCGCCTGGGAGGTACGAGCCTGCAGGCGACCTGGAGCGGCTACTACACAGAGCCGCGCTATATAGTGGACCCTGAGCTGGGGCTCTTTGTGGGGATGCGCGGCCACGGCTTTATGCTGTCGCAGTATCTGGCCAGAATCTATGTGGATGCCCTTATGGGGCGCCCCGTGCCCGATTTCTTCCATCGTCTGGCCCTCGGCGGCGACTCCCTGCGGGAGGAGGCGTTCAAGTAGAGTTTAGAGTTTAGAGGGGTGGAGAGTTGAGAGGGGCGGCAGGATGAGTATCCTTGCGGTCCCTCTCTCGCTTCGTGCCCGTGGAAGGCTGTTTCGGGCCCCGGCTGCGCTTTTTGCCGGGTCTCGT
>CAZIUO010000084.1:0-4980 GCA_964542575.1 uncultured Muribaculaceae bacterium
TGGTACAGCTACTACGTGTTCACCGACGGCCACTACAACAACCTCAACTACACGCTGTCGCTCTCGCGCCAGAGCATCGACCAGCAGATCTACCCCCGCAAGGGCTCCGATCTGGTGTTCAGCGTGCAGCTGACACCCCCTTACTCGCTGTTCCGCAGCAAGGACATCGACTACAGCAAGCTCAGCGACCAGGACCACTATCGCTGGCTGGAGTATAACAAATGGACATTCTCCGGCCGCAACTACGTCTCCATCGCGGGCGACCTGGTGCTGATGACGGCGATGCACTTCGGCTACCTGGGCTATTACAACCGCAACTGGGGCTACTCTCCGTTCGAGGGCTTCCTGGTGGGCGGCGACGGTATGTCGGGCTACAACACCTACGGCAACGACGTGATTTCGCTGCGCGGATATGAGGACTATTCGCTGACTCCATATATAAACGGCGCCTATGCCGGCAACGTATATGACAAGTTCACCGTGGAGCTGCGCTACCCCATCATTCTCAAGCCGCAGTCCACAATCTTTGCGCTGGCCTTCCTGGAGGGCGGCAACTGCTGGTCTGACATACAGAGCTTCAACCCGTTCCAGATCAAGCGCAGCGCCGGCGTGGGCCTCAGGGTGTTCCTCTCCGTGGTCGGAATGCTGGGCATCGACTGGGGCTACGGATTCGATGCCGGCAGCGACGCCGACAAGAGCCAGTTCCACTTTACAATCGGACAACAATTCTAAAAGTCAGATATTATGAAAAAGGTATTTGTTATTCTCGCAATCTGCTTTGTTTCAGTATTGAATGCCTCCGCGCAGGCTGTAGGTTACGTCGATACGGAGAAAATCCTGAGCTGCATCCAGGAATATGTGGATGCACAGGACGAGCTCAATACTCTTGCAGAAAAGTATAAGGCCGACATCCAGAAAGATGCCGACGCAATAGACGAACTCTACCGCGATTATATGAGCCGCAAGAGTTCGATGTCCACCAGCCAGCAGCAGGCCAAGGAGAACGAGATAATCGCCAAGGAGAAGGCGATGAAAGAGAAGGAAGACAAGTATTTCGGCGAGGAGGGCGTGCTCACCAAGCGCTCCGAGAAGCTCATCAGCCCCATCCAGGAGACTGTGGAGGCGGCCATCGCAAAGGTTGCCGAGAGCCGCGGATGCTCGCTGGTGCTGGATTTGACCGTGACCACCGGCATCGTGTATAAAAATTCCAAATACGACCTTACTGACGCGGTAATTGACTATATTAGATAAAATTTTAAGAAAAATATAACTGAAACTTACAAATGAAGAGATTCGCAACACTCATTCTGGCGGCATTTCTGACCCTTGCGGCATCTGCCCAGAATGTAAAATTCGGCCACATCAACACCAACGAACTTGTAATGCTCACCGCAGAGGCTGACTCGGCAAGGGTCAAGCTGCAGGCATACGAGAAGGAACTTGTGGACGAGATGGAGACTATGCAGACCGAATACAACAACAAGCTGAACACCTATCAGCAGAAGAACGCCACCTGGACGGCGGCCATCCGCGAGTCCAAGGAGACCGAGCTGGTGGAGATGCAGCAGCGCATACAGCAGTTCCAGCAGACCGCGCAGCAGGAGATGACCCAGCTGCAGCAGACTCTGTTCGCCCCCATTTTCGAGAGCGCCAAGAACGCTGTGGCCAAGATAGCCAAGGAGAAGGGTCTCTCGTTTGTCTTTGAAACTTCTACAAATCCGCTGGCATATTACAACGAGAGCCAGAGCGTGGATCTGCTTCCCCTTGCAAAGGCGGCACTGGGAGTCCCTGCAGAAAAGGTGGCCCCTTCGCAGATTCAGTAATTTGACACAGAATCAATTAACCTGGTAGGTGAGGGGCTGGATTCCGGCACCCTCATTTGCCGTTTTTAGACCATAACAACTTCTTAAGATGAATCACAAAGTAATTGACACGAAGGATGTTGTCATAAGGTTTGCGGGCGATTCCGGCGACGGAATGCAGCTTACCGGCACTCTGTTTGCCGATGCTTCCGCACTTTGTGGCAACGAGATTGCAACATTTCCCGATTATCCGGCAGAAATCCGCGCCCCTCAGGGGACAGTGTCCGGCGTCTCGGGCTTCCAGGTGCACGTGGGCAGCGAGGAGATCAACACCCCCGGCGACTTCTGCGACGTGCTGGTGGCAATGAACCCAGCCGCCCTCAAATCCAACGCCAAGTGGGCCAAGAGCACAGCCACGGTGATTGTGGATGTGGACGCGTTCAACGAGGCGGGCCTCAAGAAGGCGGGCTTTGCGACCGACGACCCCGTAAAGGAGCTCAAGATCGAGGACCGCAACATCATCTGGGCCCCCATCACCACTCTCACCAAGGAGAGCCTGGCCGACAGCGGGCTTGACCCCAAGTCGATTCTGCGCTCCAAGAATATGTTCACCCTGGGAATGTGCTTCTATCTGTTCAACCGTCCTTTGGAGTACACTTACGCTTATCTGGAGAAGAAGTTCGGCAAGAAGAAGCCCCATCTGGTGGAGCCCAACAAGAAGGTGCTCTTCGACGGCTTCAACTATGCCGCAAACATCCAGGCGATAGCCAACACATACACCATCGCTCCGGCCGACCTGCCCAAGGGCACCTACCGCAACATCAACGGCAACCAGGCTGTGGCCTGGGGTCTGATGGCGGCTGCCGAGAAGAGCGGGCTGCAGCTGTTCTGCGGTTCGTACCCCATAACCCCCGCCACCGCCATTCTGGAGGAGCTTGCAATCTACAAGAGCCTCAACGTGAAGACTATGCAGGCGGAGGACGAGATAGCCGGCATCTGCACCGCAATCGGCGCGGCATACGGCGGCGACCTGGCTGTGACCACAACTTCCGGCCCCGGCCTGAGCCTCAAGAGCGAGGCGATGGGTCTGGCGATGATCACCGAGCTGCCGCTTGTGATTGTGGATGTGCAGCGCAGCGGCCCCTCCACAGGCATCCCCACCAAGACCGAGCAGACCGACCTGGCGCAGGCGCTCTACGGCCGCAACGGCGAGTGCCCCATCTGCATTGTGGCGGCCCACTCCCCCGCGGACTGCTTCAACGCCGCGTTCAACGCCGCCAAGCTGGCCCTGGAGCATATGATGCCCGTGATTCTGATGACAGAGGGCTTCCTGGGCAACGGCAGCGAGCCGTGGAAGATCCCTTCGATGAGCGATTATCCCGCCATCAAACCCCCGATTCTGGACTCTTGCGAGGGTGCTTTCAAGCCGTTTGAGCGCGATGCCAAAACCAAAGTGCGCGGCTGGGCCATCCCCGGCAAGGCGGGTCTGGAGCACCGCGTGGGCGGTCTGGAGAAGAACCCCGCCGGCACCATCTCCAGCGACCCCGAAAATCACGCCTATATGGTGGCGCAGCGTGCCGCAAAAGTGGCCGCCGTGGCCGACTTCATCCCCGAGCAGGAGGTTATAGGCGCGCAGGAGGGAGAGCTTCTGATTGTGGGCTGGGGCGGAACCTTCGGCCACCTCTACACCGCCGTCAAGGAGCTTATGGCAGAGGGGCAGAGCGTTTCTCTGGCTCATTTCGACTATATCAACCCGCTGCCCAAGAACACCGCCGAGGTGTTCGGCCGCTTCAAGAAGATAATGGTGTGCGAGCTCAATTCGGGCCAGTTTGCAGATTACCTGCGCGCCCGTCTGCCGCAGTTCAGCTACCTGCAGTACAATAAGGTCCAGGGTCAGCCGTTCATCGTGAAGGAGATTGTGGACGCAGCTAAAAACGTTTTATAAGGAGGGCAATACAATGAAATATACAGCACAAGATTTCAAGAGCAATCAGGAAGTCCGCTGGTGCCCCGGCTGCGGCGACCACGCAGTTCTGGCGGCGCTGCAGCGCGCTCTGCCTCAGGTGAGCGAGGCTCTCGGCATAGACAAGGAGAAGTTTGTGGTGGTGTCCGGCATCGGATGCTCTTCCCGTCTCCCTTATTATATGGACACATTCGGCTTCCACGGCATCCACGGCCGCGCCACGGCCCTCTCCACGGGGCTCAAGGTGGCCCGTCCCGACCTCTGCGTATGGCAGGCGTGCGGCGACGGCGACGCCCTGGCAATCGGCGGCAACCACTTTATCCACGCCATCCGCAGGAATGTGGACCTGAACATTGTCCTGTTCAACAACCAGATTTACGGCTTGACCAAGGGTCAGTACAGCCCCACTTCAAAGTTCGGCGCCATCACCAAGACATCGCCCTACGGCACGGTGGAGAATCCGTTTACCCCCGGGCAGCTGGTGATCGGGGCGCGCGGCACCTTCTTTGCCCGCGGCCTGGACGTGGATATGAAGACCAATCAGGAGATATTCCTGGCCGCCGCCCTGCACAAGGGGGCGTCGATTTGCGAGATGCTCACCAACTGCGTGATATTCAATGACGGCGCGCACTCGGCAATCTCCGCCAAGGAGGTCCGCGCAGACCGCACCATCATTCTGCACGACGGCGAGAAGATGATTTTCGGCGCGAACAACGACAAGGGCATTGTGCTTGAAAACGGCTCTCTCAAGGCTGTTACGATAGGTGAGGGCGGATACACAATGGACGATGTCCTGGTGCACCACGCCGATACCCGCAATACTTTTATCCACAGTATGCTCATCGATATGAAGGGCGACCTGCCGGTGGCACTGGGCGTGATCCGCAATGTGGCCGATTCCACTTACGACGAGAATGTGGAGAAGCAGCTGCAGGAGGTGTCCGCCTCTGCCAAGGTGCACAGCGTGGACGAGCTTCTGCGCAGCGGTTCCACCTGGGAGGTGAAGTAGAGCTTCTGCCCTTAAACAAAAGAGCCCGCCAAACCGGCGGGCTTTTTTGATGCGCTGAAACTTTATTCGCATTGCGCATCAGAATTTGCGAAGGTATGAAGGGGCGTAGCGGATATTTTTTCTATCCGCCAAGCCCCTTGCATACGAAGCATCTGATGCGCCAATATTTCGTGTAATCTCTCCACTTTCAACTCTCCACTCCTCTA
>CAZIUO010000085.1:0-4977 GCA_964542575.1 uncultured Muribaculaceae bacterium
TTAGAGTTTAGAGTTTAGAGTTTAAAGTTTATAGATATGATAAAGATGAATATTGCGCTTGTGGCCCATGACGGGCGCAAGAAAGAGCTTCTGGACTGGGTCCGCTACAATGCCGGGATTCTGTCCAAGCACAACATCTACGCAACCGGCACCACCGGAAAGCTCATCAGCGATCTGACGATGCCTGTGGTGGATGAGAACAATCCCAAGAAGGCGGTTGAAAAGCCGATTTTCCCGCAGGGCGTGCACTGCCTGCTCTCCGGACCGCTTGGCGGCGACCAGCAGATCGGCGCAATGATTGCCACCGGAGGCATTGATGTGCTCATCTTTTTCTGCGACAATCTCATTGTGCAGGGGCATCAGAACGATGTGTCGGCGCTGACCCGCCTGGCGGCGCTGTATAATATCGCATTCGCCACCAACCGCACGACAGCCGATATGATTCTGACTTCGCCGCTGCTGGGCAGCGAAGAATACAACCGCATCATTCCCAAGGCAATCGAAGACTACAAGAACCGCAATCTCGCTTAGAGAGTTTAGAGTTTAGAGTGGAGAGGTGTGGCGTATAAAAGCAAGAGGGGCCGCAAGGATTCTCATCCCGCAGCCCCTCTAAACTTTAAACTCTAAACTCTAAACTATTTGCCGGAGAGGAGCTTCTTGAGGGCGGCGAGGTTCTGCTCATTGCAGATATCCTTGCCGGCGGGAGTGTAGGCAAACGCCATCCTGTCGGCGAAATGCTCCTCCACCTTGCCGCGCACAATCTTCATAGTGGAATTCATCATCTTATTGCCGATATTGAAATCCACATCGCAAATCACCACGGCGGCCGGCAACCAGCGCTCCGGGAACAACCCCTCGTGCGCGCGCCCCTTGCGATAAGAATCAATCTCATCCTGAACCTTCTGCAACATAGCGCGGAGCCCCTCATCACTCTCAGGGTCAAGACCCTTGCCGCGCGCATATTCTGCCAGCGCCCCCTTCTCGGGCACAACAATGGCGATAGTGTAGGGGTCCTGATTATTATGCAGCACAGCCTGCGACACAAACTTCGAAACCTCCGGCAGACTGTCCTCGAACCCTTCGGGAGAATACTTCTCGCCGTCGGAAGAAATCAGCAGCGACTTGAAACGCCCCACCACATAGAGGAAATCGGTGTCGAACGGGCAGATATAGCCCATATCGCCCGTGTGCAGCCAGCCGTCAATCACGGTCTTGGCGGTAGCCTCGGGATTCTTCCAATACCCCGCCATAACATTCTCGCCGCGAATCACAATCTCACCCTTGCTGCCGACGGGGAGTTCATCGCCCTGCTCGTTGCAAATCTTGCAATCCATAGGCTTCACCAGGCGGCCCGACGAGCCGAAGATGGCGTGCCCGGCGGAATTGGCGCAGATGATGGGAGTCGCCTCGGTGAGGCCGTAGCCCTGGAACATCGGCATCCCCACTGCGCAGAAAAAGCGCTGCAACTCTATGTCAAGCAGCGCGCCGCCGCCCACGAAGAACTTCATACGGCCGCCGAAACCCTCGCGCACCTGCTTGAAAATAAGCTTGTCAAAAAGCGCCATCAGAGGCTTTCTCCACAAATTGAGAAATCCGCCCCTGTTGTAATACTCTTTGTTATATGCGATTGCATTTTTAACTGCAAAATCGAACAGCTTCTGCACCTTGGGTCCCTTGGCCTTGATGCTGCTCTCTATGTTCTTCTTGAAATTACGCGCCAGGGCGGGTACCGACAGCATCACGTGCGGGCGGGTCTCCTTTATGGCCACGGGGACATTCTTGAGGGTCGCAAGCGAATTCTTGCCGATGGGGACAAAGGCGATGTTGCCGCCGTAGTACATCATTGTGTACATCCCGGCCACGTGTGCGAAGCAGTGGTCCAGCGGGAGAATTATGAGCATCGTGTCCCCCTCATTGATGGAGATCACACTGCCCCCCTGCGCCACGTTGGCCGTGTAGTTGCGGTGGGTCAGCAGGATGCCCTTGGGGTCGGCGGTGGTGCCGGAAGTGTAGCTGATGTTGGCATAATCGTCGGGGCCCACGGAGTGCCAGCGCTGCTCGAACGCCTCAAAATTGATGGCCAGGAACTGGTTGCCCATCTTCTGCACCTCGCTCATCCGGATCTCCTTTTCCTGGAGAGATTCAAGGTCATATGCGGTGTCGTCGAACACAATCACCTTCTTGACCTGAGGGCAGGAGGGGAGGGCCTTGCGGATTTTCTCCAGATTATTGGCGGAGACCAGAATCCATTTGGACTCGGAGTGGTTGATGCGGAAAATCAGGTCGCTCACCTCTCCCAGATTCACCGAGAGGGGGACGTCGGTGGCTCCGGCATACAGCGCGCCGAGCTCGGCGAGAATCCACATAGAGCGGCTCTCGCTCAGCAGCGCTATTTTATCTCCCTTCTCCAGCCCCAGCGACATAAGTCCGGCGCCGATGCGGTAGGCCTCCTGGCGGGTCTGCTCCTGGGTTATCTCTTTCCATTTGCCGTCCACCTTCTCCTTGAGATAGACGTTGCCGGCGAACTTGCGGGTATATTTCTCTACAAAATCCAGAATTGTGGGTCTAGCAGTTTCGTTCATTTCTGTACAGTCGTTTTTAAACGTTTAAAAATGGTTATGGTTGACAAGACGAAATTACAGATAATTATATAAATGGCAAAAAACGGCGGACAGCCCCGCAAATGGGAGTGTCCGCCGCTATAGGTTAAAAATTAAAGATACATCATAATCAGCATCTGCGCCGCCACAACCCTCAGGAACATTGTGAGAGGGTAAACGGTGGCGTAGTTGACGCCGATGCGCCCGCCGCCGTACATCTGCTCCGAGAAGGCCAGCAGGGCGGGGTCGGTGGTGCCGCCGGAGAGCAGACCGCAGATGCGGAAAAAGTCCATCTTGAGCACCAGCTTGGCAATCAGGCCCACGATCAGCATCGGGATGAGAGTGATGAGCAGGCCGTAGAAAATCCAGATATAACCGCCGTTGACAATGCTGGAGACGAAGTTCTCGCCCGCACCCAGGCCGACGCCCGCCATAAACAGCGAGATGCCGATTTCGCGGATCATCAGGTTGGCGCTCAACGCGGTGTAGGTGGTTATGCGCAGCTTGGGACCGAAGTGGCCCAGCAGAATCGCCACAATCAGAGAACCGCCCGCAAGACCCAGGCGCAGCGGCTGGGGAATGTTGGGGAACTTGATGGGGATCATACCCACAAGCACGCCCAGGGCGATACCGAAGAAGATGGGGACCAGGTTGGGCTTGGAGAGCGACTCGGGCTGGTTGCCGATGAGCTTGGCAAGCCCCTTGATGCCCTCCTCGGAGCCTACGACCTGGATGGAGTCACCCACCTGCAGTATCAGCCCAGGCTCGGCCGCCAGCTCGATACCGGAACGCATCACGCGGGTCACGGTGACGCCGTAGCGGCGGCGGATGTCAAGCTTGCGCAGGCTCTGGCCGGTGATTGCCGACTGGGTGATGGACAGTCGCCTGATGAGCAGCTTGCTGCCCGGCTTCTGCCATACCTTCATATCGGCCTCCTCGGCCTCGCCGAAAATTATTCTCACGGTGTCGCGCAGCTGCGCCCCGGCCACTATCAGCAGGTGGTCGCCCTCCTGCAGCACCCATTCGGGGTCGGCAATCTTGATTTCGCTGCCGCGCATCACGCGGGATATGACATAGTGTTCCTGGGAGAGCTCGCCCAGATGCTTGCCGTATACGGCGGGGTTCTCCACCTTGCAGTCGATGCGCATCAGGTTGGTCTCGTCGTCGCTGTTCTTGTCCAGCGCGGCCGCCTCCTTGTCCACGTCAATCTTGAAGATTGCGCGCAGCGCCATCAGCAGGAATATGGCTCCCAGCACGCCCAGAGGGTAGCTGACGGCGTATGCAGAGGCAATCGCCCCCACCTTGCCGGTCGACTCGGCGCCGGTGCGGCCCAGCGCCTGCAGCGACTCGGAGAGCGACTGCTGCGCGGCACCCATACCGGGGGTGTTGGTCACGGCACCAGACATCACGCCGGTCATTATGGAGAGGTCTTCGCCCGAAATCCAATGGATGACCAGAGTGGTCGCCACCGCCAGAACCACCAGCAGCAGCGCCATCAGGTTCATCGAGAGGCCGTCCTTGCGGAAGGAGCGGAAGAAACCGGGACCCACCTGCAGGCCGATTGCGAACACAAATAATATAAGTCCGAAGTCTTTTACAAAGGAGAGCATCGTGGGGTTGATTCTGAGGCCGAAGTGGCTCAGGATGATACCCATAAACAATATCCACGTGGAACCGATGGATATTCCCTTGAACTTGAAACGCCCGAGCAGCAGCCCGGACGCAATCACCAGAGAGAGAATCATTATGGCGCCTGGTGTGCCGCCCTGAGATATCAGATTCATCATAGCGGCGGCAAAAGTATACAATTTTGTGAAAAATTGGGTATATTTAGCGAATTTGTTAAATTTGCGCTCCAAAATTTGGAAACAAAACAATAAACATCAATACTTAAAAACAGGATTATGCAAATCGTATCAGTTACAGGTCGCGAAATCCTCGACTCCAGAGGCAACCCGACCATCGAAGCAGAAGTAACACTTGACTCAGGTTTTGTAGGCACTGCAGCTGTCCCCAGCGGTGCATCCACCGGCGAAAACGAGGCTCTCGAGCTTCGTGACGGCGACAAGAGCCGCTACTGCGGCAAGGGCGTTCTCAAGGCAGTTGCCAACATCAACGAGAAAATCGCTCCCGCCATCATCGGTATGGACGCCACCGACCAGCGCGGCATCGACAAGAAGATGATCGAGCTTGACGGCACCGCCACCAAGAGCAACCTGGGCGCAAACGCCATCCTGGGCGTATCTCTGGCAGTCGCAAAGGCTGCAGCCGCAGAGCTTCAGATACCCCTGTACCGCTACATCGGCGGCACCAACACATATGTTCTCCCCGTGCCTATGATGAACATCATCAACGGCGGCGCTCACTCCGATGCCCC
>CAZIUO010000086.1:0-4865 GCA_964542575.1 uncultured Muribaculaceae bacterium
GTCCTCGAGCTTAGGCAAATTCGAGCGGAGAGCAGTGCAGCGAAGAAACAGCCCCAAATCCCCTTTAGGCGTAGCTTGATGCGCCAAAATATCGTGTAAACTCTCCACTCCTCTACACTCTACGCTCTAAACTTCCAACTCCCCAGCAAACCTACCGCACGTTTTCTATTAATTACCCCAACCCTAAATCCCTTCCCCAGGGAAGGGACTTGCCCCACGGCGCATTCGCGCCTCTAAAATTCATTGCGCATCAGAATTTGCGAAGGTATGAAGGGGCGTAGCTGGTATTTTTTCTACCAGCCAAGCCCCTTCATACGAAGCCTCTGATGCGCCAATATTTCGTGTAATCTCTCCACTTTCAACTCTCCACTCCTCTAAACTCTACACTCTACACTCTAAACTCCTGTAGTCTGGTAGTCTTTCAAATATACTATCTTTACGGCCCGAATGCAAATGCAGAGCGCAATGATTTACATAATCGACCCCGAAACCGACCCCTACCGCAACCTCGCCGCAGAAGAATACCTGCTGCACAACTTCTCGCAGCCCGTGTTCCGGCTCTGGCGCAACCAAAACTGCGTGGTGATCGGACGCAACCAGAACGCCCTCGCAGAAATCGACCTGGACTATGTCCGCAGCCACGGCATCAAGGTAGTGCGGCGTCTGAGCGGCGGCGGGGCGGTGTTCCACGACCTGGGCAACGTCAACTTCACCTTCATAGACGCCCGCCGCGACGGAGAAGACACATCGCAGATGTTCCGCCGCTTCACCGCCCCCATCCTGGAGGCGCTCTCGGCGCTGGGAATCGACGCCCGGCTGGAGGGGCGCAACGACCTCTGCATAGACCACCGCAAATTCTCCGGCAACGCCATCTGCACAGAGCGCGGCCGGGTGCTGCAGCACGGCACCCTGCTCTTCTCCGCCTCAATGAGCTCGCTCTCCGGAGCGCTCAGAAGCCGCAGCCTCAAATACAGCGACAAGGCGGTCAAGAGCAACATCAGCCGCGTCACAAACATCTCCAGCCACCTGCCCCGGCAGATGAAGGTGGAGGAATTCGTGCAATACCTCGCCGGCAGAATCTCCGGCGGCGAGCCCCTCTACACCTACACCGACGCCGACAAGGCCGCCATCAGAGAGCTGGCCGGGAGCAAATACTCCACCGACGCGTGGAACTTTGCCGCCAGCCCCCGATACTCATTCTCCAACAGCGCCAAGCTCCCCTGCGGCGTGGTAGAACTCACATTCGACGTGGAGCGGGGCATAATCTCCCGCCTCTCCATCACCGGAGACTTCTTCTTCACCCGCCCCATCGAGGAATTCTGCGCCAAAATGACAGGCTGCCCGCACGACAAAGAAAAAATCGCCGGGCGGATCTCTGAAATCTCGCCCGGCGACTATTTCGGACCGGTCAGCTGTCAGGAGCTGGCCGCGCTGTTTTTTGACTGAAAATACTATTTGTAGCGTTTCTCCCTTGCCGATACCAGTTTGTCTTTGAGCACGCCCACGCACTCTGTCACGGCGTTTTCGAATGTGTCTGCATTGCGCTCCACTACAACTTCACTGCCCGGAATGAGCACCCTGACCTTAACGTTCTTGTTTGCAGGGTCGGGAAGCAAGGACAGGGCTACCTCGCAGCAAATCGCATCTTCATAGAATTTCTCCAGTTTGCCAACCTTGAGGTTAACATAGTCGAGCAGTCTCTGATCTGCGTCGAACTTGATTGATTGAACCTTGATTTCCATTTCACATCATTTTTTTGCTCTTGGATGAGCGTTTATATATACACTTTTGAGCTGCTCGAACGAATTGTGCGTATAGACCTGAGTCGCCGCAAGCGAAGAGTGCCCGAGCACCTCTTTTATGCTGTTTATGTCAGCCCCGTTGTTAAGCAGGTGGGTTGCCAGCGAATGCCGCAGCACGTGGGGCGATTTCTTGCCGGAGAAACCCTCCTCGCCGCTGAAGGCCGCCTTGACCGTGTTGTTGACGAACTGGGGGTAAAGCTGACGCCCCTTGTCCGTTACAAAAAACCAGCCGCAACCGCCCCCCGCTTCACTTTTAAGCCTTTCCAAATATAACAAAATTTCTTTGCATATCCTCTCCGGGACGGGAATTTCTCTGGTTTTGTCTCCCTTGCCCGTCACGCGGAACACCCGTCGCGAAGCGTCGAAGTCGCCGCAGCGCAGATTGCACAGCTCGGCGCGCCGCATTCCGGTGGTGTAGAGCAGCAGAATCATCATTCTGGTGCGCAGCTCGCCAAAGGGGACCTTGCCGTCGGGCTCCTGTGCCGCATCCTCCGCCTCCTGCTCCGCGCTCTTTTCAAGGTAGGCGTCCAGGCTGGCCTGGGTGTAGAACTGCGGCAGCGGACGGTCCTCGCGCGGGCGATAGACCTTGTGCACGGGGTTCGACTCCAGAAACGAGTTTTTCACCAGCCAGGAGCAGAAGCTGCTCAGGGCAGAGAGCTTGAGGTTGACGGTGCGCGGGCTCGCCCCCGCCTCCAGCGCCGAGGCCACAAACCCCCTTATCAGGCCGGGGGTGAGCACCTCCTTAAGCTGCGCGTCGGTGGGGACTCCCTCCACCTCAGGCAGGGCGTACCGGCAGAATTCGTCTATCACCCCGCTGTAAATCTCCGCCGTGCGGGGCGAGTAGCGCCGCTGCGTGAGCAAATACACTATAAACCTCTCTTCCATAGGCGCCAAGGTAACAAAAATTTGGGGATGAGAAAAACTTGACTATCTTTGCAGTCCCTAAAAAAAGGAGGTGTAGCAAATTATGATTATCGTACAGATCAAAGAGGGTGAAAACATTGAGAAGGCCCTGAAGAAATTCAAACGCAAATTTGAAAAAACCGGTACTGTCCGCGAGCTCCGCGGCCGTCGCGAATTCAAGAAACCCTCTGTAGTACGCAGAGAGCAGAAAAACAAGGCTATCTACGTTCAGCATTTGCGCCTCGAAGAGGAGTAATCTCAAAAAATCACCATACAAGGCCGGTCCCGCAAAAGGACCGGCTTTTTTTATACATTTGTGGCGCTATGACACTCAGAGAATACATCCGACTGGAGACTTCGGGCTGGAAAACCGGCGAGGTCGTCTATCTGGCCGTGTGCACGCTGGCCATCCTCATCCCCTCCATAATCCACGGAGACACGCTCCTGGCGGTGATCAGCGCCACCTGCGGCGCCATCTCGGTGGTGCTCACCGGCAAGGGCAAGCTGGGGACATACATCTTCGGCGGAATCCAGTGCGCCCTCTACTCTTATATATCATACAAGGCGACCTACTACGGCGAGACCCTGCTCAACTTGTTTTATCTGCTGCCGCTGGAGTTCGTGGGCTTCAACGCCTGGAAAAAGAATATGAACAGCGAGAACGCCGAGGTCATCAAGCGGCAGATGAGCTGGCGCAGGAGGCTGCTTTGGGCTGCCGTCACCGCCGCGGGCACCGTGCTGCTGGGGCTGGTGCTGCGCCGCGCGGGCGACGCGATGCCTATGACCGACGCCTTTACCACGGTGGGCACGATGATAGCGTTTGTGCTCACGGTGCGCCGCTACAGCGAGAACTGGTGGATATGGATTGCCATCAACGCCGCCACTGTGGCAATGTGGCTCAAGAATGTCCTCTCGGGCAGCGACAGCGCCAGCATCGCCACACTTCTGATGTGGAGCGTCTATCTGGTGAATTCCGTGATAATGATGCTGCGCTGGCAGCGCGAGGCCTCCGGCAGGCAGGCTAAGCGATAGGTCGGTTCAGAACCTCCCAAATCATATCCTTGAGGTGCATCAGGCCGCTGCCCGCCACGGCGCTGATGAAGGTGTGGGGGACCTCCGGGGGGAGAGTCTTCTCTATCTCCGCGCGCAGTTCGTCGTCCAGCAGGTCATCCTTGGTGATGACGAGTATGCGCTCCTTGTCAAGCAGTTCGGGGTTGTAGAGCTGCAGCTCGCGCAGCAGCATATTGTAGGTGGCGGCCACATCCTCGGTGTCGGCGGCAACCATAAAGAGCAGCATTGAGTTGCGCTCTATGTGGCGCAGGAAGCGCAGCCCCAGGCCGCGGCCCTCGTGCGCCCCCTCGATGATGCCGGGGATGTCGGCAATCACAAACGAGCGGTCGTCGCGGTAGGAGACGATGCCCAGGCTCGGCTCCAGGGTGGTGAAGGCGTAGTCGGCAATTTTGGGGCGGGCGGCCGAGAGGGCCGACACCAGGGTCGACTTGCCCGCGTTGGGCAGCCCCACCAGCCCGACATCCGCCATTATCTTGAGTTCCAGGGTGACCCACCCTTCCTCGCACGGCTCGCCCGGCTGGGCATAGCGCGGAGTCTGGTTGGTGGGGCTCTTGAAGTTGTTGTTGCCCAGGCCGCCGCGGCCGCCGCGCCGCAGGATCACCTGCTGGCCGTCGTCCATTACCTCGCAGATGAGCTCGCCCGTCTCGGCATCGCGGGCCACGGTGCCCAGCGGGACATCCAGATATATATCCTTGCCGTCGGCTCCGCTGCGCAGACCGCCGCTGCCCGCCTCGCCGTTCTCGGCCTTGATGTGCTTCTTGTATTTGAGGTGGATCAGGGTCCACATCTGCCTGTTGCCGCGCAGGATTATGTGGCCGCCGCGGCCGCCGTCGCCGCCGTCGGGGCCCCCTTTGGGCACATATTTTTCACGGCGCAGATGCACGCTGCCCGCTCCGCCCGCGCCAGAAGCGCAGTATATCTTCACGTAATCTATGAAATTGCTCTCTGCCATAATGCGTTTTAAAGTGCAAAAGTAACCATATTTTGCCAATTAATCCAAGACTGCGAGAGTGTAGAGTTTAGAGTGTAGAGTTTAGAGGAGTTGAGAGTTGGAAGTGGAGAGACTGCAAGAGATATTGGCGCATCAGA
>CAZIUO010000087.1:0-4804 GCA_964542575.1 uncultured Muribaculaceae bacterium
ACTCCCAATGCCCTGGTACGCCCTGCGGGATCTGACTCGCCCCAACAGCAAGAGTCCGGCATACAAAGTCCTCGCCGAGGCGGGGCTCGAGGTGTTCACGCCCCTCAAGGAAGAGCTGCGCATCGTGCACGGCCGGCGGGTACGCGAGAGCGTGCCGCTGATCCACGACCTGGTGTTTGTGCGCTCACAAAGAGAAGAGATTGACCCGTTTATAGAAAAAATTGCTACCTTGCAGTTTCGCTTTGTCGCGGGCGCGGGTTATCAGGAGCCGATGACGGTGCCCGAGCTGCAGATGGAGCGCTTTATAAATGCAGTGAGAACTATGGAACAGCCGCACTACTACCTCCCCGGCGAGATCACCCCTGCGATGTGCAAGGGGCCGGTGCGCATTGTGGGCGGCGCGCTGGACGGCTACGACGGCACTCTGCTGCAGGTGCGCGGCTCCCGCAAGAAGCGGCTGCTGCTTTCGCTGCCCGGATTCTTCTCCGTGGGCATCGAGGTGGATCCGGAATACATCTGCCGCCTGGAGACCGCCGCCGGCAAACCGACCCAGGCGACAACCGCAACGACCTCCGCCGGCAAACCGGCCCAGGCGACAACCGCAACGACCGCCACCGGCAAACCGGCCGCTGCAACCGCAGCCCAAGCGAGCGCCGCCGCATCGACAACCGCAAAGGCCTCCGCCGGCAAACCGGCCGCTGCAGCCGCAGCCCAAGCGAGCGCCGCCGCATCGACAACCGCAGCGAGCGCCGCCGCGACAACCGCAACGAGCGCCGCCGCATCAACAACCGAATAAAACTTACCCAAGAATATGAAATTACAGAAACTCATCCCCGCCCTTGCGGCGGCACTGCTTCTGGCCGCAAGCTGCGGCACCCCCAAGCTGGCCTACCTGGCCGACCTTGAGCCGGGCACCACATCTGCCATCGAAAACCCGCAGGAGATCCGCCTGCGCAGCGGCGATATGATCTCCATCATAGTCAACAGCCGCGACCCGCAGCTCACCGACCTCTTTAACCTGCCCATCGTCAGCCGCCAGATCGGCTACAACTCGGCAGGCTACCGCACCCCCCAGGGCATCTCGGGCTACACGATAGACGAGTTCGGCGACATTGACTTCCCCGTGCTGGGCCGCCTGCACATCAGCGGAATGACCCGCAACGAGGTGGAGGAATACGTCAAGGAGCAGCTGCTGGAGCGCAACCTGGTCAAGGACCCCGTGGCCACAGTGGACTTTATGAACCTCACCGTGTCGGTGCTGGGCGAGGTCTCCTCCCCGGGCCGCTTCAACATAGACAAGGACTACTTCACCCTGCTGGACGCAATTGCGCTGGCTGGCGACCTCACAATCTACGGCAAGCGCGACAACATACTGGTGCAGCGCGAGGTTGACGGCAAGAAGATGCTCTACAAGGTGGACATCACCTCCGGCAAGGATCTCTACTCCTCCCCCGTCTACTTCCTGCAGCAGAACGACATAGTGTATGTAGAGCCCAACAGTATGCGCGCCCGTCAGGCCACAGTCAACGGCAACAACGTGCGCAGCGCATCGTTCTGGATGTCGATGGCATCGCTGCTCACCACCATCGTGGTGCTGTTCATTAAATAGGTGCGCCCCGCGATCCGGCCCGCATCCAACCCCCAAACAAGAAACATAACCCTTATGAACGAAAACATAAACAACCAGAGCGCGGAGCAGGAAGACGCACTGCGCATTCAGGACTGGATAAGCCTCTGCCTCTCCAAGTGGAAATGGTTCGTGCTCTGCGTGGGCGCCTGCCTGGCAATTGCCGTGCTCTACCTGCTGAGCACGCCCCCCGTGTATCAGCGCAGCGCCAGCATCCTCATCAAAGACGAGTCGGGCAGCCGCTCGCTGGGCAGCGACGTCAACTCCCTCTTCTCCGACCTCGGCCTGAGCCAGGGCAAGTCCAATGTGAACAACGAGCTGCGCGCCATACAGTCTCCCGCCGTGCTGCTGGAGACGGGCAAGCGCCTGGACCTGGAGGTGAGCTACTCCACCGACGGCCGCTTCCACAGCGAGGCGCTCTACGGCACCACCCTCCCCTTCAAGGCCAGCTTCATTGACCTGGGCGACAGCGAGTCGGCGGCGGTGACCGTGACCCTGCACAAGGACGGCACCTTCACCCTCACGGAGATGCGCCGCGGCGCCGAGGAGTCCGACGCCACCCTCAAGGGCAGCTTCTCCGACACCCTCTCGACCCCCGTCGGGGCCCTGGTGCTGCGCCCCACCACCTACTATGCCGACTTCATGACCCGCGAGAACCCCGTGGTGTACATCACCCGCAGCAACCTCTACGACATGACCGACCGCATAGCCCACAGCCTCACCGCCAGCATCCCCGAGGACAAGGCCACTGTGATAGACCTCACCTATAAAGATATATTGCCCCAGCGTGCGGAGGACATCCTCAACACCGTGCTTGTGGTGTACAAGGAGACCTGGATGAAAGACAAAAACCAGATGACAATCTCCACCTCCCTCTTCATAGAAGACCGCCTGGGCATCATAGAGCGCGAGCTCGGCGACGTGGACGAGAACATCTCCAGCTACAAGAGCCAGAACCTCGTGCCCGACATCGAGACCAGCTCCGCGATGTTTATGGAGCAGTCCCGCGAGACATCCAACCAGATCCTGGAGCTCAACACCCGCCTCTCGATGGCCCGCTACATACGCAACTACCTCACCAGCAACGCCAACAAAAACCAGCTGCTGCCGGTGAACTCCGGCATCGAGAGCGCCAGCGTAGAGAGCCAGATAGCCGACTACAACACCCTGCAGCTGCAGCGCAACAACCTGGTGGCCAACTCCAGCGAAGAGAACCCCCTGGTTGTGGACCTGGACCAGTCGCTGATGGCGATGCGCGAGGCCATAATATCCTCCATCGACAACCTGGTGGTGACCCTCAACACCCAGATAGCCAACCTGCAGAAGAGCAACCAGCAGACCACCGCGCAGATTGCCGCAAACCCCAACCAGGCCAAATACCTGATGAGCGTCGGCCGTCAGCAGAAGGTCAAGGAGGCGCTCTACCTCTTCTTGCTGCAGAAGCGCGAGGAGAACGAGCTCTCGCAGGCCTTCACCGCCTATAACACCCGACTGCTGACCCCGCCCAGCGGCTCGCTGCGCCCCGTGTCGCCGCAGAACAGCAAAATCCTGCTGCTGGCCCTGCTGCTGGGTCTGGCAATCCCCGCCGGCATCATAGTGCTCAAGGAGGTGCTCAACAACACCATCCGCGGCCGCAAGGACCTCGACAAGGTCACCATCCCCCTCATCGGTGAGGTGCCGCAGGTAGAGGGCAAGAAGCACCTCTTGGGCCGCCGCCGCGTCCCTTCCAAAATCCTGGTGAAGGAGGGTAGTCGCGACGTCATCAACGAGGCCTTCCGCGTGCTGCGCACCAACCTGCTCTTTATGAACGGCACCGACAGCAAAAACAAGGTGCTGCTGCTCACCAGCTACAATGTGGGCAGCGGCAAGACCTTCCTCTCGATGAACATCGCCGCCAGCCTTGCCGTGAAGGGCAAGAAGACTCTGGTGATCGACGGCGACCTGCGCCACTGCAGCGCGTCGCACTACTTTGGCAGCTACGACAAGGGTATGAGCGACTATCTGGGGGGCTATGTCTCCAGCTGGCGCGAGTGCGTGGTGCCCTGCAGCGAGCAGCCCAACCTCTACTTGCTCCCCGTGGGCACAGTGCCTCCCAACCCCACCGAGCTGCTGGGCGAGGAGCGCTTCAAGACTCTGATGCAGCAGGTGCGCGACGAATATGACTTTGTGCTGGTGGACTGCCCGCCGGTGGACATAGTGGCCGACACCCAGATAATAGAGGAGCAGTGCGACCGCACGATCTTTGTGGTGCGCGCCGGCCTGCTGGAGCGCACGATGCTCCCCGACCTGCAGAAGGCATACGACGAGAAGCGCTTCAAGAGTATGGCACTCATACTCAACGGCACGGCCCACGAGAGCGGCCGCTATGGCTACCGCTACGGATACCGATATGGCTATCGCTACGGCTACGGCAGCAGTTATTATTCAACCAAGAAAAGCAAATAGGTTTTGTGGCCCTTTAAGAGAAAAGATTCGCTGCTGTCCAGCGGCATCTTCTTCGGATATACAGATTATCATTCGCACATCCTTCCGGGTGTGGACGACGGGGTGCAGACCCTCTCCGAGTCGCTCATAATCCTGGACCGGATGGAGCTTATGGGGGTGCGCTCCCTCTGGTGCACCCCTCACATAATGGAGGACATCCCCAACAAGACGCGCGACCTGCAGGCGAGCTTTGCCGCCCTTTGTGAGGCGTATGCGGCCGAGGGGGGGCACATAGAGCTGCACCTGGCCTCGGAGAATATGCTGGACACTCTTTTTGAGCGGCGTCTTGCAGAGGAGGATGTGCTGCCGCTGGGCCCCGGGGGCGACCAGTTGCTGGTGGAGACATCTTATTTCAATCCGCCGGTGCACTTCCACTCTCTGCTGCAGGAGATAAAACAGGCGGGTTACACCCCCGTGCTGGCTCATCCGGAGCGTTATAATTATATGGACGACGCCGAGTACGACGCCGTCAAGGCGATGGGGGTCCGCTTTCAGCTGAATCTCTATTCGCTCGCCGGCTGCTACGGCCCCGACGTCCGCCGCAAGGCCCAGCGCCTGCTCTCCCGCGGCCTCTACGACCTCTCCGGCACCGACACCCACTCCCTCTCCCAGCTGCAGAAAGCCTGCTCGCAGAGAACCATCCACAAAACCCTCCTGACCAAACTCAGTTGACCCAACTCCAATAGCGCATCA
>CAZIUO010000088.1:0-4410 GCA_964542575.1 uncultured Muribaculaceae bacterium
GCGCTCAAAATTATTATCTTTGCGCCCGTTTTTAAAACCAGACTATGTCACAAAAGAAATTCAACGCAAAATACTGCGTCCTCCTCCCCCTCGTGCTGCTGGTGACCATCTTCCTCTGGTGCGTCCCCACAAGCTTCTTCGGCATCGCCGCCCTCACCGCCGTGCAGCAGCGCGTCATCGCCCTATTCGTATTCGCCGCCCTGATGTGGATATTCGAAATCATCCCCAACTGGACCACATCCATCCTTATAATAGTAATCGCCCTGCTCACCGTCTCCGACAAAGGCCTCGAATTCCTCTGCCGCCCCGAATTCGGCCAGATGGTCAGCTACAAAAAAATAATGGCCTCCTTCGCCGACCCTGTGGTGATGCTCTTCCTGGGCGGGTTCGTACTGGCCATAATGTCAGAAAAATACGGCCTTGACGTCACCCTGGCCAAGGCGCTGCTGAGCATATTCGGCACCAAACCCAAATTCGTGCTGCTGGGCTTCCTGATAGTCATCAGCCTCTTCTCGATGTTTATGAGCAACACCGCCACCGCCGCGATGATGCTCTCCTTCCTGGCCCCCGTGCTCTCCAAACTCCCCTCCGACGACCGCGGCAGAGTCGGCCTCGCCCTCTCGATACCCATCGCAGCCAACCTGGGCGGCATCGGCACCCCCATCGGCACCCCTCCCAACGCCACCGCGAAAGGCTACCTCGAGCAGGCCGGCATAGAAGTCGCCTTCGGCAACTGGAGCATGCATATGATCCCCTACGTCGCGCTGATGGTGCTCTTCTCTTGGTTTGTGCTGCTGCGCCTCTTCCCCTTCAAAACCAAAAAGCTGGAACTTGAAATCCCCGCCAGCGACCGCAAAAAAGACTGGAAGACCATTCTGGTCTGGATAACCTTCTTCGCCACAATCCTGCTCTGGGCCACCGAGGAAGTCCACCACATCAGCTCCAACATCGTGGCGCTGCTGCCGCTGGGCGTCTTCTCGATGACCGGCCTCTTTGGCAAGGACGAATTCAAGGAGATCAACTGGTCGGTGCTCTGGCTCGTGGCCGGCGGCTTTGCCCTGGGCTATCTGCTGCAGGACACCGGCCTCGCAAAAGTGCTGATAGAGGTCATCCCCTTCGGCTCGATGTCGGTTGTCGTGGTGCTGATAGTCTCCGGCTTCGTATGCTGGTTCCTCTCCAACTTCATCAGCAACTCCGCCACCGCCGCGCTGCTGATACCCATCCTGCTTGTTGTGGCGGAGGGAATGGCCGACCCCTCGGCCGCCAGCCACGCCGAATTCCTGGCCACCGGCGGCAGCCAGGCGATGATAATCTTCATCGCCGTGTGCGCTTCGCTGGCAATGATGTTCCCCATCTCGACCCCTCCCAACGCCATCGCCGCCTCCACCGGGCTGGTCCAGACCAAAGATATGGCCAAGGTCGGGCTGATAATCGGCGTCGTCGGATTTGTGCTGGGCTACTTCTGGCTCACGACCATCTTCCCCTTTGGACTGCGATAGCCTATGAACCGAGCTGCAATAATGCTGGCGGCGCTGCTTGCCGCCTTCCCCGCCTGGGCTGAAACCCCTGCCGGGCCCGAGCGCACCAAAGCCGAGGCCCACGCTGTGTGCGCAGAAACCCCCGCCGCGCGCGAACGCGGCAAAGCCGAGGCCCACGCTGTGTGCGCAGAAACCCCTGCCGAGCCCGAGCGCGACAAAGCCGCTCTCGGCGCCGAGACGGGGGACGCTCCCGCAAGCCTCCGCAGACCGCGCGAATCCTCCGGAGCCCGCAAGGGGCGCGAGGCCGCCCCGCAGGTCAAGCTCTACGGCTTTGTGCGCACCTACTGCGCATTCGACACCCGCGAAAGCGTCGCCGGCACCGAAGATTTCTTCTATTATATGCCCAAGGACGAGAACATCACGGCCTCGGGCGACGACCTTAACGGCCAGATGTCGATGCGCTTTGCCACGCTGACCTCCCGCCTCGGGGTGAATGTCTCCGGCTACGAATCCGGCGGCCTCAAGATGGGGGCCAAGATAGAGGCCGACTTCTACAGCGGCCTCTCCGGGGTGACCGGCACCGCCACGATGCGTATGCGTCAGGCCTACGCCACCATCGGCGGCGAAGGGTGGGGGATCCTTGCCGGACAGGCCTGGCACCCGATGGCCGACGACAAGGCCGACGTGTTCTCGCTGAACTCGGGCGCCCCCTTCGGCCCCTTCAGCCGCACCCCGCAATTCAAGCTGGACGTGCACCTCGCCGGGCCGGTTTCGCTCACCGCCGCCGCCCTCTGGCAGATGCAATACACCTCCGCGGGCCCCGCAGGCCCCTCCGCCAACTACATCAAATACGGCTGCACCCCCGAAATCTACGCCGGAGTCAACTTCGCCTCAAATGGCCTGCTGCTCCGCCTGGGAGTGGACGTCCTCTCAATCAGGCCCCGCACAAACGACGGCAGTGTAAAAGTCAGCGACCGCATCACCACCGTGAGCCCCTACGCCTACGCGCAATACCGCAGCGGCCTCTTCTGCTTCAAGGCCAAGACCATAATGGCCCAGGCGGGCGAGCACTTCAACCTGAACGGCGGCTACGGCATCTCCGGCATCAAGAGCGACGGGGTCAGCTATGAATACACCCCGACCCAGAACGCCTCGTCGTGGGTCAGCCTGACTTACGGCAAGCGGACGCAGTGGATACTTTTCGGCGGATATGTGCGCAACTTCGGCACAAGAGACGTGCTGCTGGGCTCGCGTGACGGTTACGCCCCCGCCGCCAACCTCTACTTCAGCAAGAACAGCTTCTCCAATATGAACCGGATGTGGCGCGTTACCCCCAGCGTGGTGCGCAATATCGGCAAATTGTCGCTGGGAATAGAATACGAAATCACAAGCGTGCAATACGGAAGTTACAAAACCGTGGACGGGGTCAAGATGATAGGCTGCTACGGCCTCGCGCAGGACAATCTGCACTGGATCACCAACCACCGCATCCAGGCGCTGGTGAAATTTTCGTTTTAAACGATTTTAAACGTTTAGAAACGTTTATAAACGGCTGCAAACGGATAGATGACGGATATGGAGCAGCAGAAGCTTTCTGCAAAAAACATTCTGACGCTGGTGGCGCTCTCCTGCGCCGCCTTCGTGTTCAACACATCAGAGTTCGTCCCCATCGGGCTGCTTAGCGACATCGCCGCCGACTTCGGCCGCACCGAGGCGCAGGCCGGGATGCTCATCTCCAGCTACGCCTGGGTGGTAATGCTGCTCTCCCTGCCGCTGGCGATGGCCTTCTCCCGGATGCGGATGCGGCAGCTGCTGCTGGCGGTGATGTCGGTGTTCACCCTGTTCCAGGGGCTTTCATATATCTCCGGCACCTACGCGATGCTGCTCGTCTCCCGAATGGGGGTTGCCTGCGCCCACGCGCTTTTCTGGGCCATCATCCTCCCCATCGCCGTGCAGAGCGTCCCGCCCAAGTTCGCCGACCTGGCAATGAGCGTAGTGGTGACCGGCACCTCCATCGCCGTGATTATGGGAATGCCGCTCGGCCGCACTGTCGGGCTGATGGCGGGCTGGCGCGCCGCCTTCCTCTGCCTCGGCCTCTTCTCGCTGGCGACCCTGGCGTTTGTGGCGCTGACTCTGCCGCCGACCCCCGCCGGTGGTGGCGTCAGCCTCAAGAATCTGCCCAAGATGCTCTCCAACCGCACGCTGCTGTGCATCTACACCCTCACCTTCCTCTTTGTGGTGGGCTACTACACCGCCTACAGCTACGTCGAGCCCTACCTCAAACAGGTGGGCGCTATGCCCGAGACCCTCATCACAATCGCGCTGATGGTGTTCGGATGCGCCGGACTGCTGGGCAGCGTGCTCTTCTCCAAGATTTACAGCCGCAACAGGCGCCGATTCATTACCGTCACCATCGCCGGACTGGTGCTGACCCTGGCGCTGCTGCTCCCGTGCTCCGGCAGCCACCCCCTGCTGATGGCCCTCTGCGCCCTCTGGGGCTTCTCGGTCACCGCCTACAACCTGGCGCTGCAGCGCGAACTGCTCGCCACCGTCTCTGCCGACGAATCTGCCGTGGCGATGTCCATCTACTCCGGCATCTTCAATTTCGGCATCTCCACCGGCGCCGTTGCCGGAGGCGCCATCTGCACCCACCTCTCCCTGTCGCTGCTCGGCCCCCTCTCCGCAATTGCCGCAGCCGCCGCCCTCGTATTCTGGCTGGCCGCACTGCGGAGGAGAGTGTAGAGTTTAGAGTTTAGAGTTTAGAGTTTAGAGAAGTTGAGAGTAGAAAGTGGAGAGTGTAGAGGGGGTTCGGGCCTGAGGAAGGCCGTTTCAGGCCCCGGCTGCGTTTCTCGCCGGATCTCGTTCCCGTGGAGGCTCGTTCCGGGCACCAACTGCGTTTCTCGCCGGGCCTCGGGCCCGTGGAGGCTCGTTC
>CAZIUO010000089.1:0-4384 GCA_964542575.1 uncultured Muribaculaceae bacterium
ATACGAAGCCTCTGATGCGCCGAAATATCTTGTAGTAATCTTCACTTGTTGTCTTTCAACTTTAAACTCTCAACTCTCAACTTTCAACTCCTCTACACTCTAAACTCTACACTCTAAACTCCTATAATGTAGGCTCAAATAAACGGTCCTAATAGCCAGGTGCACGAAATAGGCCAGCATCAGAATGTGGATGGCGGTCTGCTCGCTTGCGGCGCCGCCCGCCACGCCGATCCCGACAAACCAGGCGGCAAAAAAGCCGACCGCGCACAGCACCGTGGCATTGCGCAGCTCGCGCGATGCGGTCGCCCCCATATAGATGCCGTCCCACAGGAATGCGGGGCATCCGATGAGCGGCATCGCCAACAGCCACGGCAGAAACTCCCGGCCCGCCTCCACCACCGCCTCGTCGGAGGTCATCATCCGCAGCAGCGGAGTGCCCAGAGACCAGTAGACGGCAATGAACAGCAGCGACAGCCCTGTGCACCACTTGAACAGGGTGCGGACGGTGCACCGCAGCCCCTCGCGCGACTTCTCTCCGATAAAGCGCCCCGCGAGCGCTTCGCCCGCATAGGCGAATCCGTCGGTGAAGTAGGAGAATATCATCAGCAGCTTCATCATTATGGAGCTCACCGCCAGCATCGTGTCGCCGTAGCGGGCAGAAATCACCGTGAAGCCGATATACACCGCAATGAATCCCAGCGAGCGGATGAACAGGTCGCGGTTCATCGCGAAATAGGGCCGCAGCGACCCCTTGAACACCTCGCGGAAATTGTAGCCGGCAAAGGTGGCGCGGTGGTGGCGCACCACCATCGCCAGGGCAAACGCCAGCCCGCTCCACTGCGCGATGACCGTGCCCAGCGCCACTCCGTCGAACCCCATCCCCGCGATGCCGGGCAGCCCGAAGCAGAGCAGGATGCTGCCCGCGATGTTCACTCCGTTCACAATCAGGTCGGTCTCCATCGGATGCACAGAATCCTGCATTCCGATGAACCACCCCTTGAGGGCGAACAGGCTCAGCGTGGCGGGGGCGGCCCAGATGCGTATCATAAAGTAGCGCTCTGCGAGGTAGCGCACCTCGGGGGAGCATTTTATGAAGAGGAAGGCCCCCTGCAGAATCAGCCACTGCAGCAGAATCAGCGCGGCGCCCGCCCCCAGGGCGATGTACAGCGCCCGGCACAGCGCCTCCGCCGAGGCGTGGGCGTCGCCCCGCCCGAGGGCCTGCGCAGTGAGCCCGCCGGTGCCCGCCCTCAGAAAGCCGAAGCACCAGTACACCAGGTCAAAGAGGGTGGTGCCGATGGCGATGCCGCCCAGCAGGGTCGCCACCGGAATGCCGTCGGAGCCGTCGAGATGCCCCACCACCGCCATATCCACCATCCCCACGAGGGCGACGGTGATGTTGGCCAGAATGCTGGGCAGGGCCAGTCTGAGTATTTGCCGGTTGAGCCGCATAGGGGCAAAGTTAGCGTTTTGCATCAGAAATAGTTGCGCAATTGCGTCAAATGCGTACATTTGCCGCCGATAAACTACATAGGGGTGCGTCGCGTTATAAGGTGCGCGAAGCTGAGATTAAACCCAACGAACCTGATCGGGTTAGGACCCGCGCTAGGAAAATGAAAAAACTACTGGCTTTGGCGGCCATTCTGCCGCTGTGCGCCACCGCTTTGGCGCAAACTTACTCAATTTCTGACTTGGAAGACGACGGTGAGCAGTTCAGCTCGCTGGACAGCATCGTGGTGTCGGCCTCGAGAGCCGATGCCAAGAGCCCCGTGGCCTTCAGCAATCTCACCGGGGAGCAGCTCTCCAAGATCGATCCCTCCTATTCGCTGCCGATGATGCTCTCGCTGCAGCCTTCCGTGGTCACCACCAACGAGGGCGGCACCGGCCTGGGCTACTCCAAAATGAGGGTGCGCGGCAGTGACCCCACCCGTATGAACGTCACGCTCAACGGCATCAGCTACAACGACTCCGAGTCGCAGGAGGTGTTCTGGGTAAATCTCCCCTCGCTCTCCTCTATGCTCGGCTCGGCGCAGCTGCAGCGCGGCGTGGGCGGCTCCACAAACGGGGTGGGGGCCTTCGGCGCCAGCCTCAACCTGCAGAGCGCTCTGCCGCAGGAATATCCCTATGCCCAGGTGGACCTGGCCGCCGGCTCTTACTTTACCGCAATGGCGGGCGTGCGGGCAGGCACGGGCATCAGCGAGCACGGCTTCAGCCTCGACTTTGACTTCAACTGCAACCGCACCGACGGCTATATCCGCAACGCCTTTGCCCGCGTGCATTCGTTTATGGCAGAGGGCAGCTGGTATGGAGAGCGCAGCCAGGCCAAAATCGTCTATGTCCACGGCAAGCAGCACACCGGCATCACCTGGAACGGCATCAGCAAAGAGCAGATGGAGGCGGACCGCCGCTATAATTCTGCCGGCGAATACACCGATGCCGACGGCAACATCTGCTACTACGACAACGAGTCGGACAACTACAAGCAGCATATAATCCAGGCCATCTACTCCGCCCGAATCAGCGACCGCGTGAGCGCTGGCGCCACCCTCAACTACACCAAGGGCGCCGGCTACTACGAGCAGTTCAAGGAGGACAAGAAGCTCAGCGGCTACGGCTTTGACACCGACCTGCGCAGCAATCTGGTGCGCCTCAAGCAGATGGACAACGACTTTTACGCCGGCAGCGCCAACATCAAGTATGAGAGCGGCACCGCCCTGGCGCAGGCGGGCCTCAACTATTCCATCTACGACGGCAAGCACTTCGGCACCCTCAAGTGGGTGGAGGCGATGCCCGAGCTGGACACCGACCGCCACTACTACGACAACACCGGCCTCAAGAAGGACTTCTCCGCATTCCTCAAGGGGGCCCTCTATCTGTGCGACGGCGGCCTTAACCTCTACGGCGACGTGCAGGTGCGCAACATCCGCTACAATATGGCGGGCTACGACGATGATTTCGTCTCTCTGGACAGCGACCACCCCTACAACTTCGTGAACGGCAAGGCGGGGGCGAGCCTGCGCGCCGGCGAAAACGGCAATGTGTATGCATCGGCGGCCGTGGCCCACAAGGAGCCCTGCCGCAGCGACATCAAGGATGCCATCGTGGGGGGCGGCGAGGTGCTGCCCGAGCGGCTGCTGGACTATGAGTTCGGCTACCGCTACAGCGGCAAGAAGCTCTCTCTGGCGGCCAACTGCTACTTTATGGAGTACAAGAACCAGCTGGTGGCCACCGGCAAGATTTCCGAGTCGGGCTATATGATCAAGGACAATGTGGCGCGCAGCTGGCGCCGCGGCGTGGAGCTCTCCGCCGGCTGGCAGATTCTCTCCGGCCTGCGCGTGGACGCCAACTCCACCTTCAGCCGCAACAAGATTGCCGGCGAAAGCGCCACCACCGACCTGATGCTCTCCCCTAATTACATCGGGGCGTTCTCGGCCACCTGGAAGCCGATGTCAAAGCTGGACATCGTGCTCAGCGACAAGGTCGTGGGCAAGCAGTATTACGACAATCTCTCCAATCCCGACCACGTGCTGCCCGCCTACAACACTCTCAATCTTGCGGCAAGCTATGACTTCGGCAAACTTAAAATTGCTATCTTTGCCAACAATATTCTCAATGCCAAGTATGTGGCCGACGCGTGGTATGATTATGAGTGGGACGAGAGCGGGTTTTTCCCCGCTGCCACTGCCAACGGCATTCTGAAGTTAAGCTACAGTTTCTAAAATGACATTTGACATTTTTCTGCACTACTTCGAGTATTTTGCAACGGCGATTGCATTCATATATGTGATATTCCAGATTGTGCAGAAGCCGCTGATGTGGTATCTGGCGATTCTGGCGGCGATGTGCTATGCCGTGGTGTACCAGCACAACGGGCTGTATGCGATGGCGCTGGTGCAGTGTTACCTGATTTGCGCGGGAATCTACGGTCTGGTGGACTGGACCCGCTCGAGGCGGAGCGCGCAGAAGACAGAAAACGAGGGGAGGATAATCATCCGCCCCTTTCAGTATTCTGTAGGGGCCGTGTCGACGTTGCTTGCGGTGGCGGTGTTTTTTGTGCTGCACCATTTTCTGGAGTTGGCCGCTGCGCCGGGCGATTTCGCCTGGCGGCCCTGGGCCGACGCCTTTATGGCCACCGGCACTATGCTGGCGACTTTTTTCACCGGCCGCCGCTACATTGTCTCGTGGGTGATGTGGTTTGTGCTGGACAGCATTTCGGTGGGGATATATGTGCGGCTGGGGATGTACCCGACTGCCGTGTTGTTTGCGCTGTATGTGATTATGGCGGTGATCGGTTTCACCAACTGGCGGCGCAACGGCGTCCTTGAGAACAAATAGGAAACGTTATGATACAGTTGATTGCAGAAAGCGGCGCTACGAACACAAGCTG
>CAZIUO010000090.1:0-4355 GCA_964542575.1 uncultured Muribaculaceae bacterium
TTTTTACACAATTTATATTATGTAAAATAGGACATTGAGGAGCCCCCTATGGAAGATGAACTGCTGACTCAGACCAAACCCCTTGCAGAGCGGATGCGCCCTGCAACGCTGGAGGAATTTGTGGGTCAGGAGCATCTCCTCGGCCCGGGCGGAGTCATCCGCCGAATGCTGGAGTCCGGCAATATCACCTCGTTTATTCTCTGGGGTCCTCCGGGCTGCGGCAAGACCACGCTGGCCAACATAATCGCCCGCAATCTCGGACGCGAATTCTACACCCTCAGCGCGGTGTCCAGCGGCGTCAAGGATGTGCGCGACGTCATTGCCAAGGCCTCCGGCGGCCGAATGTTCAACGCCCACGGCGCCCCCATCCTGTTCATAGACGAGATTCACCGCTTTAACAAGGCGCAGCAGGACGCGCTGCTGGCGGCTGTGGAGAACGGCACCGTGGTGCTCATCGGCGCCACCACGGAGAATCCGTCGTTCGAGGTCATCAGCCCGCTGCTCTCCCGCTGCCGCGTGTATGTGTTCAAGTCGCTGGAAGTCAAGGATCTGGATGCTCTGATGCGGCGCGCGCTGGAGCGCGATGAGTTCCTTAAGAGCCTTAAAGTCAAGGTTTTGGAGACCGAAGCCCTGTTCCGCTTCAGCGGAGGCGACGGCCGCAAGCTGCTCAATATACTGGAGCTGGTGTGCACCAACGCCGCCAGCGCCTCCAAAGACGGGGTCGAGATAGACAACAAGCTGGTCACCGACACCCTGCAGGAAAATATCGCCCTCTACGACAAGGACGGCGAGCAGCACTACGACATAATTTCCGCATTCATCAAGAGTATGCGCGGCAGCGACCCCAACGGGGCGATTTATTGGCTGGCGCGGATGCTTGCCGGGGGCGAGGATCCCCTGTTCATAGCCCGCAGAATGCTGATTCTGGCCAGCGAAGATGTCGGCCTGGCCAACCCCAACGCCGCGCTGCTGGCGCAGAGCTGCTTTGACGCCGTGCATCAGATAGGTATGCCGGAGGCCCGCATAATTCTGGCCGAGACCTGCATCTATCTGGCCACGAGTCCCAAGAGCAACAGCGCCTACAAGGCGATTGACGCCGCTCTGGCGGCCGTGAAGGGGAGCGCTCCCCTACCCGTGCCGCTGCACTTGCGCAATGCCCCCACCAAGTTGATGCAGGATCTGGGCTACGCCAAGGATTACAAATACGCCCACGCCTATCAGGGGAATTTTGTGCAGCAGGAATTCCTGCCCGAGGAGATTTCCGGCACCTCTTTTTACGAGCCGGGAGACAATGCAAAGGAGAATGCCACCAGAGAGCGTTTGCGCTCGCTGTGGGGCGATAAATACAAGTTTTAGATGCCTAGAAAGAAAGTCAAGCCGCTGCTGGAAAATGTCAGCATAGAGGCCGTCGCGGCCGAGGGCAACTGCCTTGCCCACATAGAGGGCAAGGTGCTGTTTGTGCCCCAGACCGTGCCGGGAGATATAGTGGATGTGCAGGTGAACAAGGTGCGCAAGGCCTATATGGAGGGTTATGTGACCCGCATAGTGCAGCCCTCGCCGGACCGGCTGGAGCCTGTCTGCAGCCACTACGGCGACTGCGGCGGGTGCAAATGGCAGATACTGCCCTACTCTATGCAGCTCGAGGCCAAGCAGAGGCAGGTGGAGGACCAGCTGAGCCGCATCGGCCATCTGGATTTGCCCGCAATCTCCCCCATTCTGGGGAGCGAAAAGCAGTATTATTACCGCAACAAGCTGGAATATACCTTCTCTTCCCGCCGCTGGCTCAAGCGCGGCGAGGATCCCGAAGCGGTCACCGGTAGCGACCGTCTGGGGCTCGGCTTTCACGTGGCCGGGATGTTCGACAAGGTGCTGGACGTCCGCTGCTGCCATCTGCAGGCGGAACCTTCCAATGCCATCCGCAATTTCGTGCGGGAGTATGCGGTGTCCCGCGGATTGTCGTTCTTTGACCTGCGGGAGCAGCAGGGGCTTCTGCGCACGATGATCGTGCGCACCGCCTCCACCGGCGAGATTATGCTCACGGTGGTGTTCGGCCCCGAGGGCGAGCAGTGGCGCGAGGCTTCAGGGCGCGCGGCGGCAGGCTCCCCCATCGCCGGCCTGCTCGATGCCATAGCTGAAGAATTTCCGCAGATAACATCGCTCAACTATGTGATAAACAGCAAGCACAACGATGCCATCGGCGACCAGGATGTGTACACTTGGCGCGGCCGCGACTGCATCTACGAGCAGATGGAGAACCTGCGGTTTAAAATCGGTCCCAAATCGTTCTATCAGACCAACAGCGCCCAGGCCTACCGCCTCTATGGCGTAGTGCGCAGCTTTGCTTCAGATAAGGATGGATTATCGGCTTCTGACAAGTATGTTGCAGTGCCCCGGAATCCGATTGTATACGACCTCTACACCGGCACCGGCACCATTGCCCTCTTCTTGAGCGGAATGGCCTCCAAGGTGGTCGGAATCGAATATGTGGAAGAAGCCATAGAAGACGCCAAGGCCAACGCGCAGCTGAATTCCATAAGCAACTGCACCTTCTACGCCGGCGATATGAAAGATGTGCTAAACAGCTCGTTCATAGAGAGCAATGGACGGCCATCGGTAGTTGTGCTTGACCCTCCGCGGGCGGGCATCCACCCTTCGGTTGCGGAGGTGCTGCTCGATGCCGCCCCCGCCCGGATTGTCTATGTCAGCTGCAATCCCGCCTCGCAGGCGCGCGACCTGGCTCTCTTTGCCGATGCATACGACATACTTGCGGTGCAGCCGGTGGATATGTTCCCCCAGACCCAACACGTGGAAAACGTGGTGCTTCTGGCGCGCAAAGTTGAATAAAAGAGTATAAACATATATGTTACAAGATTTATCTGACAGTACAATATGTGCGCCGGCCACGGCGGTCGGCACAGGTGCGATTTCTGTGGTCAGGGTCAGCGGCCCGCAGGCCCTGGAGTGCGTGTCAAAGATATTCATCCCCGCCAAGGGGCGCCAGCTCTCGCAGATGAAGGGGTTCACTATGTGCTACGGCACTCTGATGGCTTCCGAGAGCGAGGTGCTCGACGATGCCATAGTGGCGGTTTTCCGCTCTCCCGAGTCATACACCGGAGAGGATATGGCAGAAATCTCCTGCCACGCGTCGCCCTACATCGTGTCTGAAGTGCTGAGGCTGCTGGTTGAGGCGGGCTGCCGCAACGCCGCCCCCGGCGAATTCACCAAGCGCGCCTTCCTCAACGGCAAAATGGACCTCACTCAGGCAGAGGCTGTTGCGGATGTTATTGCAAGCGAAACAAAAGCTTCCCACAAGATTGCCATCCAGCAGCTTCGCGGCGGCTTTTCCAAAGATCTGGACGAGATGCGGCAGCAGCTGCTCAAGATTGTGTCGCTGATGGAGCTGGAGCTGGACTTCAGCGAAGAAGAAGTTCAGTTTGCCGACCGCACAGAACTCAAGGCGCTGCTGGACAAAGCCACGAAACATATATCGGAACTCATCTCAAGCTTCAAGTTGGGTAATGCCATTAAAAATGGTGTGCCCGTGGCGATTGTTGGTGCCACAAATACCGGAAAAAGTACCCTTTTGAACGCGATTCTCGGAGAAGACCGCGCCATAGTCTCCTCCATTGCCGGCACCACCCGCGACACCATTGAAGACACCGTGAACATCGACGGCATCCTCTTCCGCTTCATAGACACTGCCGGCATCCGCCGCACCCTCGAGACCATAGAGATTGCCGGCATAGAGCGCACCTACTACAAGATAAAACAGGCTTCTGTGGTGCTGCTGATGCTGGACTTCACGCGTCAGGATAATTTTGAAGAATCACTTAAGACGCTTGGCTCCAAACTCAGTAAAGACAAGACTTTAATCATTCTGCTGAATAAGATAGACGAGAAGCCGGTGGCCCTCACCAACCTCTTTGACGCCAGTGACGCCGAGGGCGCTGCGGCCGACGGCAGCGTGGAGAGCGTCAGGGCACACCTCGCCCAGATGGCCGCCCTCTACGGCCTCTCCCCCCTGGGCATCCTCCCCATCTCCGCCAAGAAGCAGGAGGGGCTTGACAAGCTGCGCGAACTGCTCGCCTCCTCGCAGAAGTCGGTGCGCCCCGGCGGCGAAAGCGTGCTGGTGGCCAATCTGCGCCACTACAACGCCCTCAAAGATGCCTACGACAGCCTGCTCAAGGCGGCCGTCGCAATCGACGAACACCGCCCCGGTGACCTCGTCTGCCAGGACATCCGCGAAGCCCTCTACTCCATCGGCACCATAGTCGGCGAAATCTCCAACGACGAAATCCTCGGCAACATCTTCAAGAATTTCTGCATCGGAAAGTGAACAGCTTAACGGCAATGCT
>CAZIUO010000091.1:0-4340 GCA_964542575.1 uncultured Muribaculaceae bacterium
CTCTAAACTCTAAACTCTACACTCTACACTATAAAAGGTTCAGCTCCTTCAGCGTCTTTTTCATCAGCGCCATCGTGCTCTCCTGCGCCGGCACCAGCGGAATGCGGAGCTCGTTCTCGATCTTGCCCATAAGATAGAGCGCCGCCTTGGCCGGGATGGGATTGCTCTCCACAAAGCAATTCTTGAAGAGGTCGAACAACTTGTGGTGGATGGGGCGCGCCGTGGCCAGGTCGCCGCGCAGCATCGCCTCCGTGAGCGCCACCATCTCGCGCGGCACTATGTTGGAAGCCACGCTGATGATGCCCGACGCCCCCGTCGCCATCAGCGAGAGGGTCTCGTCGTCGTTGCCGCTCAGCACCGTGAAATCCGCCGGCGCGTGGGCGATTATGCGCGAAATCTGCGTGTAATTGCTAGAGGCCTCCTTCACCGCAATAATATTGGGGTGCTCCGCCAGGCGCAGAGTGGTCTCGGCGCTGATGTTGACCCCGGTGCGGCCCGGCACATTGTAGAGCACGACCGGCTTGGGGGCATAATCGGCCACCGCGGTGAAGTAGGAGTAGAGGCCGTCCTGCGACGGCTTGTTGTAATAGGGGGTGACCACCAGGAACGCATCGGGCTCATAAGGGGCCAGAGTGTCTATGTTGGCGCGGGTCATCACCAGCGAATTGGTGCCCACGCCCACCATCACGGGGCGTCCGCAGGCATTCTCCTTTGCTATCTTGAGCAGCTCTATGCGCTCCTTGTCCATCAGGCAGGGAGTCTCGCCGGTTGTGCCCAGCGGCACCAGAAAATGTATGCCCGCCTCTATCTGCTCTTTGACGAGATTTTCAAAAGCCTTGTAGTCCACCTCCTCGTTCTTGAAGGGGGTTATCAATGCGGTTCCGCAACCTTGCAGTTTCAATCTGTTCATATACTTAGCTCCTGAAAATTAAATTAAATCCTTGAATTCGTGCACGCCGGGGGTGTGCTCTGTCATAAGGGCGGCCTCCACGGCCCCCTGCGCAAGCCCTTCGCGCGAGAAGGCCTCGTGGCTGAGGACTATCTTGTCGCAGGAGCTCCGGAATGTGAGGGTGTGGATGCCCGGCACCTCTCCGATGCGCTGCGAGGTGATGGGGGTGGAAAAACCGCCCGCCTTGTCCACAATCTCCCCGAGGGAGATGGCGGTGCCGCTGGGGGCGTCCAGCTTGTGTATGTGGTGAATCTCCTCTATCGAGGGGGCGTAGCTGCCGTGGGAGGCGCAGAGCTGCGAGAGGCGCTCGGCCGCCTTGAAGAGTATGTTGACTCCGATGGAGAAGTTGGAAGCGTAAATCATAGGGGTGCCGCACTGCTCAAAGCAGGCTACGACCTCGCCCTTGATGTCGTTCCAGCCTGTGGTGCCCACCACCACGGCCTTGAAGTTCTCCGCCAGGAAGCGGTAGTTGGCCCTGAAGGCGTCGGGGGTGGTGAAATCTATGCAGATGCACTCGCGCGCGAGCTCTGCTGGGGTGGAGGCGATGTCCTCGCTGCAGAGGGGGTTCTCTATGCCGCGCCTGCGCAGCACATCCTCTATCATATGGCCCATCTTGCCATATCCGCTTATTATGACCTTAGTCGCCATTTTCAAAGAAAGTCTTGTGCAGGTTGCGGATCACCGAGAGCATCTCGGGACGGTCCACAACTATGCTGAGGTTAAGAAAAGATGAGCCCTGGGACATCATATAGATTTTGCTCTCGCTCACCGCGTCGAACACGGCGGCCACGGCCCCTTTGACTCCGATGAGGTTCTTGCCGATTATGGAGACCTGCGACTTGTCGCGGTCCACGGTGATGCTGCCCCATTTTGAGAGGGCCTCCACCAGCGGCTCTATCGACACGTTTGCGTCCACGGTCACCGACACGCTGGCCTCGGAGGTGCTTATCATATCCACAGACACCCCGAAATCGTCGAACACTGCGAAGATTTTGGCCAGGAAGCCGGAGGTGTTTATCATATTGGGGTTATAGATGCTTATGACCCGTATGTTTTCATTATAGGAGATTGACTTGACCCCGTCGAATATGCAGGAGCTGCTCATCACGGATGTCCCTTCGCCCTCCGGATTCATTGAGTTGAGCACGTAGAGCGGGATGTTTTTGGAGGCCGCGGGCTCGATGGAGAGGGGGTGGAGCACTTTGGCGCCGAAGCGGGCCAGCTCGGCCGCCTCCTCGTAGGAGATTTTGCCGATGCCGCGGGCGCTCTTCACTATGTTGGGGTCGGCGGTGCAGATGCCGTCCACGTCGGTCCAGATTTCAACCCTGTCGGCGTCCAGCACCATACCCAGCAGGGATGCGGAGTAGTCGCTGCTGCCGCGCCCCATTATGGTGGGGTCGCCGGTCATCGTGACTCCCATAAAGCCCTGCGCAACCACTATGTCGGCATTCTTGAATGCCTTGCTGATGACGCTGTTGGCCCGTTTGGTGACCTCCGGCACTATGGCGGTGGCGTTGAGGTAGTCGCTGTTGGTGATCATGAAGTGGCGCGAGTCCACCAGCGCGGTGGCCAGCCCCACGGCATTCATCATAAAGCTGACGATGTTGGTGGAGAGGTACTCGCCCATCGAGAGGATGTAGGCCTTGTCGGCGTCGGGAATCTGCCCGCCCAGATGGGCCTTGGAGAGGGTCCAGAGCGAGTTGCAGAGCTGGTCCACGGTTTTGTATATGCCGGTGACGTCGGGGGTGGGGCGCTTGGGGTCCACGCTGGAAGCCAGGGCGTCCACTATCGATTTGTGGCGCTCCTTGAGGCCGGTGATTATCTCTTCGCACTTCTCTTTGTCGCCGCTTTCGGTGCAGTCCGCAAGGGAGTGCAGCAGGTTGGTGACGCCGCAGCAGGCGGAGAGCACTACGACAGGCTTGGTGTGGATTTTCTTGGAAATGATGGAGATGGTTCTCTTGATTGCGACGGCGTCTCCGATGGAGGTCCCGCCAAACTTCATTACTATCATCGCTTAACAATTTTCAGTCGGCTAAATTAGTAATTTATCGGTGTTAAACTATGTTTTTTGGGAAAATTGTAGCTATATTTGTTTCCTTTTTTAACCGACATTTCTAACTTAAACTTTATACAATGAAAACATTTAAAAATTTAATTGCGATTGCCCTTTTCGGTGCAATTCTGTTTTCCTGCAAAAGTGCTCCCAAAGAGGAGAAGATCCCCGTTGCCATTCAGATCTACAGCCTGCGCGACAATCTTGAGAAGGATTTCGTGGGGACTCTGGCCGCTGTCAAGGATATGGGCTACGACGGCCTCGAGCTTGCCGGCCTCTACGGCAACACCCCCGAGCAGGTGAAATTCTGGTGCGATTCGCTGGGTCTGGTGCCCATCTCGGCACACGTCGCCCTGGCGGAGATGCAGGCTGACATCGACAAGGTCATCAGCGATTATAAGACCATCGGCTGCGAGTATATCGCCGTTCCCTTCCTGCCGGAGGAGCTGCGCCCCGCCGCACACCCCGAGGAGTTCAAGGCTACCGTGGCTTCAATGGCGGAGATTGCAAAGAAGGTGAAGGCCGCCGGTATGACTCTGCTCTATCACAACCACGATTTCGAGTTCCAGACTCTGGAGGACGGCACTTACGGTCTCGATTATATTTATGCCAACACTCCTGCCGACGAGCTGCAGAGCGAGCTTGACCTGTGCTGGATCAAGTATTTTGGCGAGGATCCCGCCGAGTATCTGCGCAAGTATGCCGACCGCGCTCCTCTGGTGCATTTCAAGGATTATTATTTCGAGGGCCCCAAGGAGGGCGACCCTTATGCGCTGCTTGGCGATGAAGAGACTGCCGAGGCTCCCAAGACCGTGTTCGAGTTCCGTCCGCTGGGCTGCGGCCTGCAGGATGTGCCCGCTCTGGTGGAGGCTTTCAAGGATGCCCACAGCAAGTGGATCATCGTTGAGCAGGACAACCCCAGTATGGGTATGTGCCCTATGATGTGCATGAAGAAGGGTCTGGACAATCTGAACAGGGTTCTCTATCCCGATGCAGCCGCTGCTGACGATTGCTGCAAGGCCGCTGAGAGCGATTGCTGCAAAGCCGAGGCCGACTCCACCTGCTGCAAGGCGGGCGAAGGCGAGTGCTGCAAGGCTGAGGCCGACAGCTGCAAGGCAGAAGGTGAGTGCTGCAAGGCCGGCGAAAGCGAGTGCAAGGCCGAGGCCGACACCGCTTCCTGCTGCAAATAAAGAACAGGTAGTTCCGCAAACTGAAAAGACCACGGGAGATTCCCGTGGTCTTTTTGCTTTATATACCGCCGCGCATCAACGCTTCGCACAAAGGGGGCTTGGCGGGTAGAAAAAATACCCGCTACGCCCCTTTGTGCCTCCGCGATTT
>CAZIUO010000092.1:0-4209 GCA_964542575.1 uncultured Muribaculaceae bacterium
ATGACTACAAGATATTTCGGCGCATCAGAGCTTCGTATGAAGGGGACTTGGCGGGGAGAAAAAATACCCGCTACGCCCCTTCATACCTTCGCAAATTCTGATGCGCCAATGAGATGTAGTTTAGAGGCGCTGAAAGCGCCGGCGGAAAGTCCCTTCCCAGGGGAAGGGATTTAGGGTTGGGGTAATTGATAGCAAATGTGCGGTGGGGTTGCTGGGGCGTTTGAAGTTTAGAGTTTAGAGGCGCAAGTTTAGAGGCGCTGAAAGCGCCGGCGGAAAGGCGCGACAGGGATTATGATAGATTTCAGTAATATAGCAAAGCCGAATCTGGTGTACAAGGGGCTGTACAATTATGTGTCAGTGGCCCTGAGGCTGATATATTTCAGAAAATTCCGGGTATTCGGGCGGGAGAACATCCCGCAGGACCGCTCGGAAGGTTTTCTGCTCATCTGCAACCATCAGAACGGCCTGCTGGATGCCCTGAGCATCATATTTGCCGTTGCGCCGCGCGAGCCGATATTCCTGGCCCGCGGCGACATCTTCAAGAAAGACAAGCTGGCGGTGGTGCTGCGCACGCTGCGCATCCTGCCCGCCTTCCGCAAGCGGGATGTCGGGGTGGAGAATCTGGACCAGAACGAGGCCATCTTCGCCCAGGCGGAGAAGCTGATAAGCGACGGGGCGGTGATTGCCATCTTCCCGGAGGCGGGCCATCAGACCCACCACTACCTGGGCACCTTCAAAAAAGGGTTCGCCCGCATCGCCTTCGGCTACGAGGAGTGCTGCAACTTCTCCCGCAACCTCAAGATTCTCCCCCTCGGCCACCACTACAGCGGCTACCGGGGGATGCGCAACGACGTGCTCTACACCATCGGGGAGCCCTTCACTTTCGAGGATCTCTACGACGTGTACCGCGAGCACCCCGAGCGCGGTCGCTACCTGCTCAACCAGCGGGCGCGCGAGAGCGTGGAGCGTCTGATGCTGAATGTGGAGGACCCCGACAATTATCTGGCGGTGGAGCTGCTGTGCGATATGTACATCCCGCTCTGGCGTGCCAAAAACGGGCATTCGGCGGCCACTCTCAAGAGTGACCTGGAGGCCCGGCAGGCGCTCAACGCCGAGCTGCGCGATGCTCGTTACGGCAAGCCGCTCCCCGAGGCGGATTCCCCGGAACCTTCAGCTGGAGCCGATGCCGCGGGCGGCAATGCCGCCGACCCGGCAAAGGTCGCGGCTGCCGGAGAGCTCATCGCAAAAGGGGAGAAGTATCGCCTGAATCTGGACAAGCTGCGCCTGGACGATTCCATCGTGGGGCGGGGCAGTGCTCTCGGCTTTGCGGCGCGCACGCTGCTGTGGATTGCGCTGCTGCCGCTGTTCGCCCTCTCCGCAGTTGTGAATTTTCTGCCGCACAGGCTGTCGGTGGCCATTTCGCACAAGATCAAGGACAAGATGCTGGTGCCTTCGCTGCAGTTCGGCGTGGGGTTGCTGGTGTTCTTCGTCTGGTATCTGATTTTGTTTGCGGCCGTCTGGATTGCGTGCGGCAAGTTCTGGATTGCGCTGTGCGCGCTGCTGGCAATGCCGGCCACGATGCTGGCCTACCACAATCTGCGCAGGCTCTCGTCGAGGCTTTGTATGCGGGTGCGCAAGTGGCGGCTCAAGATGCGCCGCGACCCTCTCTACTCCGAGACCGAAATCCTCCGCCGCGAAATCCTCGATTCTCTGAAAGAATACTAAACGACAAGTAGGACTACAAGCAAATAGACCACGGGAAGTTTGTCCCGTGGTCTTTTGTTTTTGGTTTAGAGTGTAGAGTTTAGAGTGTAGAGGAGTGGAGAGTTTAAAGTGGAAAGACCGCAAGATATTTCGGCGCATCAACGCCCCTTCAGGCATCCGCGATTTTGATGCGCAATGAGAAATAGTAAAGGGATTTAGGGATGGGGTTATAAACAGCAAATGTGCGGTGGGGTTGCTGGGGCGTTGGAAGTTTGGGGTTTAGGGGCGCGGCAGCAGCGCAGCTGCTTCCGCTGTGAGGTAGGGGCGGATGTCGGCCGTGGGGATGGTGAAGGAGACCAGGCCGGCGGCGTAGGGGGCTATCTCATACTGCTGATACACGAAATTGACCCCTTTGTCGCTCAAATAAATGCAGCCCGGCAGGGGAATCGTCTCCCCCTCGAGCAGCAGATAGCTCTGCAGATTGTCCTCGTTGACCTCCGAATCGAATTCACGGAAGTAACTCAGCACCCCGGCGCGCAGCAGCGGCTGCATCTTCTCCAGTGATTCCGGCTTCACGATGCCGGTGACCTTGCTGCCGCTCTCTCTGGAGATGTTGAAGGAATAATTGTAGGTGGAACCGTGCGCCCCGCCCAGATATACATAGGAATTGACCTCGTAGGTCAGGTATTTCTCCGTGTCGGCGGCGAGGGTCAGCCTGGCGTCGCAAGAGAGCTCGGCAGAGGAGTTGAACTCGCGCACCTCCTCCAGCTCCTTCTGCAGCAGGTCGCGGCTGTATCCGGCGCAGCGCTGCACCAGTTGGGATGCGCTCTGGCTGTCGCCGCAGATGACGGGCATCCCTGTGGTGTCGCCCGAGGCGCACAGGCTGCTGGCCACCTTGGGCAGCTCGTTCTCCACTATGCGGCGCACCGCGTCGGAGAGGGTCCCGCCGCTCACGGGGTAGTCCACGCAGTAGAAGCAGTTGATGCCGTCGATGGCGATGCGGCAGCTGTCGGTTTCAAAGCGCAGCTGCTCCGCCTGCTCTATGTCAGTGGCGGAAATTGCGGTTGAGGTGCTGTCTGCGGCCTCTGCGGCGCCTCTCTGGCGGGCGGCGCCTCCCTTGCAGCCGTATGCGAGGCTGCCGGCAAAGAGGCTGATGAGTACAAAAGTCTTTAAATGTTTCATATCGGGTATAAATTATCTGCTGCAGATCTGCGCGCGAATCAGCGAGCGCTCGAACGTGTTCACCGCTGATTCCGTGAGCCCCTTCTCCACAAGGTCAAAGAACTCCCGCGCCTCGTAATACATATTGTCGGCTATGGTCTCCACCGCGAGGGATTCGGCGCTGGAGGCGCTTTGGGTGGCGCTGCCGCCGTTTTTGAAGCCGGCGTCGCCGCGGGTGCCGCTGCCCACGCGCATCACTATCCGGGGCCCCGCCATCTGCTGGATGCGCTCTATCAGAATGGTGCCGTCCTCCCCCTGAATCTCGGCGGGCAGGGCGGAGTCGCTGATTTTGGACCAGGTCAGGTTGGCCTCCATCCCGCCGGGGTACTTGATGAGCATCGCCCCCTGGCCGTCGATGCCCCGCTCGCGGAGGGTGTCGCCCCCGGGATAGACTATCGTCTGCTGGGAGAGCACGCAGCTTTCCAGCTTTTCGCGGGTGAATTCGCCCTCCCACGGGGCGCCGAAGAGGTGCACCATCGGGGCGATGCAGTATACGCCGAGGTCCAGACGCGCCCCGCCGTGCATCGCGGGGTCCATATTGGTGGCCACCACGCCGCGGCGGAAGCCCTCGTAGCGCGACGAGTATTGGCAGTAGCTGGCGCTGTAGCGGCGGATTTTGCCGATGCGCGGCAGGGCCCGCTCCACCGCTGCGAAGTTGGGCAGCAGGGTGGTCTTCATCGCCTCCATCAGGCTGACGCGGTTTTTGATGGCGGCGTCGGCCATCCGGCAGAATTCCTCCGGGCTCACGGCGGCCGGCTTCTCCACCAGCACGCTCTTGCCCCGCTCCATCAGGTAGATGGCCTGCGGCGCGTGCAGGGCGTTGGGCGAGGCGATGTACACGGCGTCCACGCTGCGGTCGGCGGCCAGGTCTTCCAGCGATGTGTAGACTTTGCCGACGCCGTATTTGGCGGCGAAGGCGGCGCCCTTGTCGGCGCTGCGGGAATAGACGGCCTCCAGGCAGAAGCGGGGGTCGTGGCCGGCTCCCGCTATGAACGAGTCGGTGATGTGGCTGGTGCCGATGGTTGCAATCCTGATTTTCTCCATAGCTGATGATTTTGCCCGCAAATATATAAAAGAGTGGAGAGTTTAGAGTGGAGAGTTTAGAGTAGTGGAGAGTTGGGAGTGGGGAGTGGGGAGTTGAGGGTTGAGGGTTGAGTGTTGAGAGTTGAGGGTTGAGGGTTTAGAGTTTAGAGGGGTTGCGGGATGCGAATCCTTGCGGCCCATCTCTCGCTTCGTGCCCGTGGAGGGCCGTTCTGGGCCCCGACCTGGATTTTCGCCGCGTCT
>CAZIUO010000093.1:0-3783 GCA_964542575.1 uncultured Muribaculaceae bacterium
AGCGCCGCTCCCGGATCGGGGGCCTTCATAAAGGTCTCGCCGATGAGAAAGCCGCGGAAGCCCGCCTCGCGCAGCGCCAGCACCGTCTCCGCACTGCCGATGCCGCTCTCCGACACCGTCAGTGCGCCCTTGGGGAGCTCTCCGGCCAAAGCGAAGCTGGTCTGCACATCGGTGCAAAAACTGCCGAGATTGCGGTTGTTGACCCCCAGCATATCGATATTCTCCCCGAAATAATCCAATTCCCCCCGGCTGTGCACCTCCAGAAGAGTCTCCAGCCCCAGGCTGCGGGCCTTCGCTGCCAAAAAACGGCACTGCTCCCGCTCCAGGCAGGCGGCAATCAGCAGCACGGCGTCGGCCCCGACGGCGCGCGCCTCGTATAGCTGATACTCATCTATTATGAACTCCTTGCGCAACAGCGGCGTATCCGGCACCAGTGCGCGGACAAACGATATGTAATCGGGGCTGCCCCCGAAATATTTGCTGTCGGTGAGTATGCTGACCGCCGACGCGCCGCCGGCGGCATAGGCGGGCACCACCTCCTCCGGGCGGCCGCTCCGGCAAATCCACCCCTTGGAGGGGCTGCGCCGCTTGAACTCGGCGATGATGCCGCTGCGCGACGCGGCGAGGGCCCCCCTCATCGAGAGGCATTTGCGCTCCGATGCGGCCCGCTCCGCGCTCTGCGCCATCACCCGCAGGGGCACCGCCTCCCGGGCGGCGGCCACCTCCAGGCGCTTGTCGGCCACAATGCTTTCCAGAATATCTGCCATAACCGCTTATGAATTGAGTTCCACGAATTTTTTGAGCGCAGATAGGGCGCGGCCGCTCTCGATGCTCTCGCGGGCCATCGCCACGCACTCCTCAAGCGGCCTGGCGGGGTCCAGCGTCTCTATGGCGAATGCGGCGTTGGCAATCACCACCTCCTTGTGGCGCAGACTGCCGCGGTCCTCCAGAATGCTGTCAAAGATGGCGGCCGCCTCCTCCTTGGTGTCGCCGCCGCGCAGGTCGGCCGCATCGGCCACGCTCAGCCCCAGCTCCTCGGGCTTGAAAATGCGCTCGTAGCGCCCCGTCATAATCTTGAAATCGCCGGTGAGAGAAATCTCGTCGTAGCCGTCGATGCTGGTCTCGATGCAGTAGTCGATGCCCATCTTGCGGTAAACCTCGTTGTAGAGGCGCATCTGGGCCAGGTTGGCGACTCCCAGCAGCTGGCAGGCGGGCCGGGCGGGGTTCACCAGGGGACCCAGCAGATTAAAGCAGGTGGGCACCTGCAGCGCCTTGCGGACCGGCGCCACGAACTTCATTGCGCGGGCAAACAGCGGCGCGTGCAGATAGGCGATGCCGGCCTCATCCAGCGAACGCTGCAGGGCGGCCGCATCTGCGGTGAACTTGACGCCGTGCTGCTCTATAACATTGGAGGCGCCGCTCACGCTGGTGGCGGCATAATTGCCGTGCTTGACCACCTTGTAGCCCGCCCCGGCCACCACAAAGCAGGCGCAGGTCGATATGTTGAAGGTGTTTTTCTGGTCGCCGCCGGTGCCCACGATGTCGATGAAGCGCTCCGCCTGCAGCGGCACGCTCACGCCTGTGGCCAGGATGCCGTCGCGCAGCCCCAGCAACTCGTCCACCGTGATGCCGCGCATCTGCAGTGCGGTGAGCAGCGCGGCAATCTGCGCATCCTGATATTTACCCTCGGTGATGCCCACGAGTATGGCTTCTGTCTCTTCCCGGGTGAGGGTCATCTGCCCCATTACGCGCTCGAGAGCCTCTTTCATACTGATTTCCATAATTGTGTCGTTTAATGTTTTACAAAGTTTTCAAGGATTGTGCGCCCCTTGGGAGTGAGCACGCTCTCGGGGTGGAACTGGATGCCGTGCACATCCAGCGTGCGGTGCCTGAGGGCCATTATCTGCCCCTCGGGGCTGAAGGCGGTCGCCTCCAGGCAGGCGGGCAGCGGCTCTGCCACCGCCCACGAGTGGTAGCGCCCCGCCTCAAAGGTCTCTCCCAGGCCGTCGAATATATAGTCGCTGCCGGTGATTTTAATCTCGGAGGCGACGCCGTGAAATACCTGCGCGAGGTTCTCCAGACGGCCGCCGAACACCTCGGCGATGGCCTGATGCCCCAGGCAGACCCCCAGCATAGGCTTGCAGGGGGCGTAGGCTTCGATGACCTCCGTGAGCAGTCCCGCCTCGGAGGGGATGCCGGGCCCCGGCGAGAGCACGATTTTGTCGTACACCGCCAGGTCGTCCAGGCGGAAGCGGTCGTTGCGCAGGGTGTCCACCTGCACCCCGAAGCTCTTGATTATGTGGCTCAGATTGAAGGTGAAAGAGTCGTAATTGTCTATAATCGCTATTTTCATAACCTCTGTCGTTTAAATTGTTTCTGCCAGTTCTATCGCGCGGCGCAGCGCCCCCAGCTTGTTGTTGACTTCGCGCAGCTCATAATCCTCGTCGCTGGCCGCCACTATGCCGCCCCCCGCCTGGAATGAGAGGGTGTTGTTGCGGCTCACGAAGGTGCGGATGGTGATGGCCTGGTTGAGATTGCCGGTGAGGCCTATGAAGCCGATGCATCCGCCGTAGGCGCCGCGGCAGTGGGGCTCGTATTCGCTGATGAGCTGCATCGCCCGCACCTTGGGGGCGCCGGAGAGGGTGCCTGCCGGGAAGGTGTCTATCAGGGCGCGGATGGGGTCGGCGCCGCTGTCGAGAGTGCCTGAGACGCGGCTCACCAGGTGGATTACGTGGCTGTAATACTGCATATCCTTGTAGAAGTCCACCTTGACGTCGTGGCAGTTGCGCGAGAGGTCGTTGCGGGCCAGGTCCACCAGCATCACGTGCTCCGCGTTTTCCTTGGGGTCGTTTTTGAGGTAGAGGGCATTTGCGGCGTCCTGCGCGCTGTCTCCGGTGCGCGGGGCGGTGCCGGCGATGGGGTCGATGAAGGCCCGGCGCCCCTCTATGCGGCAGTGGGTCTCGGGGCTCGAGCCGAATATGCGGAAGCCGCCGAAGTCGAAATAGAAGAGGTAGGGGGAGGGGTTGATGCTGCGCAGGGCGCGGTAGAGCTTGAAGTCGTCCCCCTCGTAGCGCTGCTGGAAGCGGCGGGAAAGCACTATCTGGAACACGTCGCCCCGCTTGCAGTGGGCGATGCCGCGGCGGATGTTGGCCTTGTGCTCTTCGTCGGTCAGGGAAGATGTGACTTCCCCGATCTTGCGGAAGGGGAATGTGGTGCCGTGGCGCCCCAGGATGTCGCGCTCCAGGTGCTCGATGTCGCTCTGCTCGCCCTCCTGCAGCAGCTCCACAATCTGCATAGTGTCGGAGAAGTGGTCAAACACTATTACATATTTGTAGAGGATGTAGCAGATGTCAGGGGCGTCGTTCTCTTTTTGCGTCTCGTCTTTTATGGCGATGTTTTCAAAGTAGCGCACGGCATTGAACGATGTGTAGCCGTACAGTCCGCAGTATTCGCTCCCTTCGCCGGTGACTTCGAAGCTGTCCACGAAGTCGCGCAGGGCGCGGTGGCAGCTGTAAGAGAAGTCGATGGCGCGGCAGGCGGCCGTATTGTCGGGGAAGGTGAATGTGGCGCGGCCGTGGGCTATCGCGATGTCGGCTATCGGATGGAGGCCGATGAATGAGCGGCTGTTTTCGCCGCCGTGGTAGTCGCTGCTTTCCATCAGCGCGCTTTGCGGGTATGCGTCGCGCAGCAGCATATATGCTCCCACCGGGGTCACCATATCCCCCGGCACCTTCTTGCATCTTGTCTTGTAAATGTATTTCATAACTCTAAACCTTAAACTCT
>CAZIUO010000094.1:0-3613 GCA_964542575.1 uncultured Muribaculaceae bacterium
ATTTCCCGCAGCGAAGCTATCTCATTTTCACGATCATAGAATCTCATATCAGCGCGGTTTTGAATATGGTTGCGAAACGGTCGTTTCCGAAACAGTGGTTTCGCAACTGCGAAGTTAGGAAGATTTTCAACAATCGCAAGGACTTTACTTATTGCCTCGCCTTCTTTGAGGGATTCAATATACTGAGGGTGTCGTTCGAGGAGGTTAAAAATCTCGGTTTCGTGCAGTTCGCCTCGTTAAAAAATCTCGGTTTCGTGATTTTGGGGGTAATTGCTATCTTCGCGGCGATTTTTAGGATATGCGGGATATGGCAAACAAAAATGCTTTGGCAGGACACGCAGCCTGCTTTGTGGCCTACGCCATTTTTGGGGTCAACATCATCACCACCAAGGATTTGACCTCGAGTCACCTGCTCTCGCCGCTGGCGATATTCTCCCTGCGGTCGCTGGGAGCGGGGCTGATCTTCTGGATAATTTCCCTTTTCAGGCCGGCGGAGAAGGTGGCGCGGCGGGACTTCCCCAAAATATTTCTGGCCTCGTTCCTGGGCTTCTTTCTCACCCAGATGACATTTCTGGTGGCGAGCCCTATGATAACCCCTATGAGCTGGTCCATAATCTGCTCGGTGACCCCCATTTTCACTATGCTGATTGCCGCCGTCGCCCTCAAGGAGCCCATCACCGGCAAAAAGGCCGGGGGAGTGCTGCTGAGCTTTGCGGGCATAGTGTTTCTGATACTCACCAGCAAGACCTCATCGTCCGGCCCCGAGACATCGTCGGTGCTGGGGTATGTGCTGGCGCTGCTCAACGGCCTGAGCTTCTCTCTCTACCTGGGCATTTTCCGCCCCGTGATAGAGCGCTACAGCGTGGTGACCTTTATGAAGTGGATTTTTCTCTTTGCCTTTGCAATGAGCGCCCCCTTTGCGGCGGGGGAGGTGGTGCGCTTTGATTTTGCCTCGGCCGGCAGCAGCTTCTTGCTGGAGCTGGGCTATCTGATAGTTTTTGCCACCTTTGTCTCATATTTCCTGATTCCGGTGGGGCAGAAGAACATCCGCCCGACCCTGGTGAGCCTCTACTCTTATCTGCAGCCCATCATCGCCATTGCCATAAGCATCAGCATCGGGATGGACACCCTCACCTGGGGCAAGGTGCTGGCGGCGGTTGCCGTGCTGGGCGGCGTGCTGCTGGTGAACTTCTCCAAGAAGGCGAGTTGAAAAAGACTCGCAAGACTGCAAGTAAATTTGCTAAATTAGCGGTTTGTAAAGAATACGGATATGACAAGGGAAATACTTCTGATGAACGACGACAGCGTGAACGCGGCGGGAATCCGCCACCTCGCGCAGATATTCCGCCGCTACGGCGATGTTACAGTGGTGGCGCCCAAGGACCCGCAGTCCGCCAAGTCGGCGGCGCTCACGATGGACCGCCCCCTGACGCTCAGGCAGCTGGAGGGCATCCCCGCCAGCGGCGAGCTGGGAGAAGTGCGCGTGTATTCGTTTGACGGCACCCCGGCCGACTGCGCCAAGATGGGGGTCAATATGTTCATAGAGGAGGGGAGGATGCCCGATCTGGCAATCTCCGGCATCAACCACGGCAGCAACGCCTCCGTGGCGGCCCTCTATTCCGGCACCCTGGGGGCGATAACCGAGACCACGCTCTACGGAATCCCCTCCATCGGATTTTCCCTTGACTGCCACGACGACAACCCCGACTTTGCGGTGGTGGACGCCTATGTGGACGAGATAATGGAGCGCTTTTTTGCCTGCCCCCCGGCAAAGAACGTCTATCTCAACATCAACTTCCCCGACATAGCCCCCGAGCAGGTGCGCGGCATCCGGCTGGCCAGCCAGGGGCGCGGCCGCTGGCACAAGGAGTTTGTGAAGGCCAGCAACCCCCGGGGCGGCGAGATTTACTGGATGGTGGGGGAATTTCTGAATCTGGCCCCCTCCGACGACGATGTCACCGACGACCATGTGCTGATGAAGGACGGCTACATCACCATAGCCCCGCGCAAGATTGACCCCACCGACTATGCCGAGCTGGAGCGCCTCTCCGGCCTCTGGGATTTCGAATAGACTGCAATGAGATATTACATAATAACGGGCGAGGCATCGGGCGAGCTGCACGGCTCGCTGCTGATGAAGGGGCTGCTCAGATGCGACGCCGATGCGCAGATCCGCTTCTGGGGCGGCGACAAGATGGAGGCCGTGGGGGGCGAGAAGGCCCGCGACTACCGCGACACTGCGGTGATGGGGCTGGTGGAGGTCCTCTCCAAGGCGGGGAGCGTGCGGCGCAACCTGGCCTTCTGCAAGGCGGACATCCTCTCCTGGAAGCCCGATGTCGTGATATTGATAGACTACCCCGGCTTCAATCTCAAGATAGCCCGGTTTGCCCACGAACACTCCATCAAGGTGTTCTACTACATCGCCCCCAAAGTGTGGGCCTCGCGCGAAAAGCGGGTGGAGAAGCTGCGCCGCTATGTGGACCGGCTGTTCGTGATTTTCCCCTTTGAGGTGGAATATTTCCGCAGCAAGGGCATAGAGCCCGTCTATGAGGGCAACCCGCTGCTGGACTGCGTGGATTCGGCCCTTGCGGCCGCCCCCTCGCGGGCGGAGTTTTTTGCCGCCTGCGGCCTGGAAGACCGCCCCACCGTGGCGCTGCTGGCGGGGAGCCGTATGCAGGAGATAAAGTTCCTGGCCCCCAGGATGACCGCTTTTGCAAGGCTGCTGGCCGGCCGCGGGAATGCCCCGCAGCTGGCGCTGGCGGCAGCTCCCGGCATAGACAAGGAGGTTTATGAGCGCTACTTTGGCGGCAGCGGCATCCGCGTGGTGTATGACGGGACCTATCCGCTGCTCAAATATTCGGATTTCGCGGTGGTGGCCAGCGGCACGGCGTCGCTGGAGACGGCGCTGATAGGCACTCCGCAGGTGGTGTGCTACGGGATGAACCCCATCACATACCACATCGCCCTGAAAATAATGACGGTGAAGTATATCAGCCTGGCCAATCTGATTCTGGACAAATGGATATTCAAGGAGTTGCTGCAGGACGACTGCACGGCAGAGAATATCGCCGCGGAGATGGACCGGCTGATTGCCGACGGCCCCGATCGCAGCGCGATGCTGGCCGATTATGCGCAGTTGCGCGAGGCGCTTGGCAGCGGCGGCGCCGCCGATCGCTTTGCCGCCCGCATGCTCCGCGAACTCTAAACTCGCGGAAGGGACTTGCTGTCGGCGCTTTCCGCGCCTCTAAACTTCCGCCTCTAAACTCTAAACACTACACTCTAAACTCCAAAGCCCCGGCAACCTGCCGCACGTTTGCTTATTGATTACCCCATCCCTAAATCCCTTCCCCAGGGAAGGGACTTGCTGTCGGCGCCTTCAGCGCCTCTAAACCTCCGCCTCTAAACTCTAAACACTACACTCTAAACTCCAAAGCCCCGGCAACCTGCCGCACGTTTGCTTATTGATTACCCCATCCCTAAATCCCTTCCCCAGGGAAGGGACTTGCTGTCGGCGCCTCCAGCGCCTCTAAACTTTCGCCTCTAAACTCTAAACTCTAAACTCTAAACTATTCAAGGGCAAACCTCAACCCGACATTGAGGGTGAAGTAGAGCG
>CAZIUO010000095.1:0-3580 GCA_964542575.1 uncultured Muribaculaceae bacterium
CAAAATATCCTACCCATATCGTAGTCAGCTTTGCTGCAAGTATGTACGGAGACTACTTCTCCGGCTACGATGATAGCAAGCTCTGGCTCGACGCGGTGGAACTCCTCTACGAATAATGGCACGGCGCTCAAAAATACTCCTGCTGGCCCTGCTGGCCCTGCTGCCCTGCGCCGCCCGCGCCCAGAAACTGGACCGCGGCATCGATATGAGCTCGCAGCCCGTCTTCATCCCCAAGGGGACCTGGATGGTGGGCGGCGGCGCCCGCTACAGCCTGCACAACAGCAGCAACTCCAGCCTGCTGGTGATAAGCGGCATCAACTCCACCGGCTACAGCCTCTCTGTGAGCCCCGCGGTCTGCTATATGATCAAGGACAACCTCGGGGTGGGGGTGCGCCTGGGATACAAGCGCAATATGTTCCAGCTCGATTCGGCCCAGGTCAGCCTGGGGGAGATGGGGCTCTCGGCCTCCAACTTCCACCGCCTGAGCCACAACTTTGAAATTCAGGGCATCGGGCGCTACTACATCCCCATCGCTGGCCTCAGGCGCATAGGCCTCTTCAACGAGCTGCAGCTGGCCTATTCCACCGGCCAGGGCAAGATTCTGGACGGCCACGACACCGCCGTGGCGTCGTACGAGACCTCCAACAGCATCGGCTTCAATGTCTGCCCCGGCTTTATGGCCTTTGTCACCGACCATCTGGCCATCGACGTCAGCGTGAATATGCTGGGGCTGCAGTTCGACTGGACCAGGCAGACCCACAACCAGGTTGCCGAGGGCTCCCGCGGCACATCATTAGTCAATTTCAAGGTCAACCTGCTTGCAATCGGGTTCAGCCTCTATTATTACCTCTAAGGCCGTGAAAAGATTTGCACTTACATTAGTTTTGATGGCCTCTTTTGCCGGCCCGCTGATGGCCGCCGGCCGCAGCGCAAAGGATTCCACCCTCCGTGGTCCCGACGGCGTGTTTATGCCCAAGGGGGATTTCTCCGCCGGGGTGTCGTTTTTCTACGTGGACCTGTTCAGCGACAACAGCGAATATATGATGCTGCTGCAGAATCTTTCTGCCAACGCCACTGCGATGTCGCTCTCGCCCTATCTGGACTACACCTACCGCGACAACCGCTCTGTGGGGCTGCGCATCAAGTATTCCTCCGCCAACGGCGGGGTGGACAGCGCCGACCTCTCAATGCTGAGCGACGACCTCTCCTTCTCCATTAGCGACATCGCCTCCAGCGCCCGCTCTTTCCAGGCGGAAATCTTCCACCGCAGCTACGCCCCGCTCGATGCGCGCAGCCGCTTCGGCGTCTTTATGGACGTGTCGCTGGGCTACCAGCACACCAGCACCCAGTTCTCCTACGACGAGACGAGCCTCGGCACCAGTTCCAGCGCCGACAAGGTCAAATTTGCCGTGCATCCCGGCCTGATGGTGTTCGTGACCAACAGCATCAGCACCCAGGTCTCAATCGGCATCGGCGGGGCCAATTACAACCATATCGACTACATCAGCGGCGGCGAGGTCGTGGGCACCCGCGATTTCTCCCGCGTGCGCTTTATGCTGGATGTGATGGACATCTCGTTCGGCCTGTCATTCCATCTTTAGAGTATGAAAAGATTCTCCGCAATAACATTGGCTTTCTCTTTGGTGCTGGGTGCGCTTGCATCCTGCATCCGCAACGACACTCCCTATCCCGACATAGTGGCCGCAATCGCTGCTCTGGAGGTGGAGGGAGCCACTGATGTCACAATCGACGCCGAGTCGTATGAGGTGGTGGTGACCCTTGCGGAGGGGGCCGACATCAGCGCGGTGCGCATCTGCGGCATCACCTTCAGCGACCCTGCCGTCACCGCGTCGGCCGATGTAGTGGGGGTGCAAGACCTCTCGCGCCCGTTGCCGCTGACCCTTGCCGCCTACGGCAACAGCTACCTCTGGAGCATCCGTGCGGTGCGTCCCGTGGAGCGCTATTTCTCTGTCAGCGGGCAGGTGGGGGAGGCGGTGATCGATGCCGCCAACCGCCGTGTAATTGCGCAGGTGCACGCCGACGCAGTCCGTCTGGACATAACCTCCATCAAGCTGGGCCCCGCCGAGGGCACTGTCTACAGCCCCGACATAGCCTCCCTGCACAATTTCACCGACGATGTCACCATCACCGTCACTTACGGCGGCATATCGGAGCAGTGGACCATCTACATAGAGGAGGTGGAATCGTCGCTGCTCTTCAACGCTCCCGATGCCTGGAGCCGCGTGGCATATCTCTCCGCCACCGGCGATGAGGGCGCCGAGTGCGGCTTCCGCATCCGCGAGAGCGGCTCCAGTGAGTGGCGCGATGTCGATTCTCTCCGCGTGGAGGGGAACGCCTTCTATGCCGTGGCCGATTCTCTCTCGCCCCTCACTTCTTACGAATGCCAGGCCTGGAGCGGGGCCGAGAGCGACACTCGCACCTTCACCACCGAGGCGGAGGCGCAGCTGCCCAATGCCGGCTTCGAATGCTTCAGCAATGCCGAGTCATCTAAATATTTCTCTTTCTACGACCCCTCTTCTGCCGACGCCTCGCTGCAGAGCAAGTGGTGGGGGAGCGGCAACAAGGGCTCCACAACCGTGGGCGCCAGCTATGCCATCACCAAACCCGACGCCGAGGAGCGCACAGAAGGCTCTTATTCGCTCAAAATGGAGTCGCAGTATGTTGTGGTCAAGTTTGCGGCCGGCAATGTTTTTTCGGGCGAATTCGGCGGCACTATCGGGGTCTCCGGCGGCACTGTGCGAATGGGGCGCCCCTTCACCCTGCGCCCGCGCAAGCTCACCCTCAGCCTCAAATACAAATGCGGCAAGATAGAGCAGAAGACCCTGGGCGACTACCCGCCCGACGACCCGGTGCAGGTGGGCGACAGCGACCGCGGCGTGGTGTGGATTGCCTTGGGCGACTGGGATTACCGCAAGTATGGCGGCACCCCCGAGTGCCCGGTGGAAATCAACACCACCCGCCGGGAGACATTCTTTGATCCTGCGGGGGCAAATGTGATTGCGTATGGCCGTTTTGTGGCGACAGAAGATATGGACTGGACCCGGATTGAGATTCCGCTGGAATATGTCAGCACATCGCGCCGTCCCACCCACATAATCGTCTCCTGTGCCGCCAGTATGCTGGGCGACTACTTCACCGGCAGTCCCGACTCCATCCTCTGGGTCGACGACCTCCAACTGCTGTATTAGTGCTTCCCAGCCCAAGCGCATCAGCTGCACAAAAAAAGACGGGCGCTGCCGCACCCGTCTCTATAATCGTTTATCTCTAAACTCTAAACTCTTATTCCCGGACATCCCGCACGCAGCGCTCTTTGTACTGCATACTGCCTACGCCAAGGTTAAGGTTGCTGGTAAATTGATATCCGTACTTATTGCCACCGTCCTTGCCGCTGGTGCCCGGGTTAGCTGCTACGCCCATACTCCAATATGTTCGGGAGAATTCATTTCCTGTGAATATAGAGTAACCGCTATATGCCATAAGCGCTATTTCTACCTGATTGGGAGTGCGGTAGCCTTCGGGGCAGTAGGGATTGTCCTCGCCATTACTGATGGCTGTATTA
>CAZIUO010000096.1:0-3492 GCA_964542575.1 uncultured Muribaculaceae bacterium
CTCTGAATCTCCTCGCGCCCGTTCACCGTCCACACATTCACGCTCATCCCCAGCTCGTGCGCACGCGCAACCCACTCCGGATGATCCAGCAGCACGCCATACTCATAATCGATGCCCGTGATCCCCTCCGAGTGCACCGCGTCCGGATCCAGGTCGCCGTTAAGATACTGATTGGTGAAACCCGGGCAGAGAGCGGCGATGCGCCTGCAGCAGTTCAGGCTGAAAGAGATGAACATCACCCGCTCCGGGTCGTAAAGCCCGCTGCGCTTGAGAGCCGCGAGGGTGAGATCCACCATCAGATTCTCCCGCTCGGCAGTGGCCGCCGGCTTGAGCTCGCACACAAGCATCGTGCTCTCGCACAATTTCCCCTGCTCGAGATACTCATCCAGCGTGGAAGGGTGCTCGCCGTTGGCCAGAGTCACCTGCCGCAGCGCCTCCAGAGTGGTGTCGGCAATCGCCATCCCCCCGAGAGAGTCGTCGTGATTCACAATCAGAGCGTCGTCGGATGTAATATGCACATCAAACTCGCTCCCCCAGAGATTCGCGGCAGCGGCCTCGCGCAGCGAAGCGATGGAATTCTGGGTATGGCCGGCCGCCTCGCAGTCCCAATATCCGCGGTGCGCCGCAATGGCAATCTTCTGCTCTTTGGGGCCGCATCCTGCAACCATCGCGCAAAGAGCAATCATCAGACAGATTTTTTTCATATCATCATAGGTTTATACACATAATGCAAATTTAAAAATTCTTACTTTAGTGGCTTGAAACTAAAATGAAAATAATGAAACTGAAAACGACCCTGCTTGCCGCCATCGCCGCAGCGCTCCTCTGCGCCCCCGCCGCAATGGCCCAGCGCACCGTAATCACCCTTGACAAAGGGTGGGACTACCGCCCCATCTCATCTGCCGGCAACGACCTCTCCCCCCGCGACACCGTGGACGTGCCGCACACCTGGAACGCCAACTACCTGCCCGGCACCCACGCCTACAACCGCGAGACTATGGTCTACCACAAGGCGGTGGAAATATCTCCCGAAATGGCAGAAGGACGCCTGTTCCTCTACTTCGAGGGAGTCAATTCCGTGGCCGACGTCTTTGTGAACAAAAAGCACGTCACCTGCCACAAGGGGGGCTACTCCGCATTCAGCTTTGAGGTCACCGACAATATGAAGGCGGGCCGCAACGACATAGAAGTCTGGGTCAGCAACGCCTGGCGCAGCGACGTGCTGCCGCTCACGGGCGACTTCAACATCTACGGCGGCATCCACCGCCCCTGCCACCTGATAGCGACCGGCAAGGACTGCATATCCCCCGTGTTCTACGCCTCCCCCGGCGTCCTGCTGCACCAGAGCAATGTGAGCCGCGAGAGCGCCGACCTGCGCGTGGAGACCATCGTGAACGCCACCAGCGGCAGCGACCTCACCCTCAAGACCACCCTGCTGGACCCCGATGGAAAGGAGGTGGCCTCGCAGACCTCTGCGGTCGAGGGGGCGACTGTGAACCAGAACTTCACCATCAGCAAGCCCAGCCTCTGGAACGGCCGCAAAGGGGCACCTATGTATAAAGTCGTGGCCGAGCTGCAGTGCGGCGGCAAAACCGTGGACTGCGTGGAGCAGCGCACCGGCCTGCGCTTCTTCTCGGTGGACAAGGAGAAAGGCTTCTTCCTCAACGGCGAGCCCTATACCCTGTGCGGCTTCGGCCGTCACGAGGACTTTGCCGGAGTGGGCAGCGCCCTGCGTCCCGAGCACTTCGAGCGCGACTATGAAATCGTAGACGAAATCGGCGCCACCGCCCTGCGTTTCGCCCACTATCAGCATTCGCAGCGCGACTACATAATGAGCGACGAGCACGGCATAGTGGTATGGACCGAGATCCCCTTTGTGGGCCCCGGCGGATACAGCTTCACCGGCTACATAGAGAACCCCGACTTCAAGGCCACCGCGCGCGAGAATGCGCTGGAGCTGGTCTATCAGAACCTCAATCACCCCTGCGTGTGCATCTGGGGCATCTTCAACGAGGTGCGTGCCGACCAGGGCGCCTACGACGACCCGATCCCCTTTATGCAGGAGCTTGACACCCTCTACAAGAGCATCGACCCCAGCCGCCTGACCTCATTCGCCATCTTTACCAAGGCCAGCGACTACTACACCGTGGGCGACCTTATCGGCGTGAACAAGTACAACGGCTGGCAGGGCGGCCCCGACGGCCCCTTCGGACAGTATTTCGACTCCATCAAGAATGACCCCAAGGCGCAGCCGGTGGGCGTTTCCGAATACGGCATCGGCGGCAGCATAATGCAGCACGGCCCCCGCGAGCTCTACACCGGCCCCCTGTGCGGCTTCTATCACACCGAGGAGGAGCAGTGCAAGATCCACGAGCAGTTCTACGAGCAGATCCAGTGCCGCCCCTACCTGTGGTGCCGCCTGGTGTGGAACCTGGCCGACTTCCAGAGTGCCCTGCGCGAAGAGGGCGACACCCCCGGCAAGAACGACAAGGGTATGGTGACCTACGACCGCAGCGTCAAGAAGGACATATTCTACTTCTACAAGGCGCAGTGGAATCCCGAGCCGATGGTCTACATCACCCAGCGCCGCTACACAGAGCGCCCCGAGCCCAAGGCCGACGTGCGCGTCTACACCAATATGGACAAGGCGACCCTCTATGTCAACGGCAAGAAGCTCTACAGCGTTAAGCCCGACCACATCGGCCGCGCCTGCTGGGACGGCGTCGAGCTTGTCAGCGGCGAGAACACCATCCGCGTGGTGGGCGTCAAGGGCCGCACCAAGGTGGAGGACACCTGCACCTGGAACGTTAAATAACCAATAAATATCAGGAGATTATGAAGGGATTGACTTTGATTTTGAGCTTTTTGCTCGCCACTGGCGCCGCTATGGCGCAGAATTCAATTGACGGCACCTGGGTTGTTACCGGCCACGAGACCGACAACAATATCGGGGACGAGAGCGTGGACGGAAAGGGAGATATGAAGATGGAGGGGCGCTACGTTTTTGGCGGGAGCACTTATTCCGTGGATATGAAGGCCATCATCACGATGGATTTTTCTTCCAAGGAAGCGGCGTCGGATGAGAAGCTTGAGTTGTATATCGAGGTGGCGGCCGGCAGCGGCGGCACGATGACCCTGGAGGGGGATGTGCTCACGCTGGTGCCGACTCCGGGGCGGAAGCCCAAGGTCGAGGTCAATTACCGTGCCGACGGGGTTCCCGGCGGCGGTCTCATCAAGAGTATGGTTGTGGGGCCGCTCAAAAGGGAGTTGTCTGCAGAGCTTAAGAAGACCGACCGGATGCGGGTTGTGACCGTCACGGCCGACACGCTGGTGCTGGAGGACATTCTTTCCGAGAAGGAGCTCAAGAGGGGGGAGACCCCGGAGCGCGTGACCCTCACGCGCAAATAGTTTAGAGTTTAGAGTGTAGAGTTTAGAGATTAGAGGCGCGAAGCGCCGTGGGGCAAGTCCCTTCCCTGGGGAAGGGATTTAGGG
>CAZIUO010000097.1:0-3440 GCA_964542575.1 uncultured Muribaculaceae bacterium
GTTGTGTTCTTTTCTTTCATCTTGTTTTAGAGGTTTCAAGTACTCCGGGACCTTTTCGGGCCCCGCCGCGTATCGGCAAAAACCGACCGCGGAAATATGTAAAACAATGTTGCTTGCAGCACAGAGCTGCCTGCAAGGCCGCAAAGTTAGTGAATCTTTATTTTTTTCATCATCACTTAATTCATATATTAGCAGAATGAATAAGAAATTTTTATTGTTCCCGGCCCTTTTGGCCGCGGCGCTCACTACGGTCAGCGCACAGAATTATACCCCGGTAGAGCAGATGAGCGAGGCGCAGGTCCCCTTTGAGGCCGACCCCGCCTGGAGCAAGGTCTCTTCTGCCCGCTTTGCCTGGGGCAGCATAGACAATCGATACGACAAACACGCAGTCCCCGCCCTCAAAGCGGGCGCAAAGGCGGTTCAGACCGCCTGGCGCGGAGAGAAGGTCAACTTCCAGGCGGTGGTCTGGACTCCCGACGCGCTGCAGGATGCCGCAATCGCCGTCTCCGACCTCAAGTGCGGGCGCAACATAATCTCCGCGGAGAATGTCAAGGCGGGCTTCGAGCGCTATGTGATGGGCGACTGCCTGGGCGTCAAGGGGACAAAGGGCTATTTTGAGGAGTCCGAAGGCGGCATTGCCGGCTATGACAAGCGCGACTCCGTGCTTGTGGCCGACGCCATAATCGGCCTCTCGATGCCGGAAATCGAGGCGCGGACGGTGCGCCCGGTGTGGGTCAGCGTCAGCATTCCGCAGTCGGCTGCGGCGGGCACCTACCGCGGCAGCATCACCTTCAGCAGCAAATCGCTCAAAAAGGAGCTCAAGCTCCAGTACAGCGTGGTGGTCAAGGACCGCGTGCTGCCCAAGCCCGCCCTGTGGAAGTTCCACCTGGACATCTGGCAGAGCCCCTTTGCAATCGCCCGCTACTACGGCGTCACCCCCTGGAGCAGCGAGCATCTGGAGCTGATGCGCCCCTATATGGAGCGCCTGGCCGCCGCCGGCGAGAAGGTGGTGACCGCCACATTGATGCACGACTGCTGGGGTCCGCAGACCCTCGACCCCTTTGCCACAATGGTGCAGGTCACCAAGAACATAGACGGCACATTCGATTTCAACTACGACATCTTTGATCTCTGGGTCGACTTTATGGCCTCCTGCGGCATCACCGAGCAGATAAACTGCTTCACCATCGCCCCCTGGCAGATGAATTTCCGCTACTACGACCGCGCCACCGACTCTATGCAGAGCCTCCATTTTGCCGATTATGCCGACGAAAACTACCGCACGATATGGCTCCCCCTGCTCAAGGACTTCTCCGCCCATCTGCGCCAGAAAGGGTGGTTTGACAAGACTTACCTGGCCGTGGACGAGCGCGGGCTGGACATTATGCTCAAGGTAATCGCCCTGGCGCGCGAGGCCGACCCGCAGTACAAGTTCGCCCTCGCGGGGCTCTATCACCCCGAAATTATGGGCGACCTGTCCGATTTCAGTATGGATATGGCCTCCGAGGAGCCTTTTATGGCCGACGGCAGGGAGCAGATCAACTCCAATCGCCGCAGCGAGGGCAAGATCACCACATTCTACATCTGCTGCGGAGAGCCGCACCCCAACACCTACACCTTCTCCCCTCTGGCGGAGAGCACGGCGCTGGGCTGGTACGCGCTCGCAGCCAATTACGACGGAATGCTGCGCTGGGCCTTCAACAGCTGGAATGCCGAGCCGCTCTTTGACGGCCGCTGGTACAATCTCTCCAGCGGAGACATCTTTATGGTGTATCCCCAGAACTGCTCTTCTGTGCGCTGGGAGCGCTTCGTGGAGGGCATCCAGGACTTTGAGAAGGTGCAGATTCTGCGCGAGGAGTACGCTTCCCGTCCGGACAAGCTGGCCGCTCTGGAGGCTGCGATAGCCGCCTTCAAGCGCGACACTCTGCTGGAGGGCAACGCCGCCGGGCTTGTCTCCGCCGCCAAGGCCGCCATCAACAAATTCTAAATGAACATATATTAGTTTAACATAAAACTGACTTATTATGAAAGTTTCACAAGTTATGTCCAATCTGGAGCGTAAGTATCCTTACGAGCCGGAGTATCTGCAGGCTGTTCGCGAAGTGCTGGAGTCTATAGAAGAGGTCTATAACGAACACCCTGAATTTGAAAAGAACCGCATAGTGGAGCGTATGGTCGAGCCCGACCGCATCCTTACTTTCAGGGTTACCTGGGTGGACGATCAGGGTCAGATTCAGACAAACACCGGCTACCGCGTGCAGTTCAACTCGGCGCTGGGCCCCTACAAGGGCGGCCTGCGCTTCCACAGGGCGGTGACCCCCGGTATGCTCAAGTTCCTGGGCTTTGAGCAGACATTCAAGAATGCCCTCACCACCCTCCCGATGGGCGGCGGCAAGGGCGGCAGCGACTTTGACCCCAAGGGCAAGTCGGACGCCGAGATAATGCGCTTCTGCCAGGCGTTTATGCTTGAGCTCTGGAAGGTGATCGGACCCGACACCGATGTCCCTGCAGGCGACGTGGGCGTGGGCAGCCGCGAAATCGGCTACCTGACCGGAATGTACAAGAAGCTGGCGCACGAATACAACACCGGCGTGCTCACCGGCAAGGGGATCAACTGGGGCGGCTCCATCCTGCGTCCCGAGGCGACCGGATTCGGCGCCCTCTATTTCACCAGCCAGGTGCTCGCCACCGCCGGCCGCGACATCAAGGGACACACCATCGCTGTCTCGGGCTTCGGCAATGTGGCCTGGGGCGCCTGCAAGAAGGCTCTTGAGCTGGGCGCCAAGGTCGTGGCCATCAGCGGTCCCGACGGCGTGTGCGAGATTCCGGGCGGCATCGACAAGGATATGATAGATTATATGCTGGTGATGCGCGCCTCCAACCGCGACCAGGTAAGTATGATGGCCGACCGCTTCCCCGACAAGGCCAAGTTCACCCCCGGCAAGAAGGCCTGGAGCGTGAAGTGCGACATCGCTCTCCCCTGCGCGTTCCAGAACGAGCTGGACGAGAATGACGCCCGCGAGCTCATAGCCAACGGCACATTCTGCTGCTGCGAGGTCTCCAATATGGGCTGCCGCCCCGAGGCTATCGCGACATTCCAGAATTCGGGCATAATCTTCGCCCCGGGCAAGGCTGTCAACGCCGGCGGCGTGGCCACTTCGGGCCTGGAGATGACCCAGAACGCTTCTCACATCAGCTGGACGGGAGAGGAGGTCGATGCCAAGTTGCATCAGATAATGAGCTCCATCCACGCCCAGTGCGTCAAATACGGCACCCGTCCCGACGGCACCATCGACTATGTCAAGGGAGCCAATATCGCCGGCTTTATGAAGGTCGCCACCGCGATGCTGGAGCAGGGCGTTATTTAGTTTAGAGTTTAGAGTTTAGAGTTTAGAGGCGCTGAAAGCGCCGGCGGAAAGTCCCTTCCCAGGGGAAGGGAT
>CAZIUO010000098.1:0-3134 GCA_964542575.1 uncultured Muribaculaceae bacterium
ACCTCGTGGATGCCCCAGAAGCAGGAGAAGGCAAACGCCGCCACAATCGTGGAGACTGTGACATTCTCTATGAAGAGCGATATTGCGGAGAAGATAATCCCCGCAATCACAAAGACCCAGGCGCCCTTGCGCCCGAAATAGTATTCCAACTTGATCGTAATCGGGTGGCAGAGCCCTATGCACAGAAAGACCGCCGCCCCCACTATTATTCCTGTAAAATTCATGGCGCAAATATAACAACGGGCGGCAAACGCCGCAATCCCCTAAATTCGGGAGATATCCCCCTCGGGCATCCAACCCTGGCGCCCGTCGGCAATCTCCACCTTGACCCAATCGCCCACGCTGTCCAGCACCTCGACCTTGGTCCCCTCGTGCAGAATGAAGAGCGACTTGCCCTCCCCGGAGGGGGAACTCTTGACCGAGGTGACGCTCTGCATCACAATCGCATCGCGGTCGCTGAGCACGTCGCCCCGCTCGCTCCAGGAGAACGCATAGGCAGAGAGCGCTAGAATAAAGCAGACGCAGGCGGCCACGAAGGCCAGCGTGCGCACCCCCTTGCGGGAGGCAAAGCGCCAGAGCAGCAGCGCGGCCGCCGCCAGCAGCATCAGAGCCAGGGCGGTGAAAGCCCAGGCGTTGCTGGAGAGCAGATACTTGACGCTGCGCACCCATTTTGTCAATATGAATTCGGGCACCGAGTCGATACGGTCCAGCACGCTCTCGCGGGCGATGCCCAGGTTGTACTCTGCATCGGCGCACGCGGGATTCAGCTTGAGCGCCCGCTCGTAGTAGAGAATGGACTCGCCCAGCTGCCCGCATTTGTAATATGCATTGCCGATATTGTAGCAGAGGCGGTCAGAGGTCATCCCCGACTGCTCTATCTGCAGATATTTCTGCAGGGCGGCATCCCAGGAGCCCGCGGCATAATCCTCGGCGGCCGCATCCCAGAGCGGGTCAGAAGCCGCCTGCGAAGCGAATGTGCCGCAGCAGAGCAGCAGCGCCACCGCCACGGCCGCCTTGCCGGCACCACGGGAAGCCTTCTTTATCCCCGACTCGATTGCGGTGATGGTCTCGAGGGCAGTCTTGTACTGCTCCTCCATCTGCTCCGGAGTGAAATCGGGAGCGTAGCGGGCCTGTTCGCAGGTAGAAATTATGCCCATAAGATTGTCTATTGTATTTTGGGCGATTCCTCTGGATGCGAGGGCCTCGCCGATATTCTCCTTGTTGAGCTCCGACTGCGGCATCGAGAGCTTGTCGCCGACATAACCCATCACGGCCTTGTGCAGCTCCTCGTAATAGGCGCCGACAAGCCCCTGGCGCAGATATTCGCGGCTGCGTCCGAGCCTGCCCGTGGCCATCTTGGCCGCCTTGCGGTTGCGGGTGCCCACAACGTCGGCGCGCATCGCCCGCACCTTGCCCAGCACGGCGCAGAGGGCAAAATAGAGCGCTGCTATCGCCGCCAGCAGCACATAAAAGAGCCACGAAGACACCGTAAAGGCTCCGCTGCGCTTCAGGCCGGGGTCGGAGGTGGCAATGTAGCGGATGTCGCTGCCGATGTCCCGCACGCCCTGGCGCACGCCGCCCTGCACAGGGCCGCCTGTCGCCACTGCGGCGGCGCTGCCGTCACCGCTCACGTGAATGGTCGTCTCCGGCGCCTCGGCAGTCACATACATCCCCTTGGAATTGTCATAGTAGCTGTATTTCACCGGACCGACGGTGAAGTCGCCGTAGCTGCGGGCAATGAAGGGGTATTCGAACACCTTGCTGCCCGATGTGCCCACAGCCTCGCTGCGGTCGGTGGTCTTCACGTCATAGACGTCAAAGTCGGTGGGAAATTCGATCTTGGGTGCGGAGAGCATAGTGACATTGCCCTTGCCGCTCACCGTCACTATCAGGGAAGAGGCCTCGCCCGCCGCGATGGAGTCGTCGGCAAACTTGGCGGTGATGTTGAACTGCCCCACCCCGCCGGCGAATGTGGCGGGAGCTCCGGCAGGCAGCGGATTCACCTTGACCTTAATTTCCCCGGTGGAGACCCGCTTGCGGATGGTCTGGTAGTTGTCGAAAAAGTCGTCGAAGATGCTGCCGGTGCGGCCGCCGCCGCGCACTCTCAGCTGGCACACCGCCTCGGCCGGCTCTATGGTGATGGTGCCCTCCTGCTGGGGGATGAGCACATAGCGGCGGATCACTGTGCTCTGATAGACCTTGCCCCCCACATTCTCAGAGGTGAGCTCGAGGTTGGTGGGGGCGTAGGTCTCCTTGCTCCAGAAGCCGTTGAAGGTGGGGAGCTTGAAGTCCTCGAAGCCCGATATGTTCTGCCGCGTGTAGAGTTTGAGCACCGCCGTGATGGGTTCCCCCTTGATGACGGTGGTCTTGCTCAGGTTAAGTCGCATAAATATGTCCTCTCCGCTCACGGTGCCGGTGATGGCGGGGTCAGAAGAGGCCGCACCGCCGCCCGACGCCTGGCTCTGGGCATTCTGGCTGCCGCTCTGCTGGGCCTGGGCATTCTCGTCTTCCACCACCTCGACCGTGGCGGAGGAGCTGCTGCACTGCTTGCCGCCCACCTTGCAGGTTGCCGCAGGTATGGTGTAGGTGCCCTTGGCCGATGCCGAGAGCAGGTAGGTGTAGGTCTCGCTGCTGCGGCTCTCCCGCTTGCCGTTGATTATGGTGACGCTGCGCGACGATCCGGTCTGGGGACCCCACATCAGGGTCAGGCCGTCGGGGACGTTCCAGTCAAAGTCGGTGATCTTGCCGTCTGAAGTGAACACCACCCTGAAGGGTTCCCCCGCCGACACGACGTTGGGGGCCTGCAGGGTGAGGGTCTGCGCGCTCAGCGCAGAGCATACAAAGAGGAGTAAAAGCGATATGTATTTCTTCATAGATTACCAGTTTTTCTCTTTCTGACGGGACTTGAGGGCGGCGGCCTTCTCTTTCTTGACTTTGTCCTGGGTCTCGTTTTCCTTGTCCTGGATGGCCTGCAGCATCTGCTCGGCGGCGTCAGGGGTTATCTTGGGCTGCTGGCCGTTCTGGTTCTGATTGTCGTTATTGTCAGGATTCTGATTCTGGTCAGGATTGTTTTGATTGTCGTTCTGATTCTGGTCAGGGTTCTGCTTGTCGTCCTGATTCTGATCTTTGTTCTG
>CAZIUO010000099.1:0-3037 GCA_964542575.1 uncultured Muribaculaceae bacterium
TTTTTGCGTGCAGAAGCGTGCAGCTTAGATGATGCCCTGGGCAAGCATCGCGTCGGCAACCTTCATGAAGCCGGCGATGTTGGCGCCCTTGACATAGTTGATGTAGCCGTCGCTCTCGGTGCCGTACTCTACGCAGCGGGCGTGGATATTGGCCATAATGTCCTTGAGCTTGGCATCGACCTCCTCCTTGCTCCAGCCGAGACGGATGGAGTTCTGGGTCATCTCCAGGCCCGAAGTGGCCACGCCGCCGGCGTTGGACGCCTTGCCGGGAGAGTAGAGGATCTTGGCAGCCTGGAACTTGGCGATAGCCTCGGGAGTGGTGGGCATATTGGCACCCTCAACCACGCACTTGCAGCCGTTCTTAAGCAGCATGTCGGCCTGCTCGCCGTTGAGCTCGTTCTGGGTTGCGCAAGGCATTGCGATGTCGCACTTGATGCCCCAGGGACGCTCCCCCTCGAAATACTGTGCGGTAGGATACTTCTCCGCATACTCGCGGATGCGGCCGCGCTGCACATTCTTGAGCATGAACACATATTGCAGTTTCTCTGCGTCGATGCCGTCGGGATCGTAAACGAAACCATTGGAGTCGGAGAGGGTCACAACCTTTGCGCCGAGCGCGGTGGCCTTCTGAGCCGCATACTGAGCCACGTTGCCGCTGCCGGAGATGGCCACTACCTTGCCCTTGTAGCTCTCGCCGCGGGTTGCGAGCATAGACTCGCCAAAGTAGCAGGCACCGTAGCCGGTGGCCTCGGGGCGGATAAGCGAGCCGCCGAAGCTCAGGCCCTTGCCGGTGAATGTGCCGGTGAATTCGTTTGCAAGACGCTTGTACTGGCCGAACATATAAGCCACCTCGCGGCCGCCCACGCCGATGTCACCTGCAGGCACGTCGGTGTCGGGACCGATGTGGCGGTAAAGCTCGGTGATGAAGCTCTGGCAGAAGCGCATAACCTCCATATCGGATTTGCCCTTGGGGTTGAAGTCGCTGCCGCCCTTGCCGCCGCCCATAGGGAGGGTGGTGAGGCTGTTCTTGAAGGTCTGCTCAAAAGCCAGGAACTTGAGGATGCTGAGGTTTACGCTGGGGTGGAAACGGACGCCGCCCTTGTAGGGACCGATGGCGCTGTTCATCTGGATGCGGTAACCCTTGTTGATCATAACTTCGCCTGAGTCGGAAACCCAGGGGACGCGGAACATAATCACGCGCTCGGGCTCCACGATTCTCTCCATTACTTTAAGTTTGAGCAACTGGGGATTCTCCACGATCATGGGAGCCACGCTCTCCACAACCTCCCGCACTGCCTGGTGGAACTCCTTCTCGCCGGGGTTCTTGGCGATGACATCAGCCATCAGCTTTTCTGCATACTCTTTTGCTGTCATAGTCGTTGTATTAGTGAATTGATTACAGATTTTATCTTTTTTACGAGCGCAAATATAGGTGAATTATTTAAAATACAAGTATTGAAGCCTTTAATTAGTTTTTAACCCACTTTTCAACAGGTTATAAATTGTAACCCAATCCCCGCCTGCGGGTCAAAATCGTATCCGTTTTTGCAATTGCGGAGCATAATGTCTACTTTTAGACTTAATTTTTCTGTTTGCTATGGCATCCGTAATTATTTATGCGCTGATATTTGTGCTGGGGCCGGCGCTGGTGGTGAACCTGTGCCGCAGGGTCCCTCTGCTGGGCAAGATAGGGCCGATACTGGTGCTCTACATAGTGGGCGTGCTGCTGGGGCAGATCCCCGGACTGAACAACGACGCCTCCTTCGCCCTCAAGAACACCGTCACCACGGTGATGATTCCCCTGGCGCTGCCGATGATGCTCTTCGGCTGCCAGTTCAATATGAAGGATATGCGCGGGGTGGGCAAGAGCCTCATTGCCGGCGTGATTGCGGTGGTCGTGGCCACGGTGGCGGGCTATCTGCTGCTGGGCAGCCACATTGAGGACGGCCCCAAGATAGCCGGGATGCTGGTGGGCTGCGAAACGGGCGGCACCATCAATATGGCGGCGCTCAAGCAGGCCCTCGGGGTGAGCAACGAGCGCTATGTGCTGCTCAACTCATACGATATGCTCATCTGCTTCCTCTATTTTGTGTTCCTGCTCACAGTGGGCATCAAGTGGTTCCGCAAGGTGCTGGGCAACAGCGCCTACGCCCCCGTGCAGGAAGATTCGGCAAAGGAGAACGGGGCGGTGATGGAGAAGGATGCCTACGACGGCCTCTGGAGCCGCGCCGGCATCAGGCAGGTGCCCGGCATATTGCTGGCGGTGGTGCTCTGTCTGCTGTGTTCCGCCCTGATTGCGGTGGCGGTGAATGTAGTGATATCCCTTATGAACGCCGAGCCGCTTGGCCTCAAGACGGTCACCGGAGCCTTCTCTGCAGGCTGGTTTATGCCGGTGTTCATACTGGCGCTCACCACCCTGGCGGTGGCGGCATCGTTTCTGAAACCGGTGCGCAAGCTCACCCAGAGCTATAACTGGGGGCTGTATCTCATATACATATTCTCTCTGGCGGTGGCCTCGATGGCAGATGTCACCAAGCTGAGCTTTGCCACGGAAATCTACACTCTGCTGTTTTTGGTGTGCATAATTTTCGGCTCGCTGCTGCTGCAGCTCGTGCTCTCCAAACTGATGAAGATAGATGCCGATATGATGATAGTGACCAGCGTTTCTCTGATCAATTCGCCCCCCTTCGTGCCTATGATGACCACCGCGATGGACAACCGCAGGGTGCTGGTGCCCGGCATCACAGTGGGCATCATCGGATTTGCGATCGGCAATTATCTGGGAATGCTGGTGGCACGCCTCTTCGTGCTACTGTAAATTTTCGCTGTTCTGGATTCTGAAGCGCATCAAAGCTACGCCTAAAGGGGATTCGGGGCTGTTTCTTCGCTGCACTGCTCCTTGTGTTACTGGGGCGCTGCCCCAAACCCCGCCGCTACGCGCTTGCTATTGCTCAGCCCAGCCCTGCCCGCGCTCCGCTAGCGTCTGATGACGCCGCCTAAGCTCGAGAACTCGCTTCGCTCAGACATCTCTCGCTTT
>CAZIUO010000100.1:0-3010 GCA_964542575.1 uncultured Muribaculaceae bacterium
GTCATATTGAAATTCCTCCAGAGCACCTTGATGTCGTCGCCCTCGTGCACCTGAAGCATAATTCTGCCCTCCTTGCTCCCGACAAGAGAATCGCTGATGGAAACCATCTCCACACCGTTGAGCCAAGTCTGCACGCTGTCGCCCTCAACTCTCAAGCGCAAAGTATTCCACTCGCCCTCCTTGAGCACATCCTCCTTATCCGAAGGAACCTGAGCCAGCCAACCGCGGCCGTAAGACTCATAAATGCCGCAAGTGCCGCAACCCTTGGGAGCAACCTCGCACTGCCAGCCGTTGACCGCATTATTCTGATAACTGTCCTCAACGAAAGCGTGGAAAAACAGCCCCGAATTGCCGTTGGAGCACTGCTTGAACTCCACAGTCAAATCAAAATCCTTATAATAACCGCGGGTGCCAAGATAACCGTAAGTCTTGTCGGCACCGCTCTCGATAACCAAATTGCCCTCCTCGTCCACAGAAGCGCCGATAGAGCCGAAAGCCTCCCAGCCGTGCAAATCCTTGCCGTTGAACAGGCACTCAGATGCGGCAGGCTCCTTGCGGGGCAACTCCTTGATCTTGATATTGCGGAAAGAAGCGGGATCGCCGTGGTCCTGCAGGCAAATCAGACCCTCGTGGGCAAGACCATACTCGGGGCAATTGGCCCACTTGCCGGAAAACTTGCGCTCATACCAATCGTCGGTCCAAGCCTCAAACTCCAGAATCTTCTCCCCGTTGAGCCAATGCTCCACGTGGCCGTTGTCAAACACAATCCGGGAATTGTTCCACTCTCCCTGCGGATTCACGTGCATCTTGCTGCTGTCGGGCAGATGCATCGCATAATCCACGCCGATCTTCTGCCACTCCTCAAGCTTGTTGGGGGCGTGAACCTCCTCCCAGCCCTCGACATCGATAAGCTGATACTCCGGCCCGGTGATGTAGGGGACATAAAACTTGGGACTCTCCACAACGTGATAGAGCATACCGCTGTTGCCGCCGTGAGTCAACTTCCAGTCCCACGAAAGCTCAAAATTGGAATACTTCTTAACGGTGACCAGATAGCCCGAGCCGTCGGCCCCGTTGCCAGAGGCCTGGATGCAGCCGTCCACCACGGTCCAGCCGTTTGAGAGTGAGTCACTGTTGTAATCTTTCCAGCCGTCGAGATTCTCGCCGTTGAAAAGCAGCGTCCAGCCCTCGGCCTTCTCCTGGGAAGTCAAGGTGTTCTGGGCGGGTGTGCACGATGCGGCGGCGATAAGCGCCGAAGCAAACGCGCCAAAAATAACGGAAATCTTTTTCATGGCGCGAATATCGGCATAAATCCGCTACGTTATATCTTCATTTTCCGTGCGGGCGATGATTTCGTTCTGCAGCTGGCAGGTCATATCGTTGAAATAGTCGGAATAACCCGCCACGCGCACCAGCAGGTCGCGGTAGCTGTCGGGGTCCTTCTGCGCCTGCAGCAGCGTCTCGCTGTCCACAATATTGAACTGGATGTGGTGGCCGCCGAGGCGGAAATACTCCCGGATGAGGCAGCCGAACTTCTCAATATCCTCGTCGCGCCGCAGCAGGGCGGGGATGAAGCGCACATTGAGCAGAGTGCCGCCGCTCTTGGTCTGATCCAGCTTGCCCAGCGAACGCACCACGCAGGTGGGACCCTTGGTGTCGGAGCCGTGGGCGGGAGAAGTGCCGTCGCTTATGGCAAAATGGGCAAACCGGCCGTTGACCGACGCCCCGCACATCTGCCCGAAATAATTGTGGCAGGTGGTGGAGAGCATATTCAGCTGAGTCTGCCCGCCGCGGGTGTTGGGACGCCCCTCGATGGCTTCCACCAGGTCGTCGTAGATGCGCACCGCGATGCTGTCGGCATAATCGTCGTCGTTGCCGAAGAAGGGGGTGTGATTGCGGATGTAGAGCCGCATCGGCTCCTTCCCCTCCCAGTTTGCCGCCACTGCGGCGAGCATCTCGTCCATAGTGTAGCGGCCCTCCTCGAACACGTGCTTCTTGAGGGTCGTGAAGCAGTCGGTGAGGGTGCCCAGCCCCGTGCACTGGATGTAAGTGGTGTTGTAGCGGGCGCCGCCGCTGTAATAATCCTTGCCCTTGGCTATGCAGTCGTCTATGAAGAGCGAGAGGAAGGTGGCGGGGGAGTAGAGCGAGAACATCCGCTCGATGTAGTTGTTCACCTCCAGCTTGAGGTTCACAAAATATATCATCTGCCGCCTCCAGGCGTCGTAAAGATCCTCAAAGCAGGTGAAGCTGCCTGCAGGCCCCGTCTCCAGCCCGATTTTCCGCCCCGTGAGGGGGTCGGTGCCGTTGTTGAGGGCGATTTCCAGAATCTTGGGGGTGTTGAGGTAGCCGGTGAGCAGATAGGCCTCCTTGCCGAATGCGCCCACCTCTATGCAGCCGCTGCAGCCCCCCTCGCGGGCGTCCTCCAGGCTCTTGCCCTGCCGCACCAGCTCCTGCACATAAGTGTCGGGATTGAATACGCTGGGGTAGCCGTTGCCCTGGCGGATAACCTTGATGCCCTCGTGCAGGAATTCGTCGGGGGTGTTTGAGGCGATGTGGATGCTGAGTCCCGGCTGCAGCTGGTGCAGCTCCTCCTGAATCTCCAGGATCATATAGGAGAGCGAGTTCACCGCGTCGCGCCCCTCGCGGTCTATGCCGCCAATGTTGATGTTGGTGAAGTCGTTGTAGGTGCCGCTCTCCAGCGCAGTGACCCCCACCTTGGGGGGCGCCGGCTGGTTGTTGAACTTGATCCAGAGGCAGCTGAGCAGCTCCTTGGCCTGGTCGCGGGTGAGGGTGCCATCCTCGATCCCCTTGCGGTAGAAGGGGTAGAGGTGCTGGTCTATGTGGCCCGGATTCATAGAATCCCAGCCGTTGAGCTCGGTGACGGTGCCCAGGTGCACGAACCAGTACATCTGGATGGCCTCCCACAAGTCGCGCGGGGCGTGGGCGGGGACCCTGTGGCACACCTCGGCAATCCTGAGCAGCTCTGCGCGGCGCGCGGGGTCCTGCTCTG
>CAZIUO010000101.1:0-2898 GCA_964542575.1 uncultured Muribaculaceae bacterium
CCCGGCCAGGATTTTCTCCGCGAGGGGGTCCTCAAGATATTTCTGGATGGTGCGCTTCAGCGGGCGGGCGCCGTATTCGGGGTCGTAGCCCTCGTCCAGGATTTTGCTGCGGGTCTCGGCCGAAATCTCCACGCTGTATCCCATCTGAAGCACGCGGCTGCGGAACTTCTCCAGCTCGATATCCAGAATCTTGTCCACATCCTCCCTCGAGAGGGGGTTGAACAGAATGCGGTCGTCTATGCGGTTCAAAAACTCGGGCGAGAACTTGCGCCGCAGCGCCTTCTCTATTATCATATTCTGACGCACCGCGCTGCCCGCGTCGCACTCGCTCTTGAAGCCGATGCCACCCCCCAGCTCGCTCGCCTGCCGGCTGCCGATGTTGGAAGTGAGTATCAGAATGGTGTTGCGGAAATCGACCTTGCGCCCGGCGGCGTCGGTCAGGCGCCCCTCGTCAAGCACCTGCAGCAGCAGATTGAAGATGTCGGGATGCGCCTTCTCTATCTCGTCAAAAAGCACCACGCTGTATGGCTTGCGGCGCACCTGCTCGCTCAGCTGGCCGCCCTGGTCATAGCCCACATAGCCCGGAGGCGCCCCGATGAGCGAACTCACCGAATACTTCTCCATATACTCGCTCATATCCACGCGGATGAGATTGTCCTCGCTGTCGAACATATACTCCGCCAACTTCTTGGCCAGGAAGGTCTTGCCCACGCCGGTCGGGCCCAGGAATATGAAGGTGCCCACCGGCTTGCCGGGGTCGCGCAGCCCGGCGCGGTTGCGCTGAATGGCGCGCACCACGGCGCTCACCGCCTCGTCCTGCCCCACGATCTGCCGCTTGAGATTGTCGGCCATCGAGAGCAGCCGCTCCCCCTCCGTAGCGCTGACGCGATGGATGGGGATGTTGGTCATCATAGAGACCACGGAGGCGATGTTATCCTCCTGCAGGGTGCGCTCTGCGCTGTCGGCCTGCGCGGGGAGATTGCTTTCCGCGGCCGAGAGCAGCGCCTGCTCGCTCTCGCGCAGCCGTGCCGCCTCTTTGAAGTCGCCGGAAGATGCCGCCGCGCGCTTTGCCTCGCGCAACTTCTCCAGCTGCCCGGCGTCGGGACCCGAGGCGCTGCCGAGGGCATCTATGCCGGCATTGAGCCGCGCCCCCGCCTCGTCCATCACGTCGATGGCCTTATCGGGCTGCATTCGGTCTGTGATGTAGCGGCCGGAGAGGGTCACGCACGCCCTAAGGGCCGCGTCGCTGTATTTGACATTGTGGAATTTCTCGTATTTGGGGCGGAGTCCCTCCAGCACCGCGAGGGTCTGGTCAAAGTCGGTGGGCTCCACCAGGATCTTCTGGAAACGGCGTTCCAGCGCCCCGTCCTTCTCTATCACCTTGCGGAATTCGTCGAGCGTGGTGGCGCCGATGCACTGGATTTCTCCGCGCGAGAGGGCCGGCTTCAGCAGGTTGGCGGCATCCAGGCTGCCCGCCTGCGCCCCTGCACCCACCAGAGTGTGGATTTCATCGATGAACACTATTACATCTTTCGACGCCTTGAGCTCCTCCACTATGCCGCGCATTCGCTCTTCGAACTGCCCGCGGTATTTGGTGCCGGCCACCACGCCGCCCATATCGATGGTCACGAGCCGCTTGCCCAGCAGGCCGCGGGGAACCTGGCGGTCCACTATGCGCTGCGCGAGACCCTCCACAATGGCGGTCTTGCCCACGCCGGCCTCACCCAGCAGCACGGGGTTGTTCTTCTTGCGGCGGACGAGCACCTGCAGCAGCCGCTCGATTTCGCGCTCGCGCCCCACCACGGGGTCCAGCTTGCCGCCGGCGGCCATTGCCGTGAGGTCCACGCCGAACTTGTCCAGATTGGGGGTCTTGGGGCGCTGCGGCCCGGCCGAATCGTCCTCCTCAGGGGCATTTGAAGCCTGTCGGCCGCTCACGGTTTCGCCGGATTGCGCCTTGGAAGCCGCCGCTGCAGCAGCATTCGCCGCCTCGGCCGCATCCGCACTGCTCTCCATATTATTAATGGTCTCCCCGCTCATCACGCTCTTCCCGCTCTTCACTGCAGTCTCCCCCTCCTCTGCGGATTTAGCGGATTCCCCTTCTTTCCCCTCATTCTCCTCATCATCCTTCTTCCCCTCTTTCCCTTCATTCGCCTCTTCATCCTTCTTCCCAGCCTTCTCCTCATTCTTCCCCTCATCCTTCCCCTCTAAACTCTCAACTCTACACTCTACACTCCTCTTTCCACTCTCCACTCCTCTACACTCTAAACTCTCAACTCTAAACTTTTTCACCGAATCATAATTGACTCCGCTGCGGGCGAGAATCGGCGCCACGATGGTGCCGGAGTTCTTGAGAATCGCCAGCAGCACCACCACCATCGTGGGCGACTTGACGCCGCTGCGGGAGATTTCCTGCGACACGTTGCGGTAGAATTCGTCGATGTCGGAGCTGAAGGTTATGCTGTCCGTCTGCTCGTAAGGGATTGGTTCAGGCTCCCTTAGCACGCTCTCCATCTCTCCGCGCACCATATCGGTGTTCACCCCCATACCCTTGAGGAGTCCTATTACATCTTCGTCGCCGCTGCGCAGCAATGCCAGGAAAATGTGGTCCAATGTCGCCTCGCGGTTGCCCAGGCGGGCCGCCTCTTCCCGGGTGTATTTGAATACCTTTTGCAGGTCTCTTGTAAAATCTTTTGCCATAACGGCAGCAAAGTTAAACAAAAAATGCACCTTAAATTTGGTAAATCAAAAATTATGTCTACATTTGCAATCCCAAAACAAAACGCTTCCTTAGCTCAGTTGGTAGAGCACGACACTCTTAATGTTGGGGTCCAGGGTTCGAGCCCCTGAGGGAGCACCTTAAAGGGCAGCCGCAAGGTTGCCCTTTATTGTTATGTCCGC
>CAZIUO010000102.1:0-2877 GCA_964542575.1 uncultured Muribaculaceae bacterium
GGCGCGGCAAAGCTATGAGATTTTGCGATACTCGCCGGGAGTCATACCGGTGCGGCGCTTGAAAAAGCGCAGAAAATGCTGCGGGTAATCAAACCCGAGCCGTTGGCTGACCTGCGAGAGCGAGAGTTCATCCATATTGAGAAGCTCCTTTGCGGCGGCCAGGATGTGGTCCGAGATGAAATCGCGCGCAGTGCTGCCGGTCTCAACCTTTACAAGCTCCCCGAAATATCCCGTCGACAGGCAGCACTTGTCGGCAAAATAGGCGACGGAGGGGAGTCCTTTTGCCGGCGCTTCATTTTTTATATAATCCTGCAGCATATTCTCGAATTTGCGCACCACGCCGTGATTGATCTCCTCCCGGGTGTTGAACTGCCTGTCGTAGAAGCGCAGACAATAGTTAAGGAGCAGCTCTATGTTGTTTATCACAAGCTCCTTGGTGTGTCTGTCGACGGGACGTTCTATCTCCAGGCGGATCATCTCCACGACATTGCGGAAGATGACGACCTCCTGCGGGGAAAGGTGCAGCGCCTCCGAGCTGGAATAGGAAAAGAAGCCGTATCTTGACATATTCGCGCCCAGCGACGTCCCGGCCAGGAAATCGGGATGGAACACCACCGCCGTCCATTTGGACGGCAGAGACTGCGACTCGGGCACGTGTATGTTCTGCCCCGGGGCAAAAGAGACCACCGTCATCTCGTCATAGTCGTACCTCGTGCGGCCATAATTGATGCTGCACCCGCGGGTCTCCTTGAGGTAAATCAAATACAACCCGTTGTGGATGGTTTGCTCTTCCAGATTGGCCCGCTGCTTCGTCATCCGTGCCACGCCCACAAGCGGATGCAGAGTCTCGAAGCCGTATTCGTCGTTGAACTGCCGTACGGAGGAAAACTGTACTTCTTTCATAATCTTTTTTTAAATCAGTGCGAGGGCGTCCTCCGCTATCTGCCCGTCGAGCAGTCTGTTGTCGCTGAGCAGCTGATGGAGGTCAAAACGGTCGTAGAGGTCCTTTTTCACGCCGCACACAAGCACCTTCATCTCCGAAGGACCGTAATAGGCGGCGATCCGCTCGCCGAAGCCGCCGTCTTTGCACCCGTCCTCGAGGGTCACCACCACCGAATGGTCCGCCTTGAGCTCTTCCAGCACGGCGGCGTCCACGCCCGAGAGGTAGCGGGGGTTCACAAGCGTCGCGTCCACGCCCTCTTTTGCAAGCAAAGATACTACATTTTCTCCCTTCTGATAGAACGAGCCGGCGGCAATCACCGCCACCCTGCTCCCCCTGCGGGTGATTTTGTAGGAAGGCTCATAGGAGTACTCGGTATCGACCGCCCCGCAAGTGTGATGCACGCCGTTGCTCGGCACGCGTATGGCCACAGGCTTGCGGTCTTGCCGCACAGCCCAGTCGAGCATCGCAAAGTACTCCTCGCAGTTTGTGGGGGCCAGGTATATGAGATTGGGGATGCCGGAGAGCATCGGTATGTCAAACAGGCAGATGTGGGTGATGTCGTTCATCGTGCCGGTGCCGCCCCACATTACATTTATCACCGCAGGGTTGGAATTGATGCAGAGATCCTGGGCTATCTGGTCGTAGGTGCGCTGCACAAAGGTGGAGTAAACGGTCCAGACCGGATGCAGGCCACCCTTGGCCATTGCGCTTGACATAGCGCAGGCCTGCTCTTCCGCTATGCCCATATCCAGATGCCTGGAGCCGGCCTTGAGGCGCTTTTCCCTGGTAAATCCGGCCGCCGTGGGGGTGCCGGCGGTCACTGCCACCAGCAGCGGGTCGGACTTCATCTTCTCCAGCATCCAGTCGGCGAACAGGTCGCCATAATCTTCTCCTGCGGCCCCGGCGCAAAGAGGTTTGCCGGTCGCAATGTCAAACGGGGCGCCATAGTGCCAGCGCTCCTTCTCCGCCACCGCGGGGGCGAATCCGTGCCCCTTCTCGGTGTGGATGTGCACCACGGTCGGCACCTTGGTGCCTTTCACCGCGCGGAACATTCCGATGAGCTTCTCCACATCATTGCCCTCCTCAAGGTAATGGTAGTCGAAGCCCAGCGCCTTGAAATAGTTGCACTCGGCCTTGCCGGCAGTTTCGCGCAGGAGCCGGAGGTTCTTGTAGATTCCGCCGTGATTCTCCGCGATGGACATCTCGTTGTCGTTCACCACTATTATTATGCCCGTGCCCAGTTCGGAGGCCTCGTCAAGCCCCTCGAAAGCCTCGCCGCCGCTAAGCGAGCCGTCGCCGATCACGGCAATGACATTCTCGCCTGTGCCCTTGAGGTCCCGGGCCTTCTGCAGGCCGGTGGCAAGGGAGACGGATGTGGATGTGTGCCCAACCTCGAAGTTGTCGTAAAGGGGGCTTTCTGCGGGCGACGAATAGCCGCTTATGGCATTCATATCCTCCACATCTCCGAGAAAACCGGCGGCCCTGCCGGTGAGCACCTTGTGCGGATAGCTCTGGTGCGACACGTCAAAGACGAACTTGTCCCTGGGGGCGTCGAACACATAGTGGAGCGCCACCGTGGCCTCCACAAAGCCCAGGTTGGGGCCCACGTGGCCTCCGTGCCTGCTCACGCGGCTCAGCACCGCCTGGCGGGTTTCGTCGCATACAATTTTAAGCTGCTCAACAGTAAGTCCTTTGAGATCGGCCGGGGATTTTATTTTCTCGATGTACATAACTCAATTTTAATTTTGCAAAAATCGCAAACTCCTGCAAAAATCCGCTACCGGCATTCTTGTTTGCATTACCCCTATCCGCTACGCCCCTATGATACTGGGGCTCCGCCCCAAACCCCGCCGCTATGGGGCCGCTATTCTGCAGGCCAGCCCTTCGGCCCCTTCGCTAGCGCCTGATGGCGCACGCGATTTTGATGCGACAAG
>CAZIUO010000103.1:0-2875 GCA_964542575.1 uncultured Muribaculaceae bacterium
AGACAGAGGCCCGCTTGGCCAAGTTCGTGGGCAAGGAGGAGGCGATAATCTTCTCCACCGGCTTCCAGGTCAATCTGGGTGTAGTGTCCTGCCTTGCAGGGCGCAACGACTACATCCTGCTTGACGAGCGCGACCACGCCTCCATCATCGAGGGCCGCCGCCTGAGCCCCGCAACCCACCTGAAATTCCGTCACAACGATATGGAGCACCTCGAGTCCAAGCTCAAGAAGTGCGAGAGCGACAAGATCAAGCTCATCGTGGTGGACGGCGTGTTCAGTATGGAGGGCGACCTCGCCCCCGTCAACGACCTGGTGGCTCTGGCCAAGAAGTATGACGCCGCAGTGATGGTAGACGAGGCCCACAGTATGGGCGTCTTCGGCCCCAACGGACAGGGCCTCTGCTATGAGAAGGGCGTCACAAATGACATCGACCTTATTATGGCCACCTTCAGCAAGAGCTTTGCGTCGCTGGGCGGCTTTATCGCCACCGACCACATCACGGCCAACTATATCCGCCACAACGCCCGCTCGTACATATTCAGCGCCAGCGCAACTCCCGCCGCAATCGGCGCGGTCAACGCCAGCCTGGACATTATGGAGCAGGAGCCCGAGCGCATACAGCATCTGTGGGACATCACCCGCTTTGCTATCGACGGCTTCCGCAATATGGGCTGCGAGATCGGCAACACTTCCACCCCGATCATCCCGCTCTACATCCGCGACAACGAGAAGACATTCCGCGTGACCCGCGACCTCTTTGACGAGGGGCTGTTCGTGAACCCCGTGGTGTCTCCCGCAGTGCCCACCGAGGACACTCTCATCCGCTTCTCCCTGATGGCCACACATTCCCAGGCTCAGGTGGAATTTGCGCTTGAGAAGATTCAGAAGGTATTCCGCAAATACGGCATCATAGAGTAATGGGCCGCAAGGTGCATACGGTGCTTCTTACCGGCGGTTCGTCGGGCATCGGGGCGGAGACGGCCCGCTTGCTCGCCGCCGCCGGTATGAAGGTCTATGCCGCATCGCGGCGCGGCACCGTGCCCGCGGAGTGCGCCTCCTGTGGGAACATAGTCCCCATAGTGATGGACGTGAACAGCGACGGCAGCGTGAATGCCGCCGTGGAACAGATTATCGCAGCCGAGGGGAGGATAGACGCCGTGGTGTGCAACGCCGGCAACGGCATAGCCGGGGCGGTGGAGGATACCGATGTGGAGGAGGCGAAATATCAGTTCGAGACCTGCTTCTTCGGCGCCCACCGGGTAATCCGGGCTGTGCTGCCCCATATGCGTGAGGCGGGCTTCGGCCGCATCGTCACCGTGAGCAGCGTGGCGGCGGTGGTCCCCATACCTTATCAGACCTTCTACAGCTCCGTTAAGGCGGCCCTGCTCATCTACACCAAATCCCTGAGCCTCGAGGTCAAGGGGTTCGGCATACAGTGCTGCAGCATTCTGCCGGGCGACACCAAGACCGGCTTCACCTCGGCCCGCAAATCGACCCGTCAGGCAGAAGATGCCGCCGGTCCCTACTACGCCACCTTCAAGAAGTCGGTGGGGCGGATGGAGCACGACGAGCAGAACGGTATGCCCGCCTCCCGGATTGCCGGGGCGGTGGTGCGGCAGCTGCAGCGGCGTCGGATGCGCCCCACGGTGACTCCCAGAATCGACTACAAGGCGGTTACGTTCCTCATCCGCATACTTCCCACGCGGCTGATGCTTTGGCTGGTGGGCAAGATATACGCTTAGAGCGCGACGCCCGCATATAAAAAGAGAGGGGATGGCTACAGCAGCCGTCCCCTCTCTTTTTGCGCTTGCAGATTCGCCTAGCGGCGCAGGTCGGCGATGTCCAGAATCAGCCGCTCGCTCTTTTCCCAGCCCAGGCAGGGGTCGGTTATCGACTGCCCGTAGACCTGCGAGTCGCTCCCCTGGCGGCCGTCCACCAGATAGGACTCTATCATAAGCCCCTTGACCAGGCGGCGGATGTCATCGGAGTGGCGGGTGGAGTGCAGCACCTCCTTGGCGATGCGGATCTGCTGCTCATACTGCTTGCCGGAGTTGGCGTGGTTGGTGTCCACAATCAGGGCCGGATTGGGCAGCCCCGACTCCGCATATTTCTCGTAGAGCCCAATCATATCCTCGTAGTGGTAGTTGGGGGCGGTGCGGCCGTTTTTGTTAACGCTGCCGCGCAGGATGGCGTGCGCAAGGGGATTGCCCTTGCTCGAAACCTCCCAGCCGCGGTAGATGAAGGTGTGGGGCAGGGTGGCGGCGTGGATGGAGTTCATCATCACCGAGATGTCGCCGCTGGTGGGGTTCTTCATCCCCACGGGGATGTCCAGGCCGCTGGCGGTGAGCCGGTGTATCTGGCTCTCCACGCTGCGCGCACCCACGGCGACATAGCTCAGAAGGTCGGAGAGGTAGCCGTGGTTGTCGGGGTAGAGCATTTCGTCAGCCCCGCTGAAGCCGGTCTGCCGCAGCACGTTCAGGTGCAGGTGGCGGATTGCCAGCAGTCCCTTGAGCATATCGGAGCCGCTGTGGGGGTCGGGCTGATGCAGCATCCCCTTGTAGCCCTCGCCGGTGGTGCGGGGCTTGTTGGTGTAGATTCTGGGAACGATTGTGATTACGTCGGCGACCTTCTGCTGCACTTCTCTTAGGCGGGTGACGTATTCCAGCACGGCGTCTTCGCGGTCGGCCGAGCAGGGGCCGATTATCAGCAGCAGTTTGTCGCTGCGGCCGCAGATTATGTCGCTGATTGCCTTGTCGTTTTCTCTTTTGAGCGCCGCCAGTTCCTGCGGCAGCGGATACATCTCCTTGATCTCCGCCGTCGACGGCAGCCTCCTCTTGAATTCCATATTATTCATAACTGTCCCTAAACTCTAAACT
>CAZIUO010000104.1:0-2847 GCA_964542575.1 uncultured Muribaculaceae bacterium
CGATCTGGGTGAACTCGGGCTGGCGGTCGGCGCGCAGGTCCTCGTCGCGGAAGCAGCGCACAATCTGGAAGTAGCGGTCGTAGCCCGCCACCATCAGCAGCTGCTTGAAGGTCTGGGGGCTCTGGGGCAGCGCGTAGAACTCGCCGGGGTTCATACGGCTGGGGACCACAAAGTCGCGGGCCCCCTCGGGGGTCGATTTTATCAGGTAAGGGGTCTCGATTTCAAGGAAGTTGTTTGCGTCGAGATAGTTGCGCACCTCGTGGGCGATTCTGTGGCGCAGCATCAGCGCGTTCTTCAGAGGGTTGCGGCGCAGGTCCAGATAGCGGTATCTGGCGCGGAGCTCGTCGCCGCCGTCGCTGTTGTCTTCAATTGTGAAGGGAGGGGTGGCGGAGAGGTTCAGGATGTTGATGGCCGAGAGGATTATCTCGATGTCGCCAGTCTCTATCTTGGAGTTCTTGCTCTGGCGCTCCGCAACCTTGCCCACGGCCTGGATCACCGCTTCGCGGCCCAGTTTGGCGAGATTCTCCTTTACGGAGGCGTCGGAGGCGTCGTCCACCACAAGCTGCGTGATGCCGTAGCGGTCGCGCAGGTCAATGAATGTCATACCGCCCATTTTGCGGATTCTCTGGACCCAGCCGGCCAGAGTTACCTGTTTGCCGGCGTCAGAGAGCCTGAGTTCGCCGCAGGTGTGAGTTCTGTACATATCTTGGAATTAGTTAGATTATACGTTGAAGAGGAAGTGCATTATGTCGCCGTCCTGCACCGTGTATTCCTTGCCCTCGCTGCCCAGTTTGCCGGCGGCGCGGCAGGCCGACTCGCTGCCCAGGGCCACGAAGTCGCTGTATTTGATGACCTCGGCGCGGATGAAGCCCCGCTCGAAGTCGGTGTGGATGACTCCTGCGGCGCGGGGGGCCTTGTCGCCCTTGCGGATGGTCCAGGCGCGCACCTCGGGCTCGCCCACGGTGAAGTAGGTCTGCAGCCCCAGCAGGTCGTAGGCGGCCTGTATCAGGCGCTCCACGCCGCTGCGCTCCAGCCCGATTTCGCTCAGGAACATCTGCCGCTCGTCGTAGGTCTCCAGCTCGGCTATTTCGCTCTCGATTTTGGCGGCGATTATCAGCATCCCGGCATCCTCGCTCTTGATGGCCTCGGCCACCGCCTCGGTGTAGCGGTTGCCCGTCTTGGCGGAATTCTCATCTACATTGCAGACATAGAGCACCGGCTTGCAGGTGAGCAGGCAGAACTCCTTGGCCAGATGCTCCTCGTCGGGGTTCTCCGGCACCACTTCGCGGGCGTTGCGCCCCGCCTCCAGCACCGCCTTGTATTTGGAGAGCAGCTCCACCGCCTTCTTGGCGGTTTTGTCGCCGCCCACATTGGCCTGCTTGCGCAGCTTCTCCAGGCGGGCGTTCACCGTTTCAAGGTCTTTGATTTGCAGCTCCAGGTCCACAATCTCCTTGTCGCGCACGGGGTCGATGCTGCCGTCCACGTGAGAGATGTTGTCGTCGTCGAAGCAGCGGAGCACGTGCAGTATGGCGTCGGTCTCGCGGATGTTGGCCAGGAACTGGTTGCCCAGCCCCTCGCCCCGGCTGGCGCCGCGCACCAGGCCGGCGATGTCCACAATCTCCACCGTGGCGGGCACCACGCGGCGCGGATGCACCAGATTTTCAAGCACGGCGAGCCGCTCGTCGGGAACGTTGCAGCTGCCGATGTTGGGTTCTATGGTGCAGAACGGGAAGTTGGCGCTCTGGGCTTTGGAGGTGCTTATACAGTTGAAAAGGGTGGACTTGCCCACGTTGGGCAGACCTACTATGCCGCATTTTAGAGACATTTCGCTTGATTTTTAGAAAATTGGATGCAAATATACTCAATTTTTGGCTAACTTGCCCCTATGAAGAAGATATGTGCGGTGGCGGCTGCCTTTCTGGCGGCGACGGGGCTCAGTGCCCAGGTGATGTGCTGGAACATCGAGAACTTTTTTGACACTTACGACGACCCTCTCACGGCCGACGAACCTTTTACCCCGCGCGGCGACTATCGCTGGACGCGGCGCAAGTTCACTGCCAAGCGGAATCTGATTGCCAAGACCATAATCGCCTCGGCGGAGTGCTTCGGCGGGGAGCTGCCCTGCATCGTGGGGCTCTGCGAGGTGGAGAACCGCTATGTGCTGGACAATCTGCTGCAGCAGACGCCGCTGGCCAAGTGCGGCTACAGGGCGCTGCACCGCGAGGGGCGCGACCCGCGCGGGATTGACGTGGCGCTGCTCTACGATGCGCGGCGAGTGAGGCTGCTGCACAGCCGCTTCATCACCATAGAGCAGTTCGCCACCCGCGACATACTCTATGCCGAGGTGGTGATGGGGCGGCGCGCTGGCGCGGGAAGTGGTGCCGGCGGCGCTGGTAATACCGGTGCTGGCGGGGTCTCTTGCGCAGACGGGGGCGACACCCTGCACATATTCCTGAACCACTGGCCCTCCAAATACGGCGGCGTGCGGGAGTCGGCCCCCAAGCGGCAGGCGGTCTCCGACGCCCTGGCGGGGGCGCTGGACTCGCTGTTTGCCGTCCGCGGCGATGCGGCGGTGCTGATTATGGGCGACTTCAACGACACCCCCGACTCCCCGGCGGTCTGGGGGCTCTGCAGCCGGTATGGCCTCACCAACCTCACCGCGCATCTGCAGGGCAGCATCAAGTTCCGGGGGGTGTGGGAGATGATAGACCAGGTGCTCGTGTCGCCCGCCGCGCTGCCGGTGACGGGCCCTGCGCGGCTCTACAGCCCCGATTTCCTGCTGGAAGAGGACAAGACCTACCTGGGGCGCAAACCCCGCCGCACCAACATCGGCCCCCGCTACAACGG
>CAZIUO010000105.1:0-2760 GCA_964542575.1 uncultured Muribaculaceae bacterium
GTAGCGGGTATTTTTTCTACCCGCCAAGCCCCTTTGTGCGGAGCGTTGATGCGCGGCGCAATCAAGACGACAAATCACCGAGAAGGCAAGTCGTCGGACAACTTATGGCAGGAATAAGGTTCGGGCGGGGAAAAGATTTCAGGAATGGCTTTTTCACACCGTTATTTGATGCGCTCAAAATCTAGAAGATCATCGTGAAGGTGGTGGTGGAGGGGGTGCTGGAGGCGAGATTGAGGGTGCCGCCGTTCAGGCGCACCATCTGGCGCGACAAACTCAGCCCCACGCCGGTGCCGCCGCTCCCCTTGGTCGTGAAAAACGGCACGAACAACTGCTCGCGGCTGCTCTCGCTGATAGGCTCCCCATCGTTGGACACATTGATCACCGTGCGGTCCTTCTTGTCTATCTCCGCCGTAATCCGCACATTGCGCGCCCCCGCCTGCGCGGCATTCTTCACCAGATTGTTCACGACCTGCGAAATCTGCCCCTGGTCGGCATAGAGAATTATGTCGTCGCTAAGCTCGGCGTAGGTGACGCTGACCGCCGGGAAAGCGCTGCGGGCCAGGGCGATGGCGTCCCCCGCAATCTCGCGGAAATAGACCGCCCGCCGCTGCGGCGCCGCTATATGCGTGAGCGACCGGTAAGAATTCACAAAATTTATGAGCCCCTCGCTGGATGCGGCTATGGTGCCCAGCGCCGCCCGGATGTCCTCCTTGCCGTAAGAATCGATGTCGCGGCTGATGGCGCTGCTGAGGCTGGCCACCGGCGTCACCGAATTCATAATCTCGTGCGTCAGCACCCGGATGAGGCGCATCCACGACTCCGTCTCGTTGTTCTCCATATCGCGCGTGATGTCGTTGAAGGTGACCAGCCGCACCGGATGCGAGTGCAGGGTGGCGTCGCAGCAGCTCACCGCCAGATGCATCGGCCCCCGCTCGGAGGGGAACTCGGCGTGCATCTCGCTCTCGCCGGCGCTGCGGAAAACCTCCGCCAGCGGGGCCGAAATCAGCTCTATCTGCCCCAGGGTCGAGATTTCCGACATCCCCAGCAGCCCGCGCGCGGGGGCGTTGCAATACTCCACATTCTCCCCGGAAAGCACTATGACCCCGCTGCTGACGTGGTCGAGCATCGTGGCAAAGTAGTGCTCCCGCTCGCGGATGTCGCTCTGCTCCTGCTCGAATATGCCGCGAAGGCGGTTGAGGGCGCTGTTCAGGCGGCGGTTCAGAACCCCCTCCTGACGATAGCGGAACGCAGTCTCGCCGCTGGTGACGGCGTCTGACATAAATTCTATTTTGCCGATGATTTTGCGGCGCGAGATACCCCGGCCGGCAAAAAAGGCGGCCGCTGAGGCCCCGGCGGCCACAAGAATCCAGCCCCAGGGGGTCATATCCCGTATTTTTTAAGTTTGGCGTAGAGGGTGGGGCGGCTCACGCTGAGCGCCTTGGCCACCATTGAGATGTTGCCGCCGTAGCGGGCCATCGCCGCCCGGATGGTCTTCTCCTCCACATCGTCGATGGTGTCGGAGGCGGAGATGTCGGTGGCGGGGGCAGCGGCGGCGCTGGGAAGGCCCAGCGAGTCGATGACCTTGCCGTCGGAGAGAATCACCGCCTTCTCTATGCAGCTGCGCAGCTCGCGGATGTTGCCGGGCCATTGATAGGCGGTCAGCTGCGCCTCGGCGGCGGGGGAGAGGCTCTCGGCGCTGCGGCCGTAGCGCTCTGCGAACTCCTTGAGGAACTCGCCGGCCAGCGGCACTATGGCGTCGCGCCGGCGGCGCAGGGGCGGCAGCTCCAGGCTGATGGTGTTAAGGCGGTAATAGAGGTCCTCGCGGAAGAGCCCGCTGCGGATAAGGGCGGGGATGTCGGCGTTGGTGGCGCAGATGAGCCGGATGTCCACCGGGATGGAGGCGGAGCCCCCGACGCGGGTGATGCAGCGGCTCTGCAGGGCGCGCAGCAGCTTGACCTGCAGGCTCACCGGGATGTTGGCGATTTCGTCGAGGAAGAGGGTGCCGCCCGAGGCCTGCTCAAACTTGCCGGCGTGGTCGCTCTTTGCATCGGTGAAGGCCCCCTTGACGTGGCCGAAGAGCTCGCTCTCGAAGAGGGTTTCGGTGATGGCGCCGGCATCCACGCACACCAGCGGACCGGCCGAGCGGCCGCTCAAAAGGTGGATTTCGCGGGCCAGGACATCCTTGCCGGTGCCGTTCTCGCCCGTGATGAGCACGGTGGCGTCGGTGGTGGCGATTTTCTCCACGTCGTGGCGCAGCTGCTGCATCGCCTCGCTACCGCCCCAGTACATTCGTGTCTCGCCGGCTGCGGCGGAGGGCTTTGTGCGCGCCTGCCCCTGTTTGTCGCGGGCCCGCTTGAGGGTCTCGAGCAGCTTGGCGTTGTCCCACGGCTTCACCACGAAATCTTCCGCGCCGCGCTTCATCCCCTCCACCGCCAGAGAAATGTCGGCGTAGGCGGTGAAGAGCACCACGGGGAGCGAGGGCCACTTCTCCTTAATCATCGAGAGGCAGTAGAGCCCCTCGCCGCCGGTGTTGGTGTCCCGCTTGAAGTTCATGTCCAGCAGCACGACGTCGGGGCGGACCGCCTCGATGGTGCCGACCAGGGCTGTGGGCGAGGGGAGTGTCTCCACCCTCGCGAATTCGGCGGAGAGCAGAATCCGGAGCGCCTCGCGGATCCCCTGATTGTCATCCACCACCAGTATGCGACCTTTTTTCATATCTGAATCAATAAGGCAAAAATACGAATTAATTGCCAATATGCC
>CAZIUO010000106.1:0-1117 GCA_964542575.1 uncultured Muribaculaceae bacterium
CCGTAGAAGCGGGAGTCGAAGCTGGTGTAGGGGAAGCAGCCTTCCAGGGCGAGGAAAAAGGCCTGCCCGGCATAAAGCGGATTGCGGACCCCAGACCAGTAGTAGCCCATCTTGCCGCGGTTGAAATAGCCGACGCCGTCGCGGCAGCCCGCCGCAGGCAGGAATATCGAATTGCCGTTGCGCACGCTGGTGACCAGAAATCCGCAGACATCATCCCCGTTGGAATCGGTGCGGGAGGTCCACCGCCAGGTGCAGTTGAGCGTGTCGCGCAGCTCGGCAAATTGGGCGTGGGTCGGCATCCGGCACCCCTCGCCCCACAAGGTCGCCGCCGCATCGTCGTCTGCAAAGAGCCGCTCGCAGCTATCGGGGGCGTTGTATTTGGCCAGGGTATCTTCTCCGCTGCCGAGAGCGTAGGTCTGCCACGAATAGTCGCTCTTGGGGGCGGTCTCCCCCCAGGCGAAATAATCGCCCGCATCGGCATCGACCTTTGCGCCAATGTTGGTCGCGGCCCAGAGGGTGCCGCTCGGCAGGGCCAGGTCCACAAATCTGTGGCCGGCAATTTTTACGCTGCGGTCGCCTTCTGCGCACGATACCGCGCAGAATATCAGACCGAGAAGCATCAGATGGATTTTTTTCATGCAACAAATTTTGGGAATAATTCCCGTATCGGCAAAATCATTTAAATTTGGGGCAAATAACGATTGTATGAAACAGATCAGCACAAACAACGCTCCGGCCGCGATAGGCCCTTACAGCCAGGCGATTGAGCACGCCGGCACCATTTATGTCTCCGGGCAGCTGCCCATCGACCCCGCCACCGGCGCCTTCCCCGAAGGGGGCATCGAGGCGCAGACCCGTCAGTCGCTGCAGAACATCCGCTCCATTCTGGAAGAGGCGGGCTCCGGTATGGACAAGGTGGTCAAGACCACTGTGTTCCTGGCCGATATGGGCGACTTTGCCGCAATGAACGGGGTGTATGCCGAGTTCTTCAGCGCCCCCTACCCCGCCCGCTGCGCATTTGCCGTGAAGGCTCTGCCCAAGGGGGCGATGGTGGAGATTGACTGCGTGGCAGTGAAGTAAGTCTGCAAGACTACAAGCGGCGGGCGTGGCGCCAGAG
>CAZIUO010000106.1:1217-2740 GCA_964542575.1 uncultured Muribaculaceae bacterium
TGCGTGGCAGTGAAGTAAGTCTGCAAGACTACAAGCGGCGGGCGTGGCGCCAGAGCGGGACGCTGACGGGGCGCGCTATAGAGGCGCGGGCGTGGCGCCAGAGAGGGGCGCGAGTGAGGGTCGCGGGGTTATCTCACGACCTGGGTGAATTCGGGAGCGGCGCCGTCGGCAACGGTGACATAGACCTGCATCGTGTGCGGGTTCTCCGCCGGCTCTTCTCCCTCGCGGGGGAGGTCGACGGCGGTGAAGAGATATTCGGTGCCGCCGGGGATGGCGCGGCTTGCGACTTCTGTGGCGCGGGCGTTTATCATCCGGTAGCCGGCCACAGCCTCGTCAAAGATGGCCGCTTCCTCTTCGCTGGCGGGGCGCATCTCGCCAAATTCGTCGAGTTTGGTGAACTCGCCTTCAACATAGCCGTGCGCCTTGAGGAACTCCTCAAGTTCGCGCTCCATCGCCTGCATACGGGCGGCCCTGATGCCGAAGCCCTCTTCTACGACGGCCTCGCCCTGAAGGGCGTTGATGTCATCGATGCTGCTCTTGAGTCCGCCGCTGCCGAATGTGCAGAAAGGGACGATTTTTTTGCCGGCGAGGCTCTCATTATTCAGGAACGAGAGCACGGGGCGGGCGCAGGTGCCAAACCACACGGGGTAGCCCAGGAAGATGACGTCATACTGCGAAAGGTCGCTCTCCACAGGGTTGATCTCGGGCAGGGCGCCGCTCTCGCGCTCTGCAAGGCAGCGGTTGATGGTCTCTTCATAAGTGCCGCTGTAGGGGTCCACGGCGGTGATTTCTTCTATGTCGGCCCCGGTCAGGGCGCAGATTTTCTCCGCAACGGCGCGGGTGTTGCCGGTCTGCGAATAATAGAGCACCAGTACCTTCTCCTTGGGGGTGCAGGCAACTGCCGCGGCCGCCGCAGCCGCCACGGTCAGAATCCTTTTGAAGTTTTTCATAAATTTCATTTTTAGTGATTGCGTCCCACTAATTTAAAACTTCTATTTTTGCGGCGCAAATCAAGAAGCTATGGAGAAAATACTTTTCGTGTGCCACGGCAATATCTGCCGCAGTCCGATGGCGGAGTTCATCTGCCGGAAAATGGCGTCTGACGCAGGGGTGCGGATGCAGATAGATTCGGCCGCGACGAGCGCGGAAGAGGTGGGAAATGATATGTATCCCCCGGCAAAGGAGTGTCTGAGACGGCACGGCGTCCCTTTCGAAAGGCATAGCGCGCGCCGCCTGACGGCCGCCGATTTTGCCGTTTACGACCGGATATTCATAATGGACCGCAATAATTTGCGCTGGATAGAGCGGCTTTTCAGCGCCGAGGCCGGCACCGCGGGCAGCGACGGCCGCCCCAAGGTGCAGATGCTGATGAGTTTGTGCGGCAGCGGGCGCGATGTGGCTGACCCGTGGTACACCGGCGATTTTGAACAGACCTTCAGCGACATCTCCGCCGCCCTGACGGTGTTCTTCAAAGACCACTAAACTCTCGTTGTCATAGATTCTGCCGCGCATCAAAGCTCCGC
>CAZIUO010000107.1:0-2701 GCA_964542575.1 uncultured Muribaculaceae bacterium
TTCTCCCCGTGCCTATGATGAACATCATCAACGGCGGCGCTCACTCCGATGCCCCCATCGCATTCCAGGAGTTCATGATCCGTCCCGTCGGCGCAAAGAACGAGGCTGAGGCTGTCCGTATGGGCGCCGAGGTTTTCCACGCTCTCCAGAAGGTCCTCAAGGGCCGCGGCCTGAGCACCGCAGTAGGTGACGAGGGCGGTTTCGCTCCCGCACTCAAGGGCATCAACGACGCTCTGGACTGCATCATCGCAGCCATCGAGGGCGCAGGCTACACTCCCGGCAAGGATGTCACCATCGCAATGGACTGCGCTGCCAGCGAGTTCTGCTTCAAGGGCGAGGACGGCAAGTTCTACTATGACTACAAGCAGCTCAAGGACGGCAAGAAGAAGGACCCCCGCGGCCGCAAGCTCTCTACCGACCAGCAGATCAACTACCTCAAGCAGCTCATCAGCAAGTATCCTATCGACTCTATCGAGGACGGCCTGAGCGAGGAAGACTGGGAAGGCTGGGTTAAACTCACCAAGGCTGTGGGCGACCGCTGCCAGCTGGTGGGCGACGACCTGTTCGTTACCAACGTTAAATATCTGGAGAAGGGCATCGCAATGGGCGCCGGCAACTCCATCCTGATCAAGGTCAACCAGATCGGCTCTCTCACCGAGACCCTGGACGCAATCGAGATGGCTCACCGTCACGGCTACACCACCGTCACCAGCCACCGTTCCGGCGAGACCGAGGACACAACCATCGCCGACATCGCAGTCGCTACCAACAGCGGCCAGATCAAGACCGGTTCCCTCTCCCGCACCGACCGTATCGCCAAGTACAACCGCCTGATGAAGATCGAGCTTGAGCTTGGTGACACCGCACGCTACGGTTACAAGAAAATCCGCTAATCTGGACTAACAGATTAATATTAGTTAGGTGACCGGCCCCTTCGGGGGTCGGTCTTTTTATTTGTATTAATTACACTTATAATTTAACTTTGATAGACAGTATTTAAAACCGACATAAATTTCTGCCTTATGCGAAAAATAATCGAATGCGTGCCCAACTACAGCGAGGGGCGCAATATGGCTGTGATAGACGCCATTGTGGCGGCCATCGGCAGCGTGGAGGGGGTCAAAGTGCTCAATGTCGACCCCGGCGAGGCCACCAACCGCACGGTGGTGACCTTTGTGGGCGAGCCCGACGCGGTGGTGGAGGCGGCCTTCCGCGGCTCCGCCAAGGCGCAGGAGCTCATTGATATGCGTCTCCACCACGGGGCGCATCCCCGCAGCGGCGCCACCGACGTGCTGCCGCTGATCCCCGTGGAGGGCATCACCCTTGAAGAGTGCGCCGACCTGGCCCGCACTCTGGCCCGGAGGATGGCCACCGAGCTTGGCATCCCCTGCTACTGCTACGAGGCGGCCGCCTACAAGCCCGAGCGGAAGAATCTGGCGGTGTGCCGCGCCGGCGAATACGAGGCGCTGCCGGAGAAAATGGCCGACCCCGCCCGCAAGCCCGACTTCGGCCCCGACACCTATAATGAAACCGTCGCGCGCAGCGGCGCCAGCAATGTCGGGGCGCGCAATTTCCTCATCGCCGTCAACTTCAATCTGAACACCACCTCGACCCGCCGTGCCAATGCGGTGGCCTTCGATGTGCGCGAGAAGGGGCGCAAGGCGCGCGAGGGGGACCCGCTCACCGGCAAGCTCATCAAGGATGCCGATGGCAATCAGGTGTGGATTCCCGGCACGCTGCCCGGCTGCAAGGCCATCGGCTGGTATATCGACGAGTATGGCATCGCGCAGGTTTCGATGAACATTACGGACATCGCCCGCACGCCGCTGCACGTCGCCTTTGAGGAGGTGTGCCGCGCCGCAGCCGCCCGCGGCCTGCGGGTCACCGGCACCGAAATCGTGGGGCTCGTGCCCAAGCGGGTGCTGACCGACGCCGGCCGCTATTATCTGGGCCGGCAGATGCGCTCGCGCGGCATCAGCGAGGAGGAGATAATCAAAATCGCCGTCAAGAGTATGTCGCTCGACGACCTGGCCCCCTTTGACGCCCGCAGCAAGGTTATAGAATATCTGATGGAAGACCCTTCCGAGCAGGCGCGCCGGCACCGTCTGGTGCGGCTTAGCGCCGAGGCCCTGGCCCGCGAGACTGCCAGCGAGTCGCCCGCACCCGGCGGCGGCTCCATATCGGCGTATATGGGTGCCCTGGGGGCCGCGCTCTCTGCGATGGTGGCCAATCTCTCCGCCCACAAGCGGGGCTGGGACGGCCGCTGGGAGGAGTTCTCGCTGGTGGCGGAGCAGGGGCAGAGCCTGCTGCAGGAGCTGCTGGACCTTGTGGACGAGGACACCGCCGCTTTTGACAAGATAATGGAGTGCTTCTCGATGCCCAAGAACAGCGAAGAGGAGAAGGCTGCGCGCGCAGCCGCCATCGAGGCTGCGACGCTGGATGCGACGCGGGTGCCGCTGCGCACTATGGAGGCGTCGCTCAAGGCGCTGCCGCTGGCGCTGGAGATGGCCCGCAAGGGTAATCCGGCTTCGGCGTCGGATGCCGGGGTGGCGGCGATTGCCGCTCTGGCCGCAGTGCGGGGCGCTCATCTGAATGTCCGCATCAATGCTCAGTCGCTCAAGAATCAGGAGCCGGCCCGGCCGCTGCTGGAGCGGGCCGCCGAGATCGAAAACGAGGCCCGCGCCCTCGAGTCCGAGGTCCT
>CAZIUO010000108.1:0-2699 GCA_964542575.1 uncultured Muribaculaceae bacterium
CTCTAAACTCTAAACTCTAAACTTCCAACACCCCGGCAGCCCACCGCACATTTTCTATTTATGACCCCAACCCTAAATCCCTTCCCCTGGGAAGGGACTTGCCCCACGGCACTCCGTGCCTCTAAACTCTCCACTCCTCTAAACTCTAAACTCTAAACTCTAAACTACTCCGTGCGGATATCATCGGCGGGGTTGGCGCGGGAGGCTTTGAATATCTGGAAGAAGATGGAAAGCAGGGCCACCAGGAGACTGAAGAGGGCCGCGGCGGCAAATATCAACAAGTTGAAGGAGATGCGGTAAGAGAAATTCTCCAGCCAGCGCTGCATCAGAATCCACGACAGGGGCAGCGCAAGCAGCAGCGAAAAGAGCAGCGGCGAGAGGAACTTGGCTGTCAGCAGGGAGAAAATCTCGCGCGAAGTGCCGCCCATAATGCGCCGCACCCCGACCTCCTTGCGCCTCTGGCGGATAAAGAAGAGCGACATCCCCACAAATCCCAGCACCGAGAGCAGCAGGGCCACGCCGGTGAACACAGAGACCACGCGCAGCGTGTTGCGCTCATTGGAGAAAGACTGACTGATCTCCAGGGAAATGTCGCGCACCTTCCACTCGGGGTCATCCAGATTGCCGTCGGCCTCCTGCACAATGGAGCGGATGCGGCTGCCGGCGTCGGCGCTACCGTCGGTGTGCACCAGCAGGCTGGGGAATTTGATTTCGTCGGTGTCCACCACGTCAATCATAAAATCGCGGGTGGATTCCAGCACATTTATCACGCGGAAGTCCTCGAAGATGCCCGCCGCAAGGGTTGTACCATCGCCGCCGCCCCACTCGACGAGCGGGTGCTCTGCGGTGATGCCCAGCTTTTGGGCAGCCGAGGCGTTGAAGTAGCGCACGTCCCCCTCCTGATGGAAATCCTCCCTGAGCTTGAGGCCCGAGACATCCAGGAACGCCCGGTCGCAGTACAATTCGAACATTACGACGTTGTTCCCATCCTTGTCTTTGTGGGTGCTCATCATTGCGGTGCTGCCGTCGAGGGCGCAGCCGCTGTAGGAGCCTATTCCGCGCACAAACGGCTGCCGGGCGAGGGCGTCGCGCACCACATCGCCCTTGTCGGCGTCCACAATGAAATTGTCCTTGACATTGTAGCCCAGCGGGGCGCTTATCATATGGTTCACCTGCAGCAGTATGGTGAGGGCGGCGCAGAGCATCGTCACGGTGATTACATTCTGCAGCACAATGAAGATGCGGCTCAGCACCATCTTGGAGTGGTAGCGGAACGAGCCCTTGACCACATCTATCGGCTTGTAGCGCAGCAGCGACAGGGTGGGGATGATGCCCGAGATCAGCCCTGTGGCAAGTATGAACAGCAGGCAGACCGCCGCTGTGCCGGGATTGAGGTCGGCGGCAAGGTCAATCTTGCCCTTGAACATCTCCTGGAACGTCTCCTGCAGCGGGAAGGCCAGCAACAGAGCAAGCAGGAACGATATGAGCACCATCAGGGTCGACTCGCCCACCAGCTCCAGCATTATGTGCCGGCGGTCGCTGCCCAGCAGCCTGCGTGTGGACACCTCCTTGGCGCGGAAGCCGGTGTTGGCCACGGTGAGGTTGATGTAATTGGTCACGGCAAAGAGCAGTATGGCCAGCACGGCCGCCAGCAGCACATTGAGAAAGCCGCGGTCGCCCTTGATCAGCGCCCGCCCGTCGTTCTGAGGGGCGAACATCAGATCGTCGAGGGGAATGAGGGAGCAGTTGATGTCGCGGCCCACAAAGCTCATTGCGGGGCAGCTTTCTTTGCAGAACGCGGTGATGGCGTCAGTCTTGCCGCCGAGGTCGGCGCCGGGGCGCAGCTTCAGAAATGAGACTGTGCCGCCGAAGGGGCCGCTGACGTAGGTGTTGTTTGTCAGGCGGTAGCCCATAATCTGCGGCGCACGCTGGAAGTTGACAATTATGCCGGTGCTGTTCTGCAGCACGGTGCGGTCCAGGTCGCGGACAACCGCGGAGACGGTGTAGACCAGCGTGGTGTCGTAGGGGTCGCCCAGGCCGTCGGTGATTGTTATGTTGCGGGTGCCGACGATTTCCAGCGACTCGCCCAGGGGGTCGCGGCCGGGGAAGAGGGTGCGCGCCATCGATTCGGTGATGACGCACTTCTCGGGGCTGGAGAGAGCGGCGGCGCGGTCGCCCTCCACAATCTGGAAGTCGAAGAAGTCGAAGAATGTGGAGTCGGCCAGCATCAGATTGGCCGCACCCTCGCCCATCGAGCTGCCGGCGGCGCGGTCTCCGGCTTTGATGCGTGCCAGATGCATATTGATGCAGCAGGTCTGTTCAATTTCTGGGTATTGGGCGCCGAGGCTGTGGGTAACGTCGGGCCAGGAGAGCAGCGAGCCCCCTGTGGCAAGGGCGACGATGCGGTCGCGGCTCTTGTGCCAGCGGTCTATGCTCATCTGGCGCCAGGTGTAGTCGCCCAGCAGTATCACAAACATCAGCGAGAGCGCCAGCCCCACCACATTGATTGCGGCGTAGAGGGGATTGTTGCGCAGGAATCTCAAAAACAGCTTCATCTCTTGTATTCAATTATTCGGGAACCTCTTTTTCAACCGGTATGCCACTCTCCATAAACAACTGATGCCGACGCACTTGCGCCGGCACCGGAAGTCAAATCCCTGTAAAGAAACTTTACACCTTTGTAAAAATGAGTTTAGAGT
>CAZIUO010000109.1:0-2562 GCA_964542575.1 uncultured Muribaculaceae bacterium
CTCCGTGACGGAGAGAAGCGCTTTTCGCTGCGCGCCATCCTGAGTTCCCTTGCCGGAGAAAGCCTTGACAGCCTCATCTTCTTTCCGCTGGCCTTCGGCGGCGTAGTTCCGACTGCAGAAATCCCGGTTCTGATGATCTCCCAGATTCTCCTCAAGACCTTCTACGAAGTCCTCATCCTCCCGGTCACCTGCCGCGTGGTCAAAGTCCTCAAGGCCCGCGAAGGCATCGACACCTACGACTCCGGCATCTCCTACAATATCTTCAAAATCAAGGATTTGTAGTTTAATTTTTACTAAAAAACGAAATAAGCGCACCGGGAAAACTTCCGGTGCGCTTATTTTACATTTCAAAGGAGCTCGGCCTACCTGAGCACAAGCTGGCCGCCGTCCATATCGGCGGTAATGGTCTCCTCCCTCTTGAGACGGCCGTCAAGCAGCTGCTTTGCCAGCTCGTCTATCAAGTCTCTCTGCAGCACACGCTTGATGGGGCGGGCGCCGTAGGCGGGGTTGTAGCCCTTGTCGGACATATAGTCCACGAAGCCGTCGGTGAACTTCAGATGGATGTTCATCTCCTCCAGCTTGCCCTGCAGCTGAGCCATCTGCATCTTGAGAATCTCCCGCACGTTCTCTCTTGAGAGCGGGTGGAACATTATTATCTCGTCGATACGGTTGAGGAACTCGGGGCGGACGCTGCGCTTGAGCAGCTCCATCACCTTGTCGCGGCATTTGTCATAGTCGGTGCCGGAGGCTATGCTCTCCTGGATTATGTCGCTGCCCACGTTGGAGGTCATAATCAGGATGGTGTTCTTGAAGTCGACCGTGCGCCCCTTGTTGTCGGTCAGACGGCCGTCGTCGAGCACCTGCAGCAGGACGTTGAACACGTCGGGGTGAGCCTTCTCGATTTCGTCGAGCAGCACCACCGAATAGGGTTTGCGCCGCACGGCCTCGGTCAGCTGGCCACCCTCTTCGTAGCCTACATATCCCGGAGGCGCGCCCACCAGACGCGACACGGTGTGCCGCTCCTGATATTCGCTCATATCGATACGGGTCATCATATTCTCGTCGTCGAACAGGTATTCGGCCAGGGCCTTGGCCAGCTCTGTCTTGCCCACGCCGGTGGTGCCAAGGAAGAGGAACGACCCGATGGGGCGCTTCTCGTTCTGCAGGCCGGCACGGCTGCGGCGCACCGCATTGGCCACAGCGCTGATGGCCTCCTCCTGCCCCACTACCCTCTTGTGGAGTTCGTCTTCTATGTGGAGCAGCTTCTCCTTCTCGCTCTGCAGCATCTTGGTCACGGGGATGCCGGTCCAGCGGGCCACCACCTCCGCGATGTCGTCTTCGCCCACCGCCTCGTTCATAATGGGGTCGCTCCACGACTCCTTCTCTTTGGTGAGGCGGTCGATGTCCTCCTGCAGGCGCTGCAGGCGGCCGTAGCGGATCTCGGCCACGCGGCCGTAGTCGCCGTCGCGCTCCGCCGCATCGGCCTGATGGCGCAGATCCTCCATCTCCTGCCGCTTTGCGCTGAGGTCGTTGAGCACGCCCTTCTCGGCGTCCCACTTCTTCATCAGCTCCGCCTGCTCTTTCTTGGTCTGCTCCAGGTCGCTCTCGATTTTGCTCAGCTTGGCCGACTCGCCCTCCTGCTTGATGGCGGCCTTCTCGATTTCGAGCTGCTTGATCTTGTGGTTGAGCAGGTCGATGGGCTCGGGCACGGAGTTCATCTCCAGGCGGAGCTTGCTGGCCGCCTCGTCCACAAGGTCAATCGCCTTGTCGGGGAGGAAACGGTTGGTGATGTAGCGGTGGGAGAGCCTTACCGCTGCGATTATGGCGTCGTCTTCTATGCGCACCTTGTGGTGGTTTTCATACTTCTCCTTGAGGCCTCGCAATATGCTGATGGATTCGGCGGGGGTTGGCTCGTCTATCATCACCATCTGGAATCGGCGTTCCAGCGCCTTGTCGGTCTCGAAGTATTTCTGGTATTCGTCCAGAGTGGTGGAGCCGATGGCCCTCAGCTCGCCTCTCGAAAGGGCGGGTTTGAGGATGTTTGCGGCATCCATCGCGCCGCTGGTGCGGCCTGCGCCCACCAGGGTGTGGATTTCATCGATGAAGAGGATTATCTCGCCGTCGCTCTCGCTCACGGCCTTGACCACAGCCTTGAGCCTCTCCTCGAATTCGCCCTGATACTTTGCGCCCGCAATCAGGGCGCCCATATCCAGGGAGTAGATGGTTTTTGTCTTAAGGTTTTCGGGGACATCGCCGTTTACTATTCTCTGCGCGATACCCTCGCTGATGGCGGTTTTGCCCACACCGGGCTCGCCCACCAATATGGGATTGTTCTTAGTCCTTCGGCTAAGAATCTGCAGCACCCTGCGAATTTCGTCGTCACGACCTATCACAGGATCCAATTTGGACGCCCGTGCCCTCTCGTTGAGGTTCACTGCGTACTTTTCCAATTCCTGAGTGTTACTGGTCATATCTTTAGCTTTTTATCGGACCCCTTGCGGGGTTCGTGAGCAGGATAATCAAGATATTTGCCAGCGGCCGTTTTTCTGCCATTTTGGCAGA
>CAZIUO010000110.1:0-2503 GCA_964542575.1 uncultured Muribaculaceae bacterium
GCGAAGAAACAGCCCCGAATCCCCTTTAGGCGGAGCATTGATGCGCGGCAGAATTTAATGCGATGAAGTATCTGTTGCATAATTTTTTGAGTGTGGTGCGGCGATATTGGGTCTCGTGCCTGCTCAACGTGCTGGGCATGGCGGTGGCACTGGCCGCCTTCTACCTGATAATCACCCAGGTCTCCTTCGGCTTCGGCTACAACCGCAGCCTCAAGGACAGCGGACGGCTCTATATGATCGCCACCCCGTCCAACTACAACTCCGGCAAGTTCAACACCTTCCTCTGCCGCCCGCTGGGAGAGCAATTTGTGACAGACTGCCCGGAGGTGGAGTGCGGCGGCCTCGTGGAACTCTACGACGAGGATGTGCTCTTCTGGACGCGCCAGAGCGGCGCGGCTCGCAAGCTGCACCTCAATCTCAAGCGCTGCTCCCCCGGCGGCCTGCAGGCCCTGGGCTTTGAGGCGGTGCAGGGGTCGCTGGAGAGCCTCGATGAGCCCCGCACCATCGCCATCAGCTCTTCTGCGGCAAAAAGGACAGGCCTCGGCATAGGCGACAAACTCTCTGCCAGCGACCCCGAGGGGGAGCGCGACGCCGTCACTGTGGCGGCCATCTACCGCGACTTCCCCGCAAACACCGACCCGGCAGTGCTGGATGCTGTGTATAACTACAAGGGCGAGCTGGACAACTTCAGCGAATGGAGCTTTACCTATGTCGTGAAGCTCAAGAGCGCCGATATGGCGGAGGAGTTCGAGGCCAAGGCGTTTGACATCGCCAAGAGCGTCTATCTGGGGCTGCTGGGCGACATTGATATGTCCGACCCGGAGATCAGCGAGCAGGTGAACGCGCAGATGGAGCAGCTCAGGGTGCGGGCGGTGCCCCTTGCCGGCATCTACTACGACAGCACTCTGGATGCGGCCAACGCCCATCGCGGCAACCGCGCCACCGACCTCACGCTGCTGGCGGTGGCCATCCTGACCATACTGATAGCCCTCATCAACTTCGTGAATTTCTTCTTTGCGCTGGTTCCGAGCCGCGTGCGCAGCGTCAATACCTACAAGATTTTCGGCGTGGGGCGCGGCACCCTGGTGCTGAACTTCATCTTGGAGTCGGCGGGGATTGTGATTCTGGGGCTGATGCTCTCCGCGGTGCTGGTGGCTTTGTTCCTGCGCACAGGCGCGGCGGCGATGCTTTCCGCCCCGGCAGACTTGGGCGCGAATGTGCCCGTGGCGCTGCTCACTCTGGCGGTGGCGCTGGCAGTGGCGGTGCTGGGCAGCCTCTATCCGGCATACTACATCACCTCGTTTGCCCCGGCGCTGGTGCTCAAGGGCTCCTTCAGCGGGTCGCCGGCGGGCCGTGCGCTGCGCGGCGCCCTCATCGGCTTTCAGTTTGCAGTGAGCATCGCCCTCATAATCTGCTCCTCGGCAGTCCGGCGTCAGCACAGCTATATGATGAACTACGATATGGGCTTTGACAAGGAGAATCTGCTCTGCGGCAGGATGCCCGTGGCGATCGGCCACCTGGGCAGCGAGTGCGAGGCCTTCGAGAGCGCCCTGCGCGCCAATCCCGACATCAAGGACATCACCTGGGCCGACGGCCGTCTGGTGAATGCCCAGCGAATGGGGTGGGGACGCGATTACAAGGGGGAGCACATCGATTTCCAGTGCTATCCCGTCGCCCCCAACTTCCTGCGCTTTATGGGGATTGACATAGTTGAGGGGCGCGATTTCTCCGACAGCGACGACAGAAGCGAGGGGGGCACGATGATTTTCAATCAGGAGGCGCAGCGGCAGTTCGGCATCGACCTGGAGACGCCCGCGCCGGGCCACGAGGACGGCAGCATCACCGCCGGCATCTGCAAGGATTTCAACTTCAAGCCGCTGCAGTATGGCAACGCGCCGTTTGCATTCTACATTTTTGGCAAGCACAGCTGGCGCGACGCCCTCACTTATCTTTATGTGCGCACCGCCGCGGGGGCCGACCCGGGGGAGGTGATGAAGTTTATCCTGGCCAAGGTGGCGGAGTTCTGCCCCTCCGCGGACCCGGAGACCTACAGCATCGGCTTTTTCAACGATGAGCTGGGGAAGCAGTACAGGCAGCAGCAACAGCTCTCGATGCTGATAAGTCTGTTTACGATGCTGGCGATTGTGATTTCGCTGATGGGCGTGTTCGGGCTGGTGCTCTTTGACACCCAGCACCGCAGCCGCGAGATTGCCATCCGACGCGTGATGGGCGGTTCTGTGAGCGACATTCTCGCGCTGTTCGTGCGCAAGTATGTGGCCATCGTGCTGGCCAGCTTTGCCGTGGCGGCGCCGGTGAGCGCGTTTGTCGTGAACTTCTACCACTCGTCGTTTGCCTATCACGACACGCTGCCGTGGACGGTCTACGCGCTGGCGCTGGTGCTGGTGATGGCCGTGACCGTGGCCATCGTGGCCCTGCGCAGCCACAGCGCCGCCACCGCCAACCCCGTGGACAAGATCAAGAGCGAGTAGCGCGGCGGGAGAGT
>CAZIUO010000111.1:0-2462 GCA_964542575.1 uncultured Muribaculaceae bacterium
ACCTTCTTGCATCTTGTCTTGTAAATGTATTTCATAACTCTAAACCTTAAACTCTAAACTATTTCTCATTGCGCATCAGAATTTGCGAAGGTATGAAGGGGCGTAGCGGGTATTTTTTCTACCCGCCAAGTCCCCTTCATACGAAGCTCTGATGCGCCGGAATATCTTGTAGTCTTTCCACTTTAAACTCTCAACTCCTCTAAACTCTACACTCTAAACTCTCCACTCTCAAAAAACCTCATATACGTCTCCATATCCTTGTCGCCGCGGCCGCTCACCGTGAGCACCACAATCTCCTCCGGCGAGAAATCCATCTTGGGCAGCGCCCCCAGCGCGTGCGCACTCTCCAGCGCCGGGATAATCCCCTCCAGACGGGTCAGCTCAAACGCCGCGCGCAGCGCCTCGTCATCGTTCACCGCCACCACCTGCGCCCTGCCGCTCTCGTAGAGATGGCAGTGGAGCGGACCGGTGCCGGGATAGTCCAGACCAGCCGAGATGGAATAAGGCTCGATTATCTGCCCGTCGGCATCCTGCATAAGCTTGATGCGGCCGCCGTGCAGAATGCCGGTGGTGCCGATTTCCAGCGAAGCGGCGGTGCGGCCGCTCTCCAGCCCCATTCCCCCCGCCTCGGCCAGAACAATCCTGACATCCGGGTTGTCCAGATAGTGGTAGATGGTGCCGGCGGCGTTGGACCCGCCCCCCACGCACGCCATCAGACAGTCGGGATTCTCACGCCCCGTCTTCTCCTTGAGCTGCCACTTGATCTCCTCGGAGATGACGCTCTGCAGCCGCGCCACAAGGTCGGGGTAGGGGTGCGGCCCCACGGTGGAGCCGATTATGTAGAATGTGTCGTCGGGGTGGCAGCACCAGTCGCGGATTGCCTCCGAAGTGGCGTCCTTGAGGGTCTTGTTGCCCGATTCCACCGGCACCACCGTGGCCCCGAGCATCTTCATCCGCTCTACGTTGGGCCTCTGCCGGGCGACGTCGGTGGCCCCCATATACACCACGCAGGGCAGATTCATCAGGGCGGCCACGGTGGCGGTGGCGACTCCGTGCTGACCCGCCCCGGTCTCGGCAATCAGCCGCTTCTTGCCCAGCCGTTTGGCCAGCAGCGCCTGCCCTATGGCATTGTTGATTTTGTGGGCGCCGGTGTGGTTGAGGTCCTCCCGCTTGAGATAGAGCCGGCAGTGATATTTCTCGCTCATCCGCGAGGCGTAGTAGAGGGGCGACGGGCGTCCCGCATAATCTTTGAGCAGGCCGCGGAACTCCTTCTGGAACTCCTCGCCGGTGATGACGGGCAGGTAGGCCCGCTCCAGGTCCTTGACCGTCTTGTAGAGGATTTCGGGGATGTACGCCCCGCCGAATTCTCCGTAAAAACCGTTTTTGTCTACGTTGCAGTTCATATCGCTAGTGTTGTTTTAAGGCTATAAAACCCAAGAGGGCCTGTCGTAAGTACGACAGGCCCTCTTGGGTTGATGAAATTCTGACAATGGCACTGCTACTTACGACTTGAGATCATAAGTGCGCCACCAGAATTTGTTGTTTGTCATCATCATTGCAGGGGCAAAGATACAATTTCTTTGAATTGCGCAAGAGCTGCGCGTAAATTTTTTAAGGCAAAAAATGTGCGTTGGAAGGCCCTGCAGAGTGGTTCCGGCTGCAAAACGGCGCCGTGCGGGGCGCTTAAGCTTCTGAATTACAGCGGATAGATTCCCGCCCCCACGAATGATATCAGGTCCTGCGGATTTATGCGAATCTGCAGGCCGCGGACCCCGGCGCTTACATAGATGTGGTCGTAGAGCAGGGCCGATTCGTAGATGAAGGTGGGCAGAGGCTTCTTCATACCGATGGGGGAGCAGCCTCCGCGGATGTAGCCGGTGAGCGGCAGCAGCTCCTTCACGTGAATCATCGCGCACGACTTGTTGCCCGATATTTTGGCCGCCACCTTGAGGTCCACCTCCATATCGCCCGGCATCACGCACACGAAGAGGCCGTTTTTGTCGCCGCGCAGCACCAGCGTCTTGAACACCTGCTCCAGCGGTTCGCCCAGCTGCGAGGCGACGTGCCCCGCATCCAGATTGTTCTCGTCCACCTCATAGGGGACGAGACCGTATTCTATGCCTGCGGCATCCAGCAGCCGCGCCGCGTTGGTCTTTTGCATCGCTAAACCTTACACTCTAAACTCTAAACTCTAAACTATACACTTCTAGCGTCCCAACAAACCTACCGCACAATATAATACTGGGGCTCCGCCCCAAACCCCGCCGCTACGGGGCCGCTATTCTGAAGGCCGACCCTTCGGCCCCTTCGCTAGCGCCTGATGGCGCTTGTTACCCTTCAGCTCTAATCTTTCTATGCCTCTAAATCGGACCAAATATAGTGTACTTTTTTTATTGCGCATCAAAAGAGCGGATGCCTAAAGGGGTGAGGGGCGGCCATCTGAGCTGGGCGGTGCCGCGAAG
>CAZIUO010000112.1:0-2320 GCA_964542575.1 uncultured Muribaculaceae bacterium
GCGGCCGGCTTTTTTAGTTTAGAGTTTAGTGTTGAGAGTTTAGAGGAGTGGAGAGTGGAGAGTGGAGAGAGTACAAGAAATATCGGCGCATCAAAGCTACGCCTAAAGGGGATTATCGCGTCTGTCCACCGCAGGGGGTATTTCGGTGGATGCGCGGCCGTCAAAAGCCGCCGTGTCGCCGCCAACCCTCTTTTCCGGGGACGCGGCTTGCAAAACAAAAGGCGGGCGCCGAATGTCGGAGCCCGCCGCGATGTCCGGCCGCAGAGGCGGCGCGGAGTTTTTATCCCCCGGAAAGGGGAGCGGGGTGCAGACCTGTTCATCGATATCATCGGTCATTGGCCGCCGGCGGGCCGTCACCATATCGTTGAGCTGGAGGGGAAACAAACACGGAACCCGTTATTGTTGTTGTAGTTGTCGGGATTGTTGTTGTTGCGGTTGGCAGAACGGCAGTTGTTTGCGTTGTTGTTCCAGCTGCCGCCGCGCAAAACGCGGTTGGAGCCCCGTAGGCCATACGGCCTCTCAGTCTGCACCCGTGCCGAAGGCCATCCGCCGCAGGGCAGCTGCATCGGCATATCTGGTAAAGGCCACCAGGGGCCCGATATGCCGCGAGTACTGCTCCTGCGACCACTCGCCCCGGCAAAGTTTCATATCATATCTCTTTACTTTTCTCAAAAAACGTTTTTTGCTGCCGCTGCGCAAGCGCACCTTGCCGGGGAACAGAACATATCCCAGAAAGGGGAGCCCGTGAGTGCAGGAATTTATGCAGAGCGGCTTGAGAGCAAGCCCCAGCTCGCCCGCAATAAAATCGCGGAACAGGGCGGCGATGCGCACCGCCTCCGCGCGGTCGTCGCACCAGAACACCATATCGTCCATATAGCGCACGTAGGCGCGCACCCGCAGCCGGTCCTTTATGTAGTGGTCGGCGTGGGCAAGGTAGAAATTGGCAAAGTACTGGCTGGTGAGGTGGCCGATGGGGAGTCCGCGCCCCGGCGCAGATTCGTAGCTGCAGATTATGGCGCGGAATATCTCCATCAGTCGCGCATCGCCAAAGCGCCGCTCCAGCAAAAGGCACAGCCTCTCGTGGCTGATGCTGTCAAAGAACTTGCGCACATCCATCTTGCAGAACCAGCCGTAGCGCCGCGTGTAGCCTTTGGCGCGGTCCAGCGCGGCATACTGTCCCTTGCCGGGGCGGGTGGCGTAGCTGTCGAATATCTGGAACCGCTCAAAATGACTGTGGCAGACATTCATCAGGGCGTGGTGCAGCACCCGTTCGCCAAAGTCGGCGGCGCAGATGATGCGCTCTTTGGGGTCAAATATGCGGAAGGTGTGGTAGCGGCCCACCTCGACGGTGCCGTAGAGCAGCCGCAGACGCAGCTGGCGGAGATTCTCGCCAAGACGGCTGCGGTAGGCGACGACCTCGGGGCGCGACTCCTTGCCGCGCCGCGCCTTCCAGAAGGCCAGGCACAGGTTGTCGGGCTCCGCAACCAGTTCAATGAGATTCTCCGCCGGCTTCATGCGCCAGGCAAATCTTCCATTTCACCTGCAAACAGAGATGATTCAGTGCCTGCGGCTGTGGCTTCGGGTGCGGCATCGGCGGCCGGGATGTCCGCCGGGGCAACAGGCTCCGCAGTTCCGCCCGCCTCGCCGGCCGCCGGGACGGCTTCCACAGGGCTGTCTGCAAGAGCAAACGGCTCCGCATCGGCAGCAGCCGGAGCCTCCGCAGGGGCGGCACTCCCGCCAGCGGCGCCCGCCTCAACAGGATTGGCCAGATAGCGCTCCAGCAACTTCTTGCCGTAGCGGTCTATCTTGCCTTTGCCTATCCCCTTCACCGTGAGCAGCGCCTTGGGGGTATACTCCTCAAGGCGGCACACCGCGGCCAGCTCCACATCCGTGAACACATTGTACGGAGCTGTGCCGTCCTCTTTGGCTATCTGCTTGCGTATCTGCCGCATCCGCTCAAACACCGCTTGCTGCAGCTCGTTGAGCCCCAGGTCGGGCTTGCGGCCGCCGCGCGATGACTCCGGCACTCCGCCGATGTAGCTCACGCAGAAGGTCCACACCCCGCCGGCGCCGTTCTGGTAGAACTGCCGCTCTATGTTGAGCACCTTGTGGCAGGCGAGGAAGCCGTTGAGCTCCTCCTCCGCGCCGGAAGAGGAGCCGAGCGGCACTGTAAATATCCTGATTTGCATTTCGGAAAATGTCGCGCGCGCAGGCCTCTGCCCGCCTGCTGCGCTGCCCGGGCTTGACGCACCGGGCTGCGGCAGGCTGGCGGCGCCCTGCGCCTTTTTTATTCTATAGATGAACTGGAGGGGAAACAAAC
>CAZIUO010000113.1:0-2266 GCA_964542575.1 uncultured Muribaculaceae bacterium
CCTACAACCTCTCCAGGCGGACGCGATGGCGGCCGGCGGAAAGCTTGAGGCAAGACGGATCGGCAGCGCCCCTGATGCGCCACCCCTGGGGAGCGCGCACAACCGCAGCACTGCCGTCAGGCACAGTCACCTTGAGCAAACAGCCCTCCCCGCGCGGAATGCGAGAAGCCGCCACAGTGCCCGCCACAGTCGGGAACGAAATACTCCACCTATCGATACCGCACTCCGCAGGAGCCACCTCAAACTCCGCAAAACCCGGAGAAGTGACCCTAATGCCGCACACCTCGGAAGCAACCACCGTGAGCGGACCCCCGCTCCACGCGTGATTCACAGTGCCAGTGCCATAACTGTCAGGAGACCAACCCTCATAAAGAGTACAATGAGCCGCATCATCCACCATCGGAGCAAAACGCCTCTGGAAACGCTCCAGCGCATAATCCCCGTGACCCATCTTGAAAAGCGCCTCCAACACATACTTCTCCATATACGGACTCGCATTCTCCTCCTGCTGCAGCGTAGCGAAAATCGCATCATACTTATCGCTGCCAGCGATCCCGCTCACCACGGCCAGCGCCTGCACACGATCGTCGGTGCGGCCCACGTGATCCCTGTGGCGATAATAACTGCCGTTCCAGCAACTCTCAAAACCTGCGGCCACGCGCGCCTTGCGCTCCTGATAAGAAGCTATATCAGCCTCATTGCCCGTGAGAGCCGCCATACGCGCGGCCGACTCCAGCGCCATATAATACCAGCCGCTGAAATTCAACACCAGATCATTATAACTGCCCCAATCGCCCCAATTCCAAATCTCGCTGCCATAGCGGATCTTGACCAGACCGTCGGCATCAAGCGAAAACACATCCAGATAACGCTTGACATAAGGATAGGCAAACTCTATCGTCTCGCGGTCGCCCGTGTTCATATAATAAGTCCAGAAACCGTAAAGCCCCACAGAAGTCAACATCTGGTCCGGCAACTCCACCTTGTAATTGCCCGGGACGGGGGCGTGCAGGCGGCCGTCGGGATATGCCCAGAGGCAAAGCTCGCGGATGGCCTTGTGCAACAACTGATGCACATTGAGATCGTAAGTATAAAAACACTCCCCCATCATCGTGGTGATATCGCCCCACCACTGCGCCCGCTCGCGCTCCGGACAATCATAAAAAGTGTCGCGCATATTGATGTAGAGAGTATTGAGCGCCTTCTGCCAGAAACGGTTCACAAAATCGCTGCTGCAAGAGAAAGTCCCCTCCACGGCGGTGTCATAACCCGTGCGGCGATACCAGAGATTCTTGAGGGTGACGCCGGAAGGCATAGTGAGCACGATGCTCTCGGCAGTGAGCCAGCCCAGCGACTCGTAGCGGTGACGGCCGGGGGCGGTGATATACTCCGCGCGGTTGTTGAACACCTCCCCGTTGCGCACGTGGTCGGTCTCGATGTTTATAAGACTGCCGCCCGCGGCATCCTCCACCTCAAGGGCGACGCTCATCTGCATATTCTGCGGCAGCGGGGCGGTGATTCTCACGCGGCCGTCGGCGAGAGTCTCGCTGCTCCATTTGGACAACTTCTTGAGGCCGTAATCCTTCCACATCGGGATGGGACGCGCCACCATCTTGCCCCAGGGCTCGGCATCGGCGCCGCCTGCCACAGTGACCGCAGCAAACGGGGCCGCAGCGGGGTCGGCTGTCTGCCAGAGGGGGATGTCCTTTCTCTGGTCAAAGCGGATGTTGGACTCCGGCAGGCGGAAGTTGGGCTCCGGAGAGCCGCAAATGCCGTAGGCGGGGTGCAGACAGCCCGTCCAGCCCTCGCCGCTGTAGAGGCCTATCTCCGGGCAGCTGAAAAACAGACCCGAGCGGCCGCTGTCGCTGTGCGAGAAGCCGCTCTTGCCAAAGTGCCACACAAGCACGGCAATCCGGTTGCGCCCCTTCTTGAGCCAGGGGGCGAGATCCACATTGTCGTAATAGATGCTGCCAGGGGCCTCGCCGCGCTTGAGGTTGCCCTCGTACACGGCCAGGGTGCCGTTGATCCAGAGCCAGTACTTGGTGTCCACGCAAATTTGCGCGATGGCCTGCGCGGGCTTATGGTCAAGTTCCACATCCTGCCTGAAGCAGCTCCAGGTGCCGACGCCGTCGGCCGCCGCGTCGGCCACGCTTATCCAGCGCGCCTGAGATGCGGCAAGGCACTGCGCGACTCCAATTAAGAGCCCCGCCAGCAATGCAATGATTCTTCTCGCTTTCATATTTATGATATTTTCCCTAAAGGTATA
>CAZIUO010000114.1:0-2177 GCA_964542575.1 uncultured Muribaculaceae bacterium
GAGCAATAGCAAGCGCGTAGCGGCGGGGTTTGGGGCAGCGCCCCAGTATTATAGTGAACAGCCCCGAATCCCCTTTAGGCGTAGCATTGATGCGCGGCAATATCGTGACGAAGTTCATATTACGAATTCTGATCAAGGGCGGAAGCGATGAGGGTGTCGCTGGCGATGTTGGGGAGGGTCACCTTGAGGCCGGGCGTGCGCTCCATCTCCCGCTCGATGGCCTCCATCGCCCCGCCGTTGCGGGCCCAGCTGCGCCGCGCGATGCCGTTGTTCACATCCCAGAACAACATCCTGCGGATATTAGTCTCGCTCTGCGCACTGCCGTCTATCACCATCCCGAAGCCGCCGTTGATGACCTCGCCCCAGCCCACTCCGCCGCCATTGTGGATGGAGACCCACGTGGCGCCGCGGAAGCCGTCGCCAATCACATTCTGGATGGCCATATCTGCGGTGAACTGCGAGCCGTCGTAAATATTGGAGGTCTCGCGGAAGGGGGAATCGGTGCCCGACACGTCGTGATGGTCGCGCCCCAGCACAATCGGGGCGGAAATCTCGCCGCGCGCGATGGCCTCATTGAAGGCCAGCGCAATGCGGGTGCGCCCCTGGCAGTCGGCATAGAGGATGCGGGCCTGCGAACCCACCACCAGATTGTTGGCGGCGGCCCCCTCTATCCAGCGGATATTGTCGCGCATCTGGCCGCGGATGCTCTCCGGGGCGCTTGCGGCGCACTCTTCAAGCACGCGGGCGGCGATGGCGTCGGTCCTGGCCAGGTCGGCGGGGTCCTGACTCATGCAGACCCAGCGGAACGGCCCGAACCCGTAGTCGAAATAATACGGGCCCATAATGTCCTGCACATAAGAGGGGTAGCGGAAATGGCCGTCCACCATTATGTCGGCCCCGGCCTTGCCGCTCTGCAGCAGAAAGGCGTTGCCGTAGTCGAAGAAGTACATCCCGTGCGCGGCAAGACGGTTGATGGCCGCCACCTGACGGCGCAGCGACGCCTCCACCGCCTCGCGGAACCGCTCCGGCTCGCAGGCCATCATCTGCTTGGACTCCTCCAGCGTGTAGCCGGCCGGGTAGTAGCCGCCGGCGTAGGGGTTGTGCAGCGAGGTCTGGTCGCTGCCCAGGTCCACGTGCATATTTTCATCGGCAAGCCGCTCCCAGAGGTCCACGACATTGCCCACATAGGCCAGCGACACCACCTCCTTGGAGGCGACCGCCTTGCGGATGCGCGGCAGCAGGGTGTCCAGGTCGCCGTACATCTCGTCCACCCAGCCCTGGTCGTAGCGCTTCTGCGCCGCCAGCGGATTGATTTCCGCCGTGACGCTCACCACCCCGGCTATGTTGCCCGCCTTGGGCTGCGCCCCCGACATTCCGCCGAGGCCGGCGGTGACAAAGAGGACCCCGCCCCGGTCGTCGCCCGAGAGGCCGCGCTTTTTGAGCTGCATACGGGCGGCGTTCATCACCGTGATGGTGGTGCCGTGCACGATGCCCTGCGGGCCGATGTACATATAGCTGCCCGCGGTCATCTGGCCGTATTGCGACACGCCGAGGGCGTTGAACCTCTCCCAGTCGTCGGGCTTGGAATAGTTGGGGATGACCATTCCGTTGGTCACCACCACGCGGGGCGCCCCCTTGTGCGAGGGGAAGAGCCCCAGCGGCAGCCCGGAGTACATCGCCAGCGTCTGCTCGTCGGTCATCTGCGAGAGATACTGCATAGTGAGCAGGTACTGGGCCCAGTTCTGGAACACCGCGCCGTTGCCGCCGTAGGTGATGAGCTCGTGCGGATGCTGCGCCACGCGGGGGTCCAGATTGTTCTGGATCATCGCCATTATGGCGGCCGCGGCGGTGCATTTTGCCGGGTAGGCGCTCAAGGGGCGGGCGTACATTTCGTAGCGGGGGCGGAAGCGGTACATATATATGCGGCCGTACTGCTCCAGTTCGCGGGCGAATTCGGGAGCCAGTGCGGCGTGAAGTTCCGGCTTGAAATAGCGGAGGGCGTTTTTGAGCGCCAGCGCTTTCTCTTCGCGGGTGAGGATGTCCTTGCGGCGCGGCGCGTGATTCACCGATGTGTCATATTCGCGCTCTGCGGGCAGATTGTCCGGGATGCCCGCGGCGATTTCTTGTTGAAACAGATCCATTTGAGAGTTTAGAGTTTAGTGTTTAGAGTTTAGAGG
>CAZIUO010000115.1:0-2151 GCA_964542575.1 uncultured Muribaculaceae bacterium
GCGCGGGCGGCAACGCCTTCTGGGAGCAGACGGCGCAGTGGCAGTCTTTCCAGCTGACCAAATACCGCAGCGGCGCCTTCAGCGGCTGGTATTCGGAATACACCACATCGGCCTATCTGCACGTGCTGCACGAGCGCCCGCGCTATGCCAACTACTTCATCCACTGGTGGTGGGTGGAGGAGACGGGCGACATCTCCTTCATAGGCCGCCTGTGGAACGAGGCCGAGTATCCCGAGGACCCCGTGGAGACCTATATGCGCCTTATGGGGTATGATGTGGCCGCGATGAACGACTCGATGTGGCAGTATGCGGCCCATATGCTCACCTACGACACCGACGAACTGCGCACCTACGGCAAGAACAACATAGGCTCCACCGCCATCACCAACATCTCCAAGAACGATGAAGGCTGGTGGCAGATAGCTGCCGGGAAGGCTCCCGAGACCACCGGCTCCAACGCCATCAGAATGAATATCCCCACCGACCGCAAGGTGGCGGTGACCCTGGAGCATAACCTGGGCATCTCCGGCTGCGTGTCGGGCAGCATAACCCTGGCGGGTTGGCGCTACGGCTTTGTGGCCTACGGCGGCGGCAGGACATATTACAGCCCCGTGTGGAGCGCCACCGGAGAGCAGCAGAGCTGGGAGGTGCCCGCGGGCGCCAGCAAGCTCTGGCTGGTGGTGACCGGCGCCCCCAAGAAATACGAGCGCCACGCCTGGAACGACGAGAGCGACACCAAGGACACCAAGTGGCCCTGGAAGGCTCAATTTGAAGGAACTAAACCTTATGGAAAATGAGAAGACTGATATCTAAGGCGATTGCCTTGGCCGTGGCGGGAGCATTCCTGCTGACGGCCTGCGGCGAGAAGGAACAGCCGTGGGAAGAAGCCACCGGCTCCCTCACCTACTTAATTGCCCCCAGCGCGACTTTCGACGCGGAAGGGGGAGAAAAGAGCATAAAATTCAAGTGCGACGAGTCCTGGCACATCGAGTGCGCGGCGGACTGGCTCCATTTTGACCCCACCCGCGAACAGGGCACCGGCGTCAAGAAAAACTGCAAGGTGACAATCTCCTGCGACGCCAATCCCACCCAGAGCGCCCGCAGCGCCGATGTCGCCATAATCAACGGCGACAACCGCATCGATTTCACCGTGACGCAGAAGGCGCCGGTGATAACCCTCACCGACCAGCAGATTGCAGAGCGCGGCATCGACATCTCCCGCGTGTACGAGGGGGTTGTGGGGAGCGTGTCCAAGCTCAAGAAATCCGACAACGAATTCTATCTGGGCCGCGCCCGCACCAGCGAGCACTTCCTGCTGCTCTGGGACGACGGCTACGAAGTGACCGGCGAGATTCTCCCCAGTGACGAGCGCACCGACAAATCCATCCGCGTGGACATAGACGACCTGCTGATGAAGGCGGAAATCTACTACGACACATATGTCACCAAGCTGGGCCTGCGCGGCGACGAGGGCAAGTCGTATCTTGACAAATACTATATGACCATCTGCCTCTACGGCACCACCGACTGGAAGGCTGAGGGCGGCGGCGCCGGCAATATGGGAGCCCTCTGGGTCAGCGCCACAGCCTGCCAGCCCACCGGCAGCACCATAGCGCACGAAATCGGCCACGCGTTCCAGTATCAGGTCTATGCCGACTACGGCTCCCGCGATGCCGGATTTATGCAGATCGGCGGCCTCTTCTGGGAGGCCTGCGCCAACTGGCAGAGCTACAACCTCTATGCGGAGCAGGCGTTCAACAGCGAGAACTTCCGCGTGTTCACCGAGAACCATATGCGTCACTTCCACCACGAGCATCAGCGCTATGCCACCTACTGGTTCCAGTTCCTGCTCACCGACAAGTACGGCTGGGACGGCTACGGCAAGCTCTGGAAGGAGTCCAAGAGCAGCGAGGATGCCCTGCAGGCATACCAGCGCCTGTTCTGCGGCGGCGACCTTATGGGTCTTAACCGCGACCTCTACGAATATGCCGCACGCTGCGCAACCTGGGACTTCAGCTCCGAGGTGGTGAATCTCGACGAGCAGGCAAATGTCACAATGAAGGCGCCCATCCGCGACTTCGGCAAGAACTACATAGGCAAGCTGGGCTGGGTCAGCAGCGACGACGGCAACGGCTGGCAGAAGGTCGGCTA
>CAZIUO010000116.1:0-2105 GCA_964542575.1 uncultured Muribaculaceae bacterium
ACCGACTACAAGCCGGCCGTGCGCGAGATGATTGCCCGGAGCCTGGAATCGATGAGGAGAGTTTAGAGAAGTGGAGAGTGGAGAGTGGAGAGTGGCAAGTAACTCTGTAGCGCATCAAAAAAGCGGAGGCACAAAGGAGCGTTGATGCGCGGCGGGATATAATGCAAAAGACCACGGGAGTATTCTCTCGTGGTCTTTTCTGCTTGTTGTCCAGCTTGCTGTACTACTTGTCCTGTTGACTTGCAGTCTGGCTGTCCTTTGCGCTCATCGGCGCCCCCTCGGGGCGCTGGCCGTCGGGGCCGCCGGGTGCAGGCGCACCATCGGGGCGCGGACCGCCGTGGCGGTGATTGTGCATCTTGGAGAGACGCGCCTGCTCCGAGCGTATCCACTTGTAGTACTGCTCGTCGGTGAGAATCTTGCGCATCTTCTTGTCCTTCTTGATGCGGGCCTTCTCGTGCGCCTCGCGCAACTCCTTCATCTGAGTCTCGGTGAGGGGCTGGAACTCCTGCTTCTCGGGACGTTCGCCCATACCGGGACCCATTCCGGGGCCGCCGGGTCTGGGGCCGGGACCCATTCCGGGACGGGGACCGAAGCCGGGCTGCATTCCGCCGCGGCCGAGGTAGAGAGAATCGGCCTCCGCCTCTTTGAGCTCCTTGAGATTGAGCTTGTAGATTTTCTGGTACTGCTTGTCGGTCAAATCCAGCTCGCGGTCCATCTCATCGGTGATCTTGTGCGCGATCTGCTGCAGGGTGGGCTTTTTGCCCGGCTCGCGCATCTCGCCCATCGGGGGGCGCTGCCCCTCTTCGCTCTTCTGGGGCATCTCGTTCTGCGCCGAGAGGGTCGCGGGAGCAATGGCCAGCGCCGCAATCAGCAGGTTTCTGTAAATCTTGTTCATTATTGCGATTTTAAATTGAATTCCGGCTCTTTAGATGCAAAAACCGCCTGAGGGTTTAACCCGACAGACGGTTTTGTGCGCTTTGGCATCTGCTGCTCTCTACACGAGGCGCAGCCAGCTGTCGCGCCCGCCCGGGAGAAGATCCACCGGCGGAATCTCTATCATAGTGTAGCAGCCGCTCTTCTGGCGCAGCACGGCGCGGGCGGCGGCCACCAGAATCTGCCCGGTGAGGGCGGGGTTGTTGATGCTCATCGTGAACTCGAAGTTCTGGTTCTGGGTCTTGCCCGAGACCCCTTTGCGGGTCAGATGCACGCCGTGGCCCATATCCTTGAGGGCGTCCACGCTGGCGACCTCGGTCACATAGGTCTCGTCGCTGGCAAAATAGGGGTCGGCCTTGATTGCGGCCTCTATGTCGGCGAACTTATAGCCGCTCTTGAGCTGCACATACACCATACGTCGGTGCACTCCGGTGCCGGTGGGGATTGTCATTGACAGGGCGTCGGCCACCCCGTCGATGGCTTTGACCGCCACCGAGTGGCCCATACTCATACCGGGGCCGAAGTTGGTGTAGGTGAGGCCCTTGGGGGCGCAGGCCTCCAGGATTGCGCGCACCATTGAGTCGGTGCCCGGGTCCCAGCCGGCCGAGATTATGCACGCCTTGCCCGCCTTTTTGGCCGCGGCGTCGAGGGTGGCGCGCAGCTCGGGGATTTTGCCGTGGATGTCAAAGCTGTCCACGGTGTTGATGCCCATCGAGAGGGCTTCCAGTGCGTGTTCCTCCACCTTGCGGGTGGGGGTTGCCAGGATTGCGACGTCCACATTCTCCAGCTCTTTGAGACTGGACACCACTTTGTATGCCGCAATTTCGGCGGGGACATCGGCCGCGTTGCGGCGGACGATGCCGGCGATTTCAAAATCGGGGGCCTGCTGCAGCGCTTCCACTGCATATCGGCCGATGTTGCCGTATCCCACTACGGCCACTCTGCTCTTAATCATAACCTGATACTTACTTTATTGTTTCAAAATCTATTGCGCATCAGAATTTGCGAAGGTATGAAGGGGCGTAGCTGGTATTTTTTCTACCAGCCAAGCCCCTTCATACGAAGCCTCTGATGCGCTGACATCTCATATACACTCTCCACTCTCCACTTCTCTAAACTCTAAACTCTAAACTCTACACTCTACACTATAAAAGGTTCAGCTCCTTCAGCGT
>CAZIUO010000117.1:0-2066 GCA_964542575.1 uncultured Muribaculaceae bacterium
AGCTTATGTTAGCGAAAAGGATAATACCCTGTCTGGATGTGAAGGACGGGCGGACGGTCAAGGGGGTCAACTTCGTGGGGCTGCGCGATGTGGGCGATGCGGTCGCCCTGGGGGCGAAATATGCCGCAGAAGGGGCCGACGAGCTGGTCTATCTGGACATCAGCGCCAGCAGCGAGCAGCGCACCACCTTCTGCACCCTGGTGGAGCGCATCGCCGCCGAAATCAACATCCCCTTTACCGTGGGGGGCGGCATCCGCAGTGTGGACGACGCGGCGCGGCTGCTGGATGCCGGGGCCGACAAGATCAGTCTGAACACCGCCGCCATAGCCAATCCCCGCCTGATAGACGATATTGCGGGCAGGTACGGCTCGCAGTTCGTGGTCATCGCCATCGACGCGCGGCAGATTGACGGGCGCTGGATGGCCACCACCCACGGCGGCAGGCGCCCCACCGACCTCGAACTTTTCTCCTGGGCGCGCGAGGCGCAGGAGCGCGGGGCGGGGGAGTTGCTGTTCACCTCTATGGACCACGACGGCACCCGCAGCGGCTATCCGTGCGAGACCTACGCGGCCCTGGGTGAGTCGCTCTCGATACCGGTGATTGCATCGGGCGGTGCCGGGAGCGTGCAGGATATCGCGGATGTGCTCTCTCGGGGGCGCGCCGACGCCGCTCTGGCCGCATCCATATTCCACACGGGAGAGATCCCGATTCCGGTGCTCAAACAAGAATTGAACAAATTAAATATACCTGTGAGATTATGATCAAGTTTACCGATTTCAATTTGGAGAAGTGTGCCGACGGTCTGCTGCCGGCAATCATTCAGGATGCCGACACCCTCAAGGTGCTGATGCTGGGTTATATGAACCGCGAGGCGTTTGAGAAGACGCAGGAGAGTTCGCTGGTGACTTTTTACAGCCGCACGCGGGGCAAGTTGTGGACCAAGGGGGAGACTAGCGGCAATTATCTGCACGTTGTGGAGATGTATCCCGACTGCGACGGCGATGCGCTGCTCATCAAGGCGCATCCCGACGGCCCGACTTGCCACCGGGGCACCGTCGCCTGCTTTGACACTCGCGACAACGAGGGCTTCCTGGGGACTCTGCAGAGTTGCATTCAGCAGCGTCACGCCGAGATGCCGGAGGGGCACTACACCACTTACCTGTTTGGCAAGGGGGTCAATAAGATTGCGCAGAAGGTGGGCGAGGAGGCCGTGGAGACTGTGATAGAGGCTGTTGACGGCAACCGCGAGCGTTTTCTCTACGAGGCGGGCGACCTGGTGTATCACCTGATGGTGCTCTGCGAGCAGATGGGCTTCTCCATCAAGGACATTGAAGAGGAGCTCGCCGTGCGGCATAAGTAATGACGGTGAGAGTTTAGAGTTTAGAGGCAAAAAGGCCATCGGAATCGCTCCGGTGGCCTTTCGCTTTGCCGCGATGTCCTGCCGCCTCTCGCGTCTTGCTGTCTTGCTGTCTTGCTGTCTTGCTGTCTTGCTGTCTTGCTGTCTTGCTTGCCACTCTCCACTTCTCTCAACTCTAAACTCTACACACTACACTATTGTAGTCTTCGCTTATGCCGCGCATCGCGCTCCGCACAAAGGGGCTTGGCGGGTAGAAAATTACCCGCTACGCCCCTTTGTGCCTCCGCGATTTTGATGCGCGGAAGTGATTATTCACAGGGGAAGCAGACGCGGAAGCCGAAACGGTCGAGGTAGCCGTCGGAACTGTTGTTGAAGCGGTAGGCAGAACGGCAGCTGCTCGCGCTACCGCTCCAGCCGCCGCCGCGCAAAACGCGGTAGGAGCCGCTTGTCGGGCCCGTAGGGTCAGTCACAGCAGTGGTGTCATAGCTGTCATACCTGTCATACCTGTCATACCTGTCAGCGCACCACTCCCATACATTCCCGTGCATATCGTAGAGACCCCAGGCGTTGGGCTTTTTCTGCCCGACAGGGTGGGGCTTACTGCCGCTGTTGCCGCTATACCAGGCGTAGTCGCCGAGGCTGTCGCTGCTGTCACCAAAGCTGTATGCAGTGGTGCTGCCTGCGCGGCAGGCATATTCCCATTGTGCCT
>CAZIUO010000118.1:0-2007 GCA_964542575.1 uncultured Muribaculaceae bacterium
CGCTTGCTCAGATGGCCGCCCCTCACCCCTTTAGGCATCCGCTTTTTTGATGCGCCAAAGCGAAATAGTTTAGAGTTTAGAGTGTGTAGGGTTTAGAGGCGCTGAAGGCGCCGGCGGTAAGTCCCTTCCCAGGGGAAGGGATTTAGGGTTGGGGTCATAAATAGCAAATGTGCGGTGGGTTGCTGGGGAGGTGGAAGTTTAGAGTTTAGAGGTGCGTCGTTTGCGGGAGAAGAGCTTTTGCGGCAGTTCCATAGCCAGGATTATGCCCAGCACGATTGCGATGGCCATTTTGGCGGCGGTGAACCCTGTGACCAGCGACTGGCTCAGCTGCTGCGAAATCAGATAATAAGTGCACCAGAAAATGCCCGCCCCGGGCACCAGCGGAAAGATGCCGCAGAGCACGAACACCGTGCTGGGGCATTTTGAGGGGACCGCCACCGCGCGGGAGCATACGCACACCAGAATTGTGGACAGCACCACTCCGATGCCGGCGCCGGTGAGGCCGCTGCGGGTCAGCACCAGATAGAACAGCCAGCCGGCGGCTCCGATAAGCCCCGCCATTAAATACTGCCTGCGGGGGGCGCCGAACAGCACCGCAAATGCAAATGTGCCGACAAAGGCGGCCAGAAACTGCCAGAAGAGCGGCGCCGTTTCTGCGGCCACAGTCATCCCGGAGAGCTCTATCATTCCGCCGCACAGCGCCCCGTCTATCATAAATGAGAGGGCGACCCCTATCGCAATGCAGAAGAATCCCAGCATCGCGTCGGTAAGGCGCGTCAGGCCGGCTATGTAGTCGCTGTTGGCCAGGTCGCGCACTCCGTTGACAAACGGCACCCCGGGAATCAGGGGCATTATGGCGCCGATGATTATGTTGCCCAGGCTGGCCCCGAAGCCGGCGCGGAAGAGCAGCAGGGAGACGGCGGTGGCCACGAGGGCGTTGCAGATGCCCCCCACGATTTTTGACAGGAAGCGGCCGCTCACAAACAGGGCGAACACATAGAGCAGCGCCCCGGCCACGAATGCGGCGGCGCAGTCGATAAAGGCTCCGCCGAACACGGCGCAGAAGCCGGCGGCGCCGAAAGCCGAGCCCAGGATCTGCTCCCAGTCGGGCTTCTGCGGTGCGGCCTTGATCTTGTCCAGCTGCGCCTGGGCCTCTTCCACGGTGTATTTGCCGGCGGCAATCTTGTAGCTGAGGCTGTTGACCTCCACCACCTTGGAGAGCTGGATGCCGCGGATGGGGATGAACTCCACGTTGGCGTAGCGCACTGCGGCGTCGGTGGTGAAGATGCCGTTGCTGATCACGAAAAAGTGGCCCGAATCGACCCCGTAGTGGGATGCGATGCGCGCCATTGTGTCTTCCACGCGCGAAATCTCCGCGCCGTTTTCCAGCAGAATGTGCCCCGCCTGCGATGCCAGCTCCAGCACTTTTGTCGTATTGTCGTTCCCGGCCATTGCTCGTAATTTTCTGCAAATTTAAAAAAGTCAACCGGACGACAAGAGTTTAGAGTTTAGAGTTTAGGGTTTAGAGGCGCGGAGAGTTGAAAGTGGAGAGATTACACGAAATATTGGCGCATCAGATGCTTCGTATGAAGGGGCTTGGCTGGTAGAAAAAATACCAGCTACGCCCCTTCATACATTCGCAAATTCTGATGCGCAAGCGAATAATGTTTTAGCGCATCAAAAAAGCGGATGTCAAGCGCCATCAGGCGCTAGCGAAGGGGCCGAAGGGCAAGCCTGCAGAATGGCGGCCCCGTAGCGGCGGGGTTTGGGGCGGAGCCCCAGTATCATAGGGTCTTGGCGGGTAGAAAAAATACCCGCTACGCCCCTTTGTGCATCCGCGATCTTGATGCGCTTCAGCACTACTCTCCACTCTCAACTCCCTTCAACTCTCCACTCCTCCACTCCTCTACACTCTACACTCTACACTCTAAACTCTACACTCTACACTCTACACTCTCTCTCTCGGCGCAGCCTGCGGCCGATGAAGTTCCACGAAGGAATCTTCTT
>CAZIUO010000119.1:0-1950 GCA_964542575.1 uncultured Muribaculaceae bacterium
CTACGCGCGGTCGAGGGATTCGTATTTGGAGTGGTTGGACTTGAATTCGGGCACGAGGCGCTTCATTGCAGCCACGGTGGCCATATCATCATAGCCGCGCGCACACTCAATAAGCGCATCCACCGCAGAAGAAACATCATCCCAACCATACTCCCGCACATCCGCAATCCTGATCTTGGGATGAAAACTCGGCCGAGTCGCCTCCAAATCGCTGAGCAACTCCTCATACAACTTCTCCCCGTCGCGCAAACCCGTATACTCAATCTTAACATCCTTGGCCCCCGACAACTTAATCATCCGCTGAGCCAAATCCGCAATACGCACCGGCTTACCCATATCAAACAAAAAAATCTCCCCGCCAGTGCCACGAGTCCCCGCCTCAAGCACCAACTTGCAAGCCTCCGGGATAAGCATAAAATAACGGATAATATTCGGATCCGTCACAGTCACCGGGCCACCCTCCTTAATCTGCTTGCGGAAAAGCGGAATCACACTGCCGTTGCTCCCAAGAACATTCCCGAAACGAGTAGTGATAAACGCCGTGCTGCCAGGGACGGCGCCGGAAGCCTCCGCCTTGAACAAACTCTGCACATAAATCTCGCAAATACGCTTGCTGCAACCCATAACATTAGTCGGATTCACAGCCTTGTCGGTGGACACCATCACAAACCGCTCAACCCCATACTTCACAGAGAGGTCAGCCAGAATCTTGGTGCCCCGCACATTATTCTCAATACTCTCGCTGGGATTATCCTCCATCATAGGCACGTGCTTGTAAGCCGCGGCGTGGAACACATAATGAGGGCGGAAACCGGCAAAAATATGCTCCATACGGGGAGCATTGGTGATGCTGGTGACCACAGTCTCATTCTTCACGCCCGGGAAATCGTGCGCCATCATAAGGCGGATGTCGTGCTGCGGAGTCTCGGCCGCATCTATCAGCATCAGGGCCTCGGGGCCGAAGCCGGCAACCTGACGCACAATCTCGCTGCCGATGCTCCCGGCGCTGCCGGTGATGAGAATGCGACGCCCACGGAGGGCGTTCCCCACCTCGGTGAGGTCCACATTGATCTCGTCGCGCGGCAGAAGTTCCTCCACGCTGACTTCGCGCAAAGTCTCGGAAATACGACTCTCGCTGCCCGCAATCACATCGCCCGTGACAAGAATCTGGGCGCCGGCGGCGATTATGGTGTTCTGCAGGTCGGTGTCGGCGCGCAGCGAGGCGATGAGCTCGCGGGGCACCAGCACGGCGGCGGTGTCGCTCCCCTTGAGGGCGCGCGCGAGTTCGTCGCGGTGCAGCACGGGCAGGCCTATGAGCCGCAACGAGTGCTGATCGTGAGAATCGGTGCTGCTTATAAAGCCCTTGACATCGTAGCGCAGCGGGCGTTCGCAGCGGATGCCCTTGGCCAGCGAGATGCTCTCGTCGTGGACGCCGTAGACCAGGGCGCCGCGGGCGCCGGCGGTGCGGAAGTAGACATCATATACGCGGCGGATTATTATGCGGCTGGCCCACATCACGCCGGTGGCGATGCACTCGGTGGTGAATATCATCCGCATCTGGATGTGGGCGAAGAGGGTGGGAGGGCAGTTGTTGGTTATGAGGTGGAGCAGGGTCACGCACACCATTGAGCAGAACATCGCGTAGGCAATCCTGAGCAGGTCCTGGAAGGAGGAGTAGCGGATTATGCCGGAGTAGGTTTTGAAGCCGACGAAGAAGATGGCGTGGATGGCGATGCAGAGGGCGAGCATTCGCATCAGGGGCCAGAAGTTCTGGGCGATGGCGGTGAGGTGGTAGAAGCTCCAGTAGATGAAGAAGCTGGATAGGAGCAGGACTGTGCAGTCCCAGAGGAGGACGCACCAGAAGGGGAAGGTGCGGCGCGAGAAGTAGCTGTCTACGAATTGCCGTAGATTTTTCATCAGTGTGTTATGTTTGGTAGTTTACAGACTTGG
>CAZIUO010000120.1:0-1890 GCA_964542575.1 uncultured Muribaculaceae bacterium
CCCTGGCCGGGTACGCGACGAGCGGCGAGGCGGAGGCGATTGTGGCCAGGGCCAAGCTCTATATGCCGGGCGTGGTGCAGGCCCGCGGCACCCTGGACAACGCGGCGCGCAACCTCTCCACCGCCAAGTGGCAGTTCCTCCCCAAACTGGGGCTCTACAGCGGCTGGTCCACCAGCTACTACACCTACCCGGGCGTGGCCGGCTACATCGCGACCCCCTACTGGGACCAGTTCAAGAACAACTCGGGCGAATATCTGGAGCTGAGCCTCACCATCCCCATCTATGACCGCCTGGCCAAGCACACCAAGCTGGCCAAGATGCGCAACGAATACCGCCGCGCCGACGACAGCTACAAGAAGGCGCTGCGCGACGTGGAGAGCGAAGTGCGCCGGGCCCTGCAGGACCGCGACGGGGCGCTGGCGGCAATGCGTCAGGCCGACCGCCGCGCCGCAAGCCAGCAGGAGGCCTGGAAGGTCAACGTGAAGAAATACGAGCAGGGACTCATCTCCGGCATAGAATACAACACCGCCGCATCGTCATTCCTGAAGGCAGAAGCCGAGAGCCTCAATGCCAAGCTGCAGTATCAGCTCAAGCGGCGCATCGTGGATTATTACAGCGGAATAAGTTATCTTGATCAGAAATAGCATTCATTATGGATAAAGTCATCGAAAAGAAAAAGGGCCTTGCGGCCGCTTTCACAAAAAAGGCAATCAAATACTGGGCTGCGGGGGCGGCCGTGATTCTCATCGCCGCCCTGCTGCTCACCCAGAAGGGCTCGTCGCTGCGCGTTGACGGCAGCACAATTCTCACGGGCGAGGCGCTCCGGGGCGAGTTCAACGATTATATCCGCGTCAGCGGGCAGGTGCAGCCGATGACCACAGTGCAGATAAGCCCCACCGAGGGCGGCACCGTGCAGAGCATCGTGGCAGAGGAGGGGAGCCAGGTCAAGGCGGGCGACGTGATAGTGGTGCTCTCCAACGAGAGCCTGGATATGCAGATTCTAAACAGCGAGGCCGACCTGGCCGAGAAGGAGAACATCCTGCGCAACACCCTCATCAGTATGGAGCAGCAGAAGCTCTCCGTGCGGCAGGAGAAACTCTCGCTGCAGGTGGACGTGCGCCGCGCAAAGCGGGCCTACGAGCAGAACAAGGCGCTCTACGCCGACAAGCTGATTGCCCGCGAAGACTATCTCAAGGCGGAGGAGGACTACCAGCTGGCGCAGGACAAGCTCAGCCTGGTGATTGACCGCGAGAAGCAGGACAGCCTCTACCGCAGCACAGAAATCGCCCAGATGAACGAGAGCCTGGAGAATATGCGCATCAATATGAATATGATCCGCCGCCGCAAAGACAACCTCTCGGTGAAGGCGCCCATCAGCGGCGAGCTGGGGCTGCTGGATGTGGAGCTGGGCCAGAGCGTGGGCGCGGGCTCCAAGATCGGCCAGATAAACGACCTGTCCTCCTACAAGATCGAGGCGCAGATAGACGAACACTACATCGACCGCGTCGCCGCCGGGCTGGAGGCCACATTCGAGCGTCAGGACGCCAAATATTCCGCGGTGATCCGCAAGGTCTATCCGGAGGTGCGCGACGGCAAGTTCAAGGCCGACTTCCGCATCACCGGCAGCGAGCCGGAGAACATCCGCAGCGGCCAGACTTACTACCTGAATCTGCAGCTGGGACTCCCCACCGAGGCGGTGATTGTGCCGCGCGGATCGTTCTACCAGACCACGGGCGGCAAGTGGGTGTATGTGCTGAGCGCCGACGGCACCCGCGCCGTGAAGCGCAGCGTGCGCATCGGCCGCCAGAATCCGCAGTACTATGAGGTGCTCGAGGGCCTCGAGCCCGGCGAGAAAATCATAATCTCCGGCTACGACGCCTTCGGCGACAA
>CAZIUO010000121.1:0-1873 GCA_964542575.1 uncultured Muribaculaceae bacterium
TGCAGCGCAGATGCTGGAACTTTCTACAATGCTGATTTTGCTGGCCACCGGACTGGCGGCCGGACTGCTGTCGGGAGCCGTCGGCTTTGGCGGCGGAATGATACTCCTGCCCGTGCTCACCACCTTCTACGGCGTGGAAGTGGCCGTCCCCGTCTCCACCATAGCGCAACTGCTCAGCAACCTGTCTAAAATGGGCCTGGGCTGGCGCAGCATCGACTGGCGGCAGGTGGGGCGCTTCTTGATACTGGCCGCACCGCTCACCGCCCTGGGCGCATTCGGATTTGCGGTCGTGCCCAAAGTGCCGATGACCAGAATGCTCTGCGTGGCGCTGATAATATTCGCCATAATGAAACTCGCGGGCAAAATGAAACTGCCCGCCAAACCCGCCACAATGATAGTGGGCGGCGGCATCACCGGCCTCATCAACGGACTGCTGGGCATCTCCGGCCCGCTCAGCAGCGCGGTGTTCCTCACGCTGGGCCTGACCCCGGTGGCCTACATCGCCAGCGAAGCGACCGCCGCCACCGCAATGCACATAATCAAGATAATAATGTACGGCAAGCTCGACTTGATGAACGGCGACATTCTGCTCTGCGGCCTGCTGATAGGCCTGGCGATGATGCTGGCCAACTTTGTCGCCATCAAACTGATACACAATATCAACAAAAAGCTCTACCAGAAGATCGTGGCCGCCGTGATGATTGCGGCCTCCATCTGGCTGTTCATATCCGTGCACTGACGCTTCTGCGGGGCCGCCTAATCAGCCCCGGGCGGAGGAACAAAATAGGGTGGGGTGTAAAGTTTTAGGTTATTCTGTAGTTTTTGCTTAATTTTGCGCCCCATTGCCATAACAAAAACTACAAATCGGAATGATATCTTTTATCATACCTGTCTATAACGTAGAGAAATACATCCGCCGCTGCCTCGACAGCATTCTGGGACAGACATATACAGACTGGGAGGTCGTGTGCGTGAACGACGCCAGCAGCGACGGCAGCCTTGCGATTCTGCAAGAATACGCCGCACGGGATTCCCGCTTTAAAGTGATAGATGCGCCGCACGGGGGAGTCTCCCGCGCCCGCAACCTCGCCATAGAGCACACGAAGGGAGAGTACATAGTCTATCTCGACGCCGACGACTTTATCCATCCGCAGACGCTGGAAATCACCCTGGCCCTGGCCCGCAAAAACAACACCGACATAGTGTCGTGGTACAAGGCCCCCGACTACAGGGTGATGACCGCAATCCGCCACAAGCTGGGGCTCGAGACCATCGACTACCGCCCCGCCAGCTTCCGCTATAAATTCAACGCCGACCACGTGAAATACCTCGTGACCGACGATATGATAAGCCACTGCACCGAGCTGTCCCATCCCAAGGGGCTCAAGTGGCCCATAAAGCACTACTACATCTGGCGCTATCTGCTCCGCCGCGAGGTGGTCGCCGACCTGCGCTTTATGGAAGACCGCATTTTCGAGGACTTCCCGTGGGTGTGCGAGCTGATGCTCAAGAACCCCACGGTGACCATCACCAATCTGCCGTTCTACTATTATTACCCCAATTTCAAGTCGATTGATATGAGCACCCACTACGCCCTCAAGATCAGGGACTGGTGCGTGGGGATGTGCCGCGTGTATCCGCAGTTTATGGCGCAGGTGAGCGGCGAGAGGCTCAAGACCTGGTCGCGCTACTGCAAGTGGCCCACCATCAACGGCCAGATTGCCGACAAGGTGGGGTTGATTGACCCCGACGACCCCGAGAGCGCCGAGATTGTGAGCAGCCTGCGCACGCTCTACGAGGCGGGCGCCTTTGACGACGCCGCCGACGCCCGCGACCTCAAGAGCCGCGCCGCCATTGCCTCTTTCTTGAGAGT
>CAZIUO010000122.1:0-1847 GCA_964542575.1 uncultured Muribaculaceae bacterium
GGGCCGCTATTCTGCAAGCCTACCCTTCGGCCCCTTCGCTAGCGCCTGATGGCGCACGCGATTTTGATGCGCGGATGCGATTATCGCGTCTGTCCACCGCAGGGGGTATTTCTGTGGATGTTAGCCCGCTAAAACCGCTTTCATCCACCACGGGGGCCATTCCGTGGATGCGCGGCCGTCAAAAGCTGTTTCATCCACCAGAAGGGGGTGTTTTGTGGATGCTCGCCCGCTAAAAGCATCCGCTTTTTGATGCGCCGATAACACTCTCAACTCTCAACTCTCAACTTCTCTCAACTCTCAACTCTAAACTCTAAACTCTAAACTCTAAACTGCTATGCACTACATATCAAACGAACACCTTTCGCTGCAGCGTCTCGAGGAGATAATGGACCGCGGCGAGAAAATCGCCCTCAGCGAGGGCGCGATTGCGGCAATCGAGAAATGCCGCCGCTATCTCGACTCCAAAATGGAAAATGTAGACCGTCCGGTCTACGGCGTCACCACCGGCTTCGGCAGCCTCTACAACGTCACGATTCCCCCCGAGGACCTCTCGCAACTCCAGCACAACCTGGTGATGTCGCACGCCTGCGGCACCGGCGAGACAGTCCGCCCCGAAATCGTCAAACTGATGCTGCTGCTCAAGGTGCAGTGCCTCTCATACGGCCACTCCGGCGCGCAGCTGGCCACAGTGCAGCGCCTGGTGGATATGTTCAACAACGACATCATCCCGGTGGTCTATCAGCAGGGCTCGCTGGGGGCGTCGGGCGACCTGGCCCCGCTGGCCCATATGTGCCTGCCGCTCATCGGAATGGGCGAGGTGCACTACAAGGGCGAGGTGCGTCAGGCGGCCGAACTCTGGAAAGAACTGGGGTGGGAGCCCATTCGCCTGCAGTCCAAGGAGGGGCTGGCGCTGCTCAACGGCACCCAGTTTATGAGCGCGCACGCCGTGTGGTCGCTCATCCGCGCCCAGCGGCTCTCAAAATGGGCCGACGTCATCGGCGCCCTCTCGCTTGACGCCTACGACGGCCGCATAGAGCCCTTCTTGCCGCTGACCCACCGCATCCGCCCCCACGTCGGGCAGATCGAGACGGGCGAGCGCTTCATCCGCCTGCTGGAGGGGAGCGAACTCATCCGCAGGCCCAAGGAACACGTGCAGGACCCGTACTCATTCCGCTGCATCCCGCAGGTGCACGGCGCCGCCAAAGACAACCTGCACTATGTGACGTCGGTGATCGAGAACGAGATAAACTCCGCCACCGACAACCCCAGCATCTTCCCCGACGAGGATATGGTGATATCGGCCGGCAACTTCCACGGCGAACCCATCGCGATTCCGATGGACTCGATGGCGGTGGCCCTCTCGGAGCTGGCCAGCATCTCGGAGCGGCGCATCTACCTTCTGGTGCACGGCTACCGCGGACTGCCGCGCTACCTGGTGGCCAAGCCGGGACTCAACAGCGGCTTTATGATTCCGCAGTACACCGCCGCCTCCATCGTGAGCCAGAACAAGGGCTACTGCTGGCCCGCCTCGTGCGACTCGGTCCCCTCGTCCAACGGGCAGGAAGACCACGTGAGTATGGGAGCCAACTCCGCCACCAAGCTGGTGCGCGTGGTGGAGAATGTGCAGACGGTGCTCGGCATCGAGCTCTTCAACGCCGCGCAGGCGCTGGAGTTCCGCCGGCCGCAGAAGAGTTCGCCGGTGCTGGAGAGCGTTGTGGCGGGGCTGCGCAAGACCGTCCCCTACATCGACGAGGATACCTATATGCGCCCGCTGATAATGAACGCCGTCGCCTACATCCGCGACAACCGGGCGCCGGTGGAGTTTTGAGAGTTTAGAGTGGAGAGTT
>CAZIUO010000123.1:0-1835 GCA_964542575.1 uncultured Muribaculaceae bacterium
TTTATTACTTCTTGACGACGACAAAGCGGTCCTTGCCGTTGATATCCTTGATGACCGCCGCGCCGGTAAACAACGCCGCAGTCTCCGCCGCGAGCCTCTCATTGATCTCCAGCCAAAGACTCCCGTTCTCCTTGAGCAACCTCTCCGCCCACACCGCAATCGCGCGATAAAAGCGCAGCGGATCACTGTCGGGGACAAAGAGAGCCATCTCCGGCTCCCAGTCCAGCACATTGGGCCGCATCTGCTCCCGCTCGCTCTCCATCACATACGGCGGATTGCTCACGATGAGGTCAAACTGCGGCAGCCCTGCGGGCGGATCCTGCAGCACGTCCGCCTTGAACAGCACCGGACGCGCCCCCTGCAGCTTGACCCTCTGGCGGCAGGCCACCGCAAGGGCGTCGTCGCTCAGGTCGCAGCCATACACCTGCGCCTCGGGAAATTCGGCGGCGAAGGCGTATGCCAGCGCGCCGCTGCCGGTGCAGATGTCCAGAATGTTGAAGCTGTCGTCGCTGCTGCCCTGCATCAGCTTGTCGCAGTCGTCGGCGGCCAGGCCGTAGAGCTGCTCCGTCTCGGGGCGGGGAATCAGCACCCCCGGCGCCACCTTGATCTTGATGCCGGCAAACCAGGTGTGCCCCAGCACATACTGCATCGGCTCCCCCTTGGCCAAGCGGGCCGCGGCGCCGCTGAGAAGCTCCTCCTTGGCGGCATCGACCTTCGCATCGGGCTCGCTAAGGTATTTGTAGTCGGGCACCGAGAGCAGCCCCGTCACGGTCCTGACGGCTATGGCGTGCGCCTCCTCGGGGGGATAAAGCCCTCCCAGGGCATTCTCGATGGCCTTTATATGCTCTTTGAGGGTCATTTCTTGAGAGCGTTTTCTATCACTGCGGTGAAGAAGTCCTTCATATCGCGGCCGCTGGTGCGCACCATCTTGGGCACCAGGCTCATACGGGTCATACCGGGAGTGGCGTTGATCTCCAGGAAGTAGACCCCGTCCTCAGCCACTATGTAGTCCATCCTGATGAGGCCGGTCGCCCCCAGATGGGCGTAAATCTTCTCTGTCCAGCGGGTTATCTCCGCCGCCAGGTCGTCGGAGACGGGGGCGGGGCAGATCTCGCTGCTCTTGCCGTTGTATTTGGCGTCGTAGTCGAAATATTCGTTCTGAGTCACGATTTCCGTGATGGGCAGAGCCACTGCGCGGCCCGAGTCGGTGTAGATGGCCTGAGTCATCTCGCGGCCCGTTATGGCCTTCTCTATCAGCACAGTATCGCTCTCGCGCAGGGCGCACTCCACGGCTGCGGCGATTTCGCCGGCGCTCTTGACTTTGGTGACCCCGAAGCTGCTGCCGCCGTCGGAAGGCTTCACAAACAGCGGGAGCCCCAGGCGGGCCACGATGGCCTCGGCGTCAAAGCTCTCGCCGCGGCGCAGGAACACGTCGTCCGCCATCTTGACCCCGGTGTCCAGCAGAAGCCGCTTGCAGGAGTATTTGTTGAAGGCGATGGTGCAGACAAACGAGCTGCAGGTGGTCACGGGCACGCCCAGCATCTCAAAATAGCCCTGCAGCAGGCCGTTCTCGCCCGGGATGCCGTGTATCATTATGCAGGCGCAGTCGAATTTGCCCCCGCCGCAGGAGAAGTTGCCTTTGTCCACGACTCCTTTGACGTTCATCTGCTCTCCCTCCCACTCTACCAGCTGCCAGCTGTCGGTGTTGAAGAGGATTTCATATACATTATATCTGTCACGGTCTATGACAGAGGCGGCGTAGCGGCCGCTCAGAATCGATATGGGCCTCTCTGACGAAGGCCCGCCATAAATTACCGCAATATTCGGTTTCATAA
>CAZIUO010000124.1:0-1828 GCA_964542575.1 uncultured Muribaculaceae bacterium
CACGGAGTGCCGTGGGGCAAGTCCCTTCCCAGGGGAAGGGATTTAGGGATGGGGTTATAAACAGCAAATGTGCGGTGGGGTTGCTGGGGCTTTTGAAGTTTAGAGTTTAGAGGAGTTGCGAGTTGCGAGTGGAAAGAGTAAGGTTTTGGATTTAGGGTTTTGGGAATGACAAAAACAATCGCTAATTTAACAGAATTAAACGCATAAAAACTCAGACACGATATGGAAAACAACTATGCAATGCACGCCAACCCGCTGGTGGCCCGCTTTGAAAAACCCGCCTCCCAACTGACCAAGGAGGACATAATCACCTACATCCGCGAGAACGGCATCCGGATGATAAACTTTATGTACCCCGCGGGCGACGGCCGGCTCAAGACCCTCAACTTTGTGATTAACAGCAGCGAATACCTGCACACAATCCTCTCCTGCGGCGAGCGGGTCGACGGCTCCAGCCTCTTCTCCTTTATCGAGGCGGGCAGCAGCGACCTCTATGTGATTCCCCGCTTCTCCACCGCATTTGTGGACCCCTTTGCAAAACTGCCGACCCTCAGCTTCCTCTGCGACTATTACGACAAGGACGCCCGCCCTCTGGCAAGCGCCCCCCAGGAGAGCCTGCGGCGCGCCTGCCGCGCATTCCACGAGGTCACCGGGCTGGACTTTGAGGCGATGGGCGAGCTGGAATATTATGTGATTGCCCCCGCCGAAGAGGACTTCCGCGCCAGCGACCAGCGCGGCTACCACGAGTCGGGCCCGTTTGCCAAATTCAACGACTTCCGCACCCAATGCATGCAGTACATCGCCCAGTGCGGCGGCCAGATAAAGTACGGCCACTGCGAGGTGGGCAATTTTGTGCTGGGCGGCCTCAATTATGAGCAGAACGAGATCGAATTCCTGCCCGTGCCGGCGCTGCAGGCGGCCGACAGCCTGATGCTGGCCAAATGGGTCATCCGCAACCTGGCGCGCGAATATGGCTACAACGTGACCTTCGCCCCCAAAATCATCGCCGGCAAGGCGGGTTCGGGGCTGCATATCCATATGCGCCTGATGAAGGGGGGCAAGAGCCGTATGCTCTCGGGCGGCGTCCTCTCCGACGAGGCCCGTCGCGCCATTGCCGGGATGATGGACCTCGCCCCCGCCATCACCGCCTTCGGCAACCGCAACCCCACATCGTACCTGCGGCTGGTGCCTCATCAGGAGGCCCCCACCAATGTGTGCTGGGGCGACCGCAACCGCTCCGTGCTGGTGCGCGTGCCGCTGGGTTGGGCCGCGGGCGACGATATGTGCGCGCAGAGCAACCCGCTGGAGGCCGCCTGCCACTACGACACCACGCAGAAGCAGACGGTGGAGATGCGCTCTCCCGACGCCTCCGCCAACATCTATCAGCTGATGGCCGCGCTGGCGGTGGCCTGCCGCCACGGCTTTGAGATGAGCGACGCGCTGCAGGTTGCCGAGCGCACCTATGTGAACGTCAACATCCACAAGGAGGAGAACGCCGAGCGGCTCAAGAGCCTCAAGTGCCTGCCCGACAGCTGCGTGGCTTCCGCCAGGTGCCTGGAGGCGCAGCGCGCGGTGTTTGAAGAGCGCGACGTCTTCTCCAAAGGGACCATCGACGACGTCATCGCCACCCTCTCCGCCTTCAACGACGCCAACCTGCGCGACTCCCTCGCCGGCGACCCCGCCAAAACCCTCGCCCTGGTGGAGAAGTATTTTCACTGCTAGGCGCCTACGAGATTTTTTGGCGCATCAGAGGCTTCGTCAAGCGCCATCAGGCGCTAGCGGAGCGCGGGCAGGGCTGGGCCGAGCAATAGCAAGCGCGAAGCGGCGG
>CAZIUO010000125.1:0-1744 GCA_964542575.1 uncultured Muribaculaceae bacterium
CGTATTAAAAAATTTGCAATTTTGCGCCGCCAAAATTCCGGCTGGGGTTGTGGCGGTTGAAATGAAGATTAAAGTCAATAAGATACTCTCATATTTGGCGCTGACTGCCGCAGGCATATCGGCTGCAGTGGCGTGCTCTCCCGATTTGCCGGAGGACCCGGAGCCGGAAGAGCCCCAAAAAGTGCAGTGGCAGGCGGGCGACACCGTGTCGGCCGCAGATCTGCAGGCCGTGGGCGAGGATGCCTTCTTCGAGTGCGTCCCGATCCCCGACTCTATATTCGATGCGATGCAGGGCAAGTCTTTCAAGGCCGACTGCACAGTGGCGCGCGACTCGCTGCGCTACATCCGCTGCCTGCACGCCGACAAGTATGGCAACAGCATAGTCGGCGAGATGGTGCTCTCCCGCACGATTGCCGGCGAGGTGCTGGAGATATTCCGCAAGCTCTACGATGCGGGCTATCCAATCGAGAGGATGCTGCTCATAGACCGCTGGGATGCCGACGACGAGATGTCGATGCGCGACAACAACTCCTCGTCGTTCAATTTCCGCTTCATCTCGCACACGCAGACGGTCTCCAAGCACGGGCTGGGGCTTGCCGTGGACATAAATCCCCTCTACAACCCCTACCACAAATACCTCTCGGACGGCACCGAGATCATTGAGCCGGCCACCGGCGCGCCTTATCTGGACCGCACCGCAGATTTCGACTACAAAATAGAGCGGGGCGACCTCTGCTACAAGCTTTTTTCTGCCGCCGGCTTCAAGTGGGGCGGCAACTGGGCAAACCGCAAGGATTATCAGCATTTCGAAAAATAAACATTTAAAAACTTACAAATGAAAAAGACAAGCTTAGCCGCATTTATGGCCACTGCGATGGTCTGCGGTGCCGCACTTGTTGCGTGCGACAAGAACAACACAACCCCCGTCACCCCTGTGACCCCCACCGCCAAGAGCGCATCTACCAAGACATCCGTGTACTTTGCAGCCGATATGCTGGATATGTTCGACCTCAAGTGCAATATAGCCGGCGAGGAGGTTGTCCTCACAAAGAGCAACACCACCGAAACCGTGTACAAGAACGAGAACGTGCTCCTCTATCAGGCAGAAGCCACCTACACAGAATTCCCCGTGAAGAAGCAGGCGACAGCCAGCTGCACCCTCAAGGACGGAATCGACCTGGCGACTGCCGAGCCTTCTGATTACTGCCTGTATCTTGAGGTGAAGGTGGGCAACGACAACAAGAACAGCTGGAGCGCATTTAACGTGGACAGCGACACATTCCTCTACAGCGGTGATGTGGAGTGGCCTCTTGTAGATAAAGACCCCGAGTATAGGGAGATGTTCACCAATGCCCACGTCGTGGCCGACATCGAGTTCGCAGCCGCCGACAAAGTCTCCGTGGTGATTTCCCGATAGGTGAAAATATGTGGAAAGCTCGCTTTAGCGCATCAAAATCGCGGATGCCTGAAGGGGCGTAGCGGGTATTTTTTCTACCCGCCAAGCCCCTTGCAGGCGGAGCGTTGATGCGCGGCAGAATCCAAGACTATTGTGACAAAAAAGAAGCTGGCCCGAAAGGGTCAGCTTCTTTTGTATCGATGCCTGCCTGTTGCAATTGAATTAGTAACCTGCGACTTAGTAAGAGACTTCTTACTAAGAGACTTCTTACTAAGAGACTTCTTACTAAAAATGGCGCGGCAAAGCTATGAGATTTTGCGATACTCGCCGGGAGTCATACCGGTGCGG
>CAZIUO010000126.1:0-1715 GCA_964542575.1 uncultured Muribaculaceae bacterium
GCCGACTAATTATGTATCTTTGCTGCGCCGGCCGGCGGGGAATGCTGCAGATGAGCGCGAGGAGATGTATCCCGGCGCTGCAAACCGTCCGCCGCCGCGCAAGCAGGGTATGCAAAAAAACGGCAACTACGAATTTCTGACGCAGGCCCCCGTGGGTCGCGTGATCGCCACAATGGCGGTGCCCACCATCATCAGTATGCTGGTCACCAGCCTGTATAACATAGTTGATACATACTTCGTGGGCAAAATCAGCACCCAGGCCACAGCCGCGGTCGGGGTCGTCTTTCCCGTGATGACGGTGATCCAGGCCTTCGGGTTCTTCTTCGGGCAGGGCTCGGGCACCTACATCTCCCGCAGCCTCGGGGCGCAGAAAAGCGCCGACGCCAGCAAAATGGCCGCCACCGCCTTCTTCTGCTCCCTTGCGAGCGGGACCCTCATCACCGCCCTGGGGCTGATCTTTCTGGAGCCGATCTCCCGCGCGCTGGGCTCGACCCCCACAATCCTCCCACTCACCAAAGAATTTCTGGGCATCCTGCTGCTGGGCGCGCCCTTTATGACCGCCTCGATGACCCTCAACAACCAGATGCGCTTCCAGGGCAACGCCTTCTACGCGATGGTCGGCGTGGTGGCCGGCGCCCTGCTCAATGTGATCCTGGTGCCCATCTTCACATTCACCCTGGGCCTGGGCATCCGCGGCACCGCAATCGGCACTGTCATCGGCCAGATAGTGGGCTTCGTGACCCTGCTGCTGATGAGCCGGCGCAGCGGCGGCATCCGCATCCGCCCCGCCGAATTCTCCCGCGAAAGGCGCTTCTACCGTGTCATCTTCAAAGACGGCACCCCCTCGCTCAGCCGCCAAGGCCTCGCCAGCCTCGCCGTGTTCCTGCTCAATCTGGCCGCCGTGCCCTACGGCGACGCCGCCATCGCCGGAATGTCCATTGTGGGGCGCATCTCGTCAGTCGTCTTTGCCATCGTCATCGGCATAGGGCAGGGGTTCCAGCCGATGTGCGGCTTCAGCTACGGCGCCCGCCTCTACGGCCGCGTCAGAAAGGGCTTTTTCTTCTGCCTGCAGTGCGGCGTCGCCTTCACGCTGCTCTGCGGCATCCCCGGATTCATCTGCGCCCCTGCGATTGTGGACCTGCTGCGGCACGACCCCGAGGTGGTCGCAGTCGGCGCCGACGCCCTCCGCTGGCAAATCGTCAGCTGGCCCGTGGCCGCCTTCATCACCTTTGCCAATATGATACTGCAGACCAGCGGACGCAGCCTCTCGGCCAACATCGTGGCCGCCTGCCGCAACGGCATCTGCTTCATCCCGCTGATAATCGTGCTGCCCCGCATCATCGGCCTCACCGGCGTGGAGATCTGCCAGGCCGCCGCCGACCTCCTCTCCTTTGCCATCGCCCTGCCCGTGATAGTGCGCTACTTCCGCAGCCTGCAGCGGGACCTTTAGAGTGGAGAGTTTAGAGTTTAGAGTTTAGAGTTTAGAGGAGTGGAGAGTGTAGAGTTGGAAGTGGAAAGTGGAAAGTGGAAAGTGGAGAGAGGAAAGAGGAAAGAGGAAAGAGGAGAGAGGAGAGAGGAGAGAGGAGAGTGTAGAGTGGGAAGAAAGACAACGTGACAACAAGACAACTTGCGGGGGCCGGTGTCGTGACATTTGGGGCCTGGGGAGCCTCATCTGGGGCACGAGCTGGATTTATTGCCGAAACTTGGGCCCGTGG
>CAZIUO010000127.1:0-1708 GCA_964542575.1 uncultured Muribaculaceae bacterium
TCGCTGTAGCGCGCGACGGCCTTGAGATGGCTGTCGCGGATGGTGTCGGCCAGCCATTGCGGCTCCAGCACCTTTATGGCGCCGCCTCGGGAGAGCAGGGGAGTCTGGAAATCTCCGGTAGGGCGCAGCGTCAGCTCAAAATCGGAGTATTCTTCGCTGCAGGCAATCTCTTTCTGCGACGGGTGCAGCGGCAGGTCCCGCATATAGAAAGCCTCCTGCCCGTATGCCCGGATCACGACGCGCTGCACCGGGACGTCGGCATCCTTGACTATCCCGTAGCAGTCGCTGAACCAATGGGCGGCGTCGAAATCACGGTCATAATCGAACTTCTCGCCGGTGACCTCCAGATACTTGATGCGGTCAAACGCAAGCATTATCAAGTCCCCCTTTTTCATCGCCTTGACCAGAGCGTACCAGCGCCTGTTGAAGAGTTTGACGCAGTACGGCTCGGCTTTCATCTCGGTTTCGTGGTCTGACATATACCGGCGGTAACGGACGCTGATGCGAAGGCTCCGTTTCATTGCGTCGATGTATTTGTGGAGATTCTCCCCGTCGGAGGGGATGCTCTCCAGCAGAATCCTGTCGTGGATGCTTTTGCTCTCGCTCAGAATGTTGTTCACCGACAGGGTGGAGAGCATCCAGTTCTGTATGGAGTCCTCTTCGAGCACCTCGCTGTTGCCGATGTAGTATTTGAAGCCGTCCTTCCTGTCGCACTCGATGTAGATGCCGAACATATCCTGGATGGCATCCTTGTGGCGGTTGAACGTGCTGCGCGCCAGGCTGATGCCTTCGCTCATTTCGGTATCCGTCCACTTGCGGTTAATCTCCTCGAGCGAGATGCGGCCGGCCTTGTGAATGGTGTTCACCAGCCAGATGTATTCCTGAAACAGAGTATATGTCTTCATACGCGGGGTGCAAAAAGCCGGCAGGCGCCGCTCGGCAGTGTCTGTTACAAATATAACGAATAATAACTACCTTTATGTCTTGCAACCAGCGAAGCGTATGAAAAAGATTGTATTCCTCTCCGGCGCGGGAATCAGCGCCGAAAGCGGCATCTCCACCTTCCGCGACAGCGGCGGGCTCTGGGAAAATCACGACGTGATGGAGGTCGCCTCCATCCAGGGGTGGCAGCGCAATCCGCGCGTGGTGCTCGATTTCTACAACGACCGGCGCGCGCAGCTGGCCTCGGCCGAGCCCAACGCCGCCCACCTTGCCATTGCCGCCCTCGAGCGGGACTATGACGTCGTGGTCATCACTCAGAATGTCGACAACCTGCACGAGAGGGCGGGCAGCCGCCGCGTCATCCACCTGCACGGAGAACTCACCAAAGTGCGTCCGGAAGATTCATATACCGACGAAGACGGCTTCAGCGAAGCGCGCATCAAAGATGTCGGCTACTCTGCCGTGAGATTGGGCGATGCCGACGGCCGCGGCGTGCAGTACAGGCCCCACATCGTCTTCTTTGGCGAGGCGGTGCCCAAGATGGACGAGGCTCTCGCCGAGCTCAAAGAGGCCGACTGTATGGTGATTGTGGGCACCTCGCTGCTGGTGCAGCCCGCCGCCAGCCTCTGGCGCTTCACCCCCATCGGATGCCCCGTGATTGTGGTCGACCCCAACGGCACCCCCATCGACGGCGAGCAAGACGTCATCTCCATCCGCGACAAAGCCACCACCGGCGTCGCCCGCGCCATCGAGATGATAAGGGACT
>CAZIUO010000128.1:0-1699 GCA_964542575.1 uncultured Muribaculaceae bacterium
AGTTTAGAGTTTAGAGTTATGATAAAGCGGATAGTGACGGCGATGGCCGCGATGGCCGCGGTGGCGCTGGCCTCGGCGGGCTGCGGCGATTATGATGCGCAGCTGGAGGCTCTGCGCGGCGAGGCGGACAGCCTGCAGCGCGTGATCGGGGCGATAGAAGTGCCCGAGGCGCAGCAGCCGTCTGATGTGCCGTCAACCGACTTCAGCTTCAGTTTTGACAAGGCCCGCTACGGCGTGGATGCCGGCGGCAGCGTCACCGTCGCCTACACCCTGCCCAGGGCGGCCGAGGTGAGCGTAAGCGCCGTGGACGGCTGGAGCGCCAGCGTGGTGAGCTCCGGGGAGAGCTCGGGCGAGGTGATTCTCACCGCCCCGGACCCCGCAAGCCCCGCGAACCTGGTGATCAGCGCGGTGGATGCCGAGGGCAATGTCACGGCGGCGCCCCTGCCGGTGATGGTGCGCGACCCCTACACCGCCGCCACCCGCACCAGCGTCGGCTCGATGGCCTACTTCTCCCTCAACGAGAGTATGGCCAACGACTATCACTACGGCAAGATGGCCGATGCCGGCATCAATATGATGAGCGTGGAGGGCGACGACAACTATGACGAGCATTTCAGACTCGCACAGAAATACGGCATCAAGGTGGTCTTCTTCATCAATATGTACACCGGCCGGTATTACCGCGACCCGGACAACTACACGGGGCTGGACGATATCATCAACAAGGTCAAGGATTATCCCGCGCTGTGCGCCTACCAGATAGAGGACGAGCCCTCTACAGACGACATAGAGCAGCTGGCGGTCATCAGAAAGCACGTGAACGAGCTGGATCCCGTGCACCCGGTCTATCTCAACCTGAACTCCGCCACCGCTTCTCGCTACACTCTGGGCGTGAATGAATATGAAGATTATGTTGAGAGTTATGTGTCGGGGTGCGGCCTCGAGCTCATAACCTTTGACCAGTATCCCGTTTATCTGGGTTACATAGACCACAGCTGGATCAAGAGCCTGGCAATAGTGCGCAGCACCGCGAGGCGGCACGGCATCCCTTTCTGGGCCTTTGCCCAGAGCTGCCGCTTGGGTAAACGCGAGGACCCCACGCTGGCCACGCTCCGCCTGCAGTGCAACACCAATCTGGCGTTCGGTGCGCAGGTCAACCAGTATTTCGTGTGGCGCGCCACCAGCGGCACCAATTATGCCCCGGTGATGGGCGACGGCTCCTACACGGGCGCTTATGATGTCTGCAGGGATTACAATCGCGAGATGCACAGCCGCGGCTTCGTATTTGCAGGCTGCAGTGTCCCGTATGTCGCCTTCACCAATGTCATTCAGGATTATGTGGACAGTTTTGACAAGTCGACTCTGCCGGAGCAGATTTCAAATCTGGAGACGAGCGGCGAGGCGATTGTGTCTTATGTTGAGAATTGCGGGAACCGGTATGTCGTGGTGCAGAATTTTTCCTGGCAGACCGGGCAGACTCTTACGATTGAGGTGGAGGATATGGTGTACGGGATAGATCGCGAGGGAGTTTTCACCGAATATGCCCCCGGGACGTATGACATAACGATAGACGAGGGCGATATGGCCGTGTTTAAGATAGTGTAGAGTTTAGAGTTTAGAGTTGAAAGGATACAAAGAAATATTGGCGCATCAGATGCTTCGTATGAAGGGTCTCGGCGGATAAAGAAAATATCCGCTA
>CAZIUO010000129.1:0-1605 GCA_964542575.1 uncultured Muribaculaceae bacterium
CGTTGGAAGTTTAGATTACAGGTTATGATTATAAAGGTATGTGGAATGCGAGACGGAGAAAACATCCGTCAGACAGAAGCGCTGGGGGCCGACCTCATCGGCCTCATTTTTTACAGCAAATCGCCCCGCTGCGTGGACTACCGGCCGGGCTACCTCCCGTCCAGGGCCCGTCGCGCCGGCGTCTTCGTAAACGCCCCGGCCGACGAAATCTGCGCCCGGGCGGCGGAATACGCACTGGACTACGTGCAGCTGCACGGCTCCGAGAGCCCGCAGTTCTGCCGGACGCTCCGCCTGCGGCTGCCGGGGGGCTGCGGCATCATCAAGGCCCTCCCGGTGGCATCCGGGTGCGACCTGGCGGCGGCCGAAGCCTATCAGCAGTGCGCCGATATGTTGCTCTTTGACACCCGCTGCAGCGGTTTCGGCGGCAGCGGCGCCAAATTCGACTGGGGCCTGCTGGAGGCCTACCGCGGCTCGCTGCCGTTTCTGCTGAGCGGCGGCATCGGCACCGGCGACGCCGAGGCCCTGCGCGCCATCAGCCACCCCCGGTTTGCCGGCATCGACCTCAACAGCCGCTTCGAGAGCGCCCCGGGGATCAAAGACACCGCGCTGTTGCGGGAATTCATTTGTAAAATCAGAAAATAAAAGGATATGAACAGAATCAACCGACTTTTTCAAGAGAAGAAACAGGGGATACTCTCGATTTATTTTTGCGCGGGACACCCCTCATTGGACTCCACCGCCGACACCATAATGGCGCTGGCGGAGGGCGGAGTGGATATGATTGAAATAGGGATGCCCTTCAGCGACCCGATGGCCGACGGCCCCGTGATTCAGGATGCCGCCACCAAGGCCCTCAGGGGCGGGATGTCGCTGCGCGTGCTTTTCGGGCAGCTGGCAGGCATCCGCAGCAGGGTCAGCACTGCGCTGGTGGCGATGGGCTACCTCAACCCCATTATGCATTTCGGCTTCGAGAATTTCTGCGCCAAGTGCAGCGAGGTCGGCATTGACGGGATGATTATCCCCGACTTGCCCTTCAAGGACTATATGGATGAGTACAAGGCTGTCGCCGACCGCTACGGCCTCAAAATCATAATGCTCATCACCCCGGAGACCGGCGAGGAGCGCATCCGCTTTATAGACGCCAACACCGACGGCTTCATTTATATGGTGTCGTCGGCTTCCACCACCGGGGCCCGGAGCGAGTTCGACAGCGGCAATCTGGAGTATTTCTCCCGCATCAACTCCCTGGAGCTGCGCAATCCGCGGATGATAGGCTTCGGCATTTCCAACCGCAGCACGCTGCAGGCGGCCCTCTCCAATGCAGCCGGCGCCATCATCGGCAGCAAATTCGTGTCGCTGCTCGATGCCTGCGGCGACCCCCGCGAGGCCCTGCGGCAGTTGCGCGAGAGTCTGGAGAGGTGAGGTTCTGGAAGTTGAGAGTGGAGAGTGTAGAGTGTAGAGTGTAGAGTTTAGAGAAGTGGAGAGGAGAGAAGTGGCGGAGTGGCGGGAATCTCAGTTGGGATCTGAAACGAGCTTCTACGGGCACGGAACCGGCCGCTGTCGTGCACTGAGAAACCGTGTGAAAAAGCCCTGTTTTTCACACGG
>CAZIUO010000130.1:0-1563 GCA_964542575.1 uncultured Muribaculaceae bacterium
TTTAAAACTGATTCAGATGAACGAATGGGAAAAAATGCAGGCCGGCGAAACCTACAACGACTTTGACCGCGACCTCTTTGACCGCCGCGTGGCGGCAAAAAAACTCTTCCGCGCATACAACCTCCTCGACGACAGCCAGATTGCCGAGCGGGAAGACATTATGCGGCGTCTTTTCCGCTCGGTTGGCAAAAACGTATGGATAGAGCCTGACTTCCGCTGCGAATTCGGCAAAAACATAGTGCTCGGCAGCGACATCTACATCAACTTCGGCTGCGTGATGCTCGACTGCGGGCTGATAACCATCGGCAGCGGCACCCTCATCGGCCCCAACGTGGGTCTTTTTTCCGGCAACCACTCCCTTGACAGCGCCGAGCGCGCCGCGGGCGGACTCATCCCCAGACCCATCACCGTCGGCACCAATGTGTGGATTGGCGGCAACGTGAGCATAGTGCCCGGGGTGAGCATCGGAAATGACTCGGTCATCGGGGCCGGCAGCGTCGTGACCCGCGACATCCCCGCCGGAGTCCTCGCCGCCGGAAATCCGTGCCGCGTCGTAAAGCAGCTTTTCTGAAAATAATTCGTACCTTGGCTCTATGGACAGAAAAACATTCCTCAAATCGGCCGGCACGATAGTGCTGGGCAGTATGGCGCTGGGGGCTGATGCCATGAATCTCGCCTCCGAACCGGGCCGGGAAAGCGCCCCCGCCTCCAGAAAGAAATATGACTTTCCCATCTACGACCTCCACATCCACCGCTCCGACAGCCTCTCTGCAGACGACATAGTGCGCAAGAGCAAGGAGTCCGGCTTCGAGTCGGTGGGCATAATGCAGAATGTCGCCCCCTGGGGCATCCAGAGCGACGAGGACCTGCAGCGTTTCATCGACGAAGTCAAGGACTACCCCTGCTATATGGGTCTGCAGCCCGCGCAGCCCGGCTGGAGCAAAAATCTCTCTAAGGATCTCATCGACCAGGTGGACTATGTGCTGATGGATCCGCAGTATATGCCCGACGGCAACAAGTACGGCGACCGGATGGAGCTCTGGGAGCACACGTGCTATGTGGACGACGAGGAGGATTTCATGCAGCGCTCAATGGAGTGGTATATGAAGATTCTCGCCCACAAGAAGGAGCGGCTGGACATTCTCGGCTGGCCGCTGTTCCTGCCCCCCTGCATCGCCCGCGACTATTACCGGCTGTGGACCGTGGAGCGTCAGGAGCAGATCATAGAGGCGGCGCGCGACGGCAAGGTTGCCATCGAGATCAATGACCTGGCCCACACGCCCCACCCCGAGTTTATTTTGCGGGCCAAGAAGGCGGGGCTCAAGTTCACCTTCGGCTCCGACACCCGCGACCACCGCTCGTTCCGCCTGGACTATTGCAAGGAGGTGGCGTCGCTGTGCGGCCTCACCGAGAAGGATTTCTATGTGCCTTCCCGCAAGCGGAGACGTTAGTTTGCAACGAGAGTGTAGAGTTTAGAGTTGAGAGTTGAGAGTTGAATGAGTCTATGAGATATCGGCGCATCAGATGCTTCGTATGAAGGGGCTTGGCTGGTAGAAAAAATAC
>CAZIUO010000131.1:0-1528 GCA_964542575.1 uncultured Muribaculaceae bacterium
GCGCCGGAGATTACTCGGCTTTTTTTGCGAAGATGCCGGCCAGGATGGCGCCGGAGACATTGTGCCAGACGCTGAACAGCGCCCCGGGCAGCGTCGCCAGCGGATACTGCGCAAAATGCACCGCCGCCAGCGAAGCGGCCAGCCCCGAATTCTGCATCCCCACCTCGATCGACACCGTGCGGCACTTTCTCGCATCCATCCCCAGCAGCCGCGCGGCCCCGTAGCCCAGCGCATACCCCAGCAAATTGTGCAGCACCACCACGCAGAACACCAGCAACCCGCAGTCCAGAATCTTGGCCGCATTGGCGCCGACCACCGCCCCCACGATGGCCACTATGGCCAGGGTCGACACCAGCGGCAGCAGATCGGCGGCGCCGTCGGCAAATTTAGGGAAGAAGTGATTGATGGCGAAGCCCAGCGCGATGGGGATTATGACCACCTGCAGAATCGAGAGGAACATAGGCAGCAGCTGCACGTCCACCGTCTCACCGGCGTAGAGATATGTCAGCAGCGGCGTCATTATGGGGGCGAAGATGGTGGAGACGGCCGTCATCCCCACCGAGAGGGGAACGTCGCCCTTGGCCAGGTAGGTGATGACATTGGACGACGTGCCGCCGGGGCAGGTCCCCACAAGTATCACGCCCACAGTGAGTTCGGGCGAGAGGCCGAAGACACGCGAGAGCAGCCAGGCCAGCAGCGGCATTATGGTGAACTGCGCCAGAAAGCCTATGCACACGTCGCGCGGGTGGCTGAACACCACCTTGAAGTCGCCCGGTTTGAGGGTCAGACCCATCCCGAACATCACTATGCAGAGCAGGTAGTTGATGTAGCTGGTTTTGAGAAAGCCCACGGCGCCGGGCCGCAGCAGGGCCAGCAGCGCCATCGCGATGACTATCACCGCCATATATTTGCCCACAAAGCGGGACACCTTCCTGAGAAAATCCATATCCGGTTTTGAAAAATCGCCCGCAAAGATATATCAAAATCGCTACCTTTGCCCCTATGACAAATATTTTGAAATCTGTGCTGCTGGTGGGGGCGGGGAGTTTTGCCGGAGGGGCGCTGCGATATCTCATTTCGCTGGCAATCAAGCCCGCGAACGGGTTCCCGGCGGCCACTTTTGCGGTGAATATCGCCGGCTGCCTGCTGATAGGGCTGCTCTATGGCATCTTTGCCAGATACCCCTCGCTGGACAAGGGGCTTCTGCTGCTGCTCACCACGGGGTTCTGCGGCGGATTCACCACTTTCTCCACATTCGCTTCCGAGAGCCTTGCGATGCTGCAGGGCGGACATTACCAGAATTTTGCGCTGTATGCCCTGCTGAGCGTCGTGCTTGGGATTGCGGCTGTCTTCTGCGGCGGCCTCCTGGCAAAAATCCGCTTCTGACACGCCTCTGAACCGCCAGGTCGGGCCCGGAACAGCCCTCCACGGGCACGAGACCAGGCAAGAATCGCAGTCGGGGCCCGAAACGAGCCTCCACGGGCACGAGACGCGGCGAAAATCCCAGTCGGGGCCCGAAACGAGCCTC